>CAZELD010000050.1:0-16881 GCA_964512855.1 uncultured Muribaculum sp.
TTCATCCATAATTACCTACGGTTTTCCACAAAGTTAATATCTATACTTTATAAAACAAACATAATCACAAAAATTCTTTTTAAGGTTATGAAAATAGCAATGATTAAGTGCTCAACAAACATATTCCTGCTACGCATTTCCCCTACTGGCTCGGAATGACCGGAGGATACTGTTTTGATCTTCTCGCAAAAATAACCGGGAAAAAACTAACTGTAAGCTCTGTCCGCGTGAAGAAATTCTGTGCCACCACCGAATTTGACGCCAAGAAAGCCCACTCATCAGGTTTCAAGGCTCCGTTCACTCTTGACGAAGGCCTCGCTCGCACACTTGAATTCGAGTTTGTACACCCTCGTACTGATGATATCCAGTTCATATCGGAATAAATTACAAATTATGCATTGAGTATGTCGCAAGATAACATTAATGCGGCAAAAAATCTTATAAAGATTTGAAATTCAAAACCAGATATCGTATCTTTGCGTTACATCGTTAGAATACATTTTCAATGAGACGCAATAAAGTCATATCGCGAATAGCAACTGTGATGCACAGTTTTGCTCCGGAAGCCGACACCATTCTTTATGGATCGGAGGCTCGCGGAGAGGCTCGCCATGACTCTGATATTGATCTTTTGATATTGCTTCCTGATTCTGTGCAAGGAATTGATTATGTGCGCAGACGTTGCGATATATCCGGTCGGCTATACGAACTCTCTCTTGACTTGGGTGTCGACATTTCGCCTTTGATATTGCCTCGCAATATATGGGCATCAAGGAGGACGCCATTCACTATAAATGTCACCAAAGACGGCATTCGCCTATGACAGAACATCTCGACAGTGATAGCCGTAATGAGCTTGTAGCCTATAGACTACACCGTGCTGAATCGACATTGGCTGAAGCTGATTGTTTAGCGGCTAATGGAATGTTCAGTGGAGCAATGAATCGTCTTTATTATGCTTGTTACTATGCTGTGAGTTCATTACTTATAGCTAATGAGATACAGGCTGTTACTCATGCAGGGGTCAGACGAATGTTTGGTCTTAAAATGTCAGTGTCTGAGCTGATGAAACTTGGCAATCCATTGGAACGACTTGATAAGATTGTTGATTTCGAGGTATTTCGTCCGACATTGGAGGATGCGCTTGTGAACAAAAACCTACCTATAGCACTTTAAAAAATAAATTACACTACAGATTTATGAAAACCGCACTAATTACGGGTATTACGGGTCAAGACGGCTCGTTTCTGGCTGAATTTTTATTGGAAAAAGGATATGACGTGCACGGCACGATACGCCGCTCGTCGGTGGACTTCCGTGAACGTATAGCTCATCTTGAGGGCAAGCCGAATTTCCACCTGCACTACGCCGACCTGGGCGATTCGATGTCGATGCTGCAAGTGGTGGGCAAAGTGCGCCCCGACGAGATCTACAACCTGGCGGCTCAGAGCCACGTGCAGGTGTCGTTCGACTCGCCCGAGTTCACGGCCGACGTCGACGCCACGGGCGTGTTGCGCGTCCTTGAGGCGGTGCGCCTGTGCGGATTGAAGGACGCATGCCGCATCTATCAGGCGTCCACCTCCGAGCTGTACGGAAAGGTGGAGCAAGTGCCGCAGAACGAGGAGACACCGTTCCACCCGTACTCCCCCTACGCCGTGGCCAAGCTCTACGGATTCTGGATAGTGAAGGAATACCGCGAGGCCTACGGGATGTACTGCTGCTCGGGCATACTGTTCAACCACGAGTCGGAACGCCGCGGCGAGACATTCGTGACGCGCAAGATCACCCTCGCCGCCGCCCGCATCGCCCAGGGCAAACAGGAGAAACTTCTCCTGGGCAACCTCTCGTCGCTGCGCGACTGGGGGTACGCCAAGGACTACGTGGAGTGCATGTGGCTCATCCTCCAGCAGCCGCGGCCCGACGACTATGTGATCGCCACCGGGGAGCAGCACTCCGTGCGCGAATTCTGCCTGCTGGCGTTCCGCCGCGCGGGCATAGAGCTGCGTTTCGAAGGCGAAGGGGCCGATGAAAGAGGCGTCGATGTGAAGACCGGGAAAACCGTGATAGAGGTGTCGCCCGACTTCTACCGCCCGACCGACGTGGTGAACCTTTGGGGCGACCCCACCAAGGCGAAGGAGAAGCTCGGCTGGGATCCGTCAAAGAAGACATCCTTCGAGCAGCTCGTCAACCTCATGGTCGACGCCGACATGGCGAAGGTGGCTGTGGAACGCGCCGGCGAGGAGGCTCGCACCAATCTCGCCGAATATCTTGAAAAAGGAATCGTGAAATAAACAGCAATTCAATATGGCAAACAAAAAAGTGTTCGTGTCGGGGTGCTACGACATGCTCCACTCCGGGCACGTGGCATTCTTCAAGGAAGCGTCGAAATTCGGCGATCTCTATGTGGGAATAGGTTCCGACAAAACCATCGAGGAACTCAAAAACCGCAAGACGGTTTA
This sequence comes from uncultured Muribaculum sp., assembly GCA_964512855.1. GTDB lineage: Bacteria > Bacteroidota > Bacteroidia > Bacteroidales > Muribaculaceae > Muribaculum. The sequence goes on from CAZELD010000050.1 coordinate 2,460, forward strand.
TTCCGAGAAAGAGCGCCTTTACATGGTCAAGTCCATACGCTACGTGACCGACGCATTCGTCAATCCCGGATCGGGCGTGATGGACTTCGTCGAAGTGGTCGACCGTGTGCAGCCCGACATATTCGTGGTCAATTCCGACGGCGGAAGCGACCTTAAGCGCGAGTTCTGCCGGGAGCGCGGCATCGAATATGTGGTGCTGGAACGAGAACCCGACGCAGGACTCGAAGCACGTTCCACCACATCACTCAGGAAAGGCGTCAAATCGCATCTGCCCTACAGGGTGGACATCGCCGGGACGTGGATCGACCAACCCTACGTGTCGGTCCTCGGAGCCGGATGGGCCATCACGGCCTCGATCGAGCCGACCGAGGAGTTCATGGAGCGCGCCGGGATGTCGACCTCGACGAGGAACGCCGCCAAAAAGATATGGCCCTACGAGCTGCCCAACTACAACGAGGAGATGCTCGCGCGGCTGCTGTTCTGCTTCGAGAACGACCCCGAGAACGAGGGGCACGTCTCCGGCGCGCAGGACGCCATCGGCATCTGCATGTCGGGGCTGAACCGCCACTATTACGACGGGCGTTATTGGCCCTCGAGGATTGAGTCGTGCCACGACGAGGGGGTCCTGTCCTGGCTTGAGAGCCACATCTGTCTCATCCCAATGTTCCCGCGCCGCCCCGGATGCTCGGTGGTCGAGGGCAAAGACGTCACAGCCGAAAAAGTCAAGGCGCTCACGGCGGCGGCGCAACGCTGCTGGGAGGCGATACTCGCCCGCGACCTGGCGGCGTTCGCCGGAGCTTTCCGCGACTCCTTCAATGCGCAGGTGTCGATGTTCCCTGCAATGATGCAGCCCGGCGTGGAGCAATACATCGACCGCTGGAAAGACAAAGCTCTCGCATGGAAAATGCTTGGAGCCGGAGGCGGCGGCTATCTCGCTCTCGTAGTTGATGAAATCCCGGACTCCGAGGATGTGATAAGGATCAAAATAAGACGCAAAGACTCGTTCTAACTGCAACAAAAACCAAAATGGAAAAAAATGCCAAAATATATGTGGCCGGACACCGGGGCATGGTGGGGTCGGCGATCGTCCGAGAACTACGCCGCCAAGGTTACGGCAACATCCTGACACGCACTCATAAAGAGCTCGACCTTATAAATCAGCAAGCGGTCAATGACTTTTTTGAAGCCGAGAAACCGGAATATGTGTTTCTGGCAGCCGCCAAGGTGGGGGGGATTGAAGCCAACTCTTCGGCTCCAGCCGACTTCATGTATGAAAACATGATGCTTGAAATGAACGTAATCCACGCTGCGTGGAAAAACGGATGCAAAAAGCTCGAATTCCTCGGTTCTTCCTGCATATACCCCCGCATGGCGCCGCAGCCCATGGCCGAGGGCTGCCTGCTGACATCTCCGCTGGAAAAAACCAATGAGGCGTACGCGCTCGCCAAAATATCCGGATTGAAATATTGCGAATTTCTAAACCGCCAATACGGCACTGACTATATCTCAGTGATGCCCACCAACCTCTATGGTCCGAATGACAACTACCATCCCACCCACAGCCATGTTTTGCCGGCGTTGATACGCCGCTTCCATGAAGCCAAAGAAGCCGGATCGACAGAAGTGGTATGTTGGGGCGACGGATCGCCCCTGCGCGAGTTCCTTTACGTCGACGACCTCGCCAACCTCTGCGTGTTCCTGATGAACAACTACTCAGGCAACGAGACGGTGAACGCCGGGACAGGCAAAGAGCTAACCGTAAAAGAGCTTGCAGAAACAGTGGCACGCATAGTAGGCTATGAAGGGAAAATAGTGTGGGATACTACCAAGCCCAACGGAACTCCGCGCAAACTGCTCGATGTGTCAAAGGCGGCCTCGCTCGGATGGGTGTACTCCACGGAACTCCAAGACGGAATACGACTCGCATACGAAGACTTCCTCTCAAACCCAATGCGCGCCGAAAGATAGCTTTAACCGACATAGCACGCAAAATAATAATTTCCCGAGAGAGAGCATGAAACGCCGATCCCGGGAAATTTTTGTTTTATTCAATCACTGTCTAAATGCGCGCTTCACGCTGACACATCTTTGCGCTGTTTAAGCTGTTCAACAAATTTGTCGATTGACGCCATTCTAACAGGAATATCTATCCCTTGAGGACAATGAATCTTACATTCACCACATCCTATACAATGGTCTGCCTGCCTTAATTTAGGCACTTTACGATCATATCCCACCAAAAAAGCTTTACGAGCCTTCCTATAATTAGGATCTTGATCGCCTTCAGGCACATTTCCCTCGTTAATACATTTATTATAATGAGCGAAAATTGCCGGAATATCAAGCCCGTATGGGCACGGCATACAATATTTACAATCTGTACACGGTACCGTGGGATAATTCAAAATTAACTGAGCCGATGTTTCAAGCATCGCCAGCTCATCATCGGTACACGGATGCAACGGTGAGTAAGTGTGAAGATTATCCTGAAGGTGCTCCATATAGGTCATTCCACTCAAAACCGTTAGTATATTGTCGGGCGTCCCGGCAAATCGAAAAGCCCATGCCGCTACACTGTCATCGGGACGGCGACTTTTATAATTTTCCAATATATGATTGTTCACCTGTGCCAATCGGCCTCCCAATAGAGGCTCCATGACCACTACCGGGATTCCTCGTTTTGTAAGTTCATCATACAAATACTCCGCATCCGTATTGCGCTTGTTAACCTCCTTTGCATGACGCCAATCGATATAATTGAGCTGAATTTGAGCGAAATCCCACTTTATCTCACCTCTGTCTTGCATTGCAAGCAGATGGTCAAACACCTCTACATCCCCATGATAGGAAAATCCGAGATTACGTATTCGTCCATTCTCCCTTTCCTTCACAAGATAATCCAACATCCCATTGTCAATATATCTCCCATTCCAAGCTTCAAGGCCACCCATTCCTATGCCGTGCAGCAGCAAGTAATCGATATAATCCACCTGAAGATTCTTAAACGAATCGTTGTACATCTTCATTGATTTATCCTTTGACCACACTCCTGGAGCGAAATTGGATAGCTTGGTGGCAATAAAATATTTATCACGGGGATGACGCTTGAGAGCGATTCCAAGCGCCGATTCACTGAATCCTTTACAATAAGCCGGCGATGTATCATAATAATTCACGCCATGCTCCATGGCATAATCTATCAACTCATTGATTGCCTGCTGATCCAAATCATTTCCATCCTCAGCAACTTTACCACCAATGAGTTTTGGAAAACGCATACAGCCGTACCCCAAAATTGACACCTTATCACCGGTGTTTTTATTAATTCGATATGTCATCTCCCCCTCAGCTTCATCTCCTGAAGCTATAGATTGAGGCGATGACACGGATTTTCCATTCTTACCGCCACCACACGCTGATACTGCCATTGTAGCAGCTCCTACACCTAAGGTACGTAAAAAACCTCGACGTGTTATATTCAAATTTTCTTTCATGACAATTAACTATACAATCCGATGACGTTTATGACCTTCCACGTATATGGCACTGAATGGACGCACAGGACACAAATTCTCACACGCGCCGCACCCGATACATATCTCAGTATTTACAGCAGGAACCTTAGGCGCCCCCTCATCATCAGGATTCTGAGACACCATAACAATAGCTCCAACCGGACAATGACGGGCACAATTTCCACATGACACTCCTTTCGTAGCAGCTATGCAATTATCTTGAATCCATACGGCATGGCCTATCTGAATACTGCTCTTATCAGCTATATCAATCGGTTCAATCGCGCCTGCCGGGCATACAACAGAACAATTATTACATTCGGGACGGCAATAACCGAGATCATAACTCATTTCCGGCAACATAAACGCAGTCAAGTCAGTTGACGGTCTCAAAACGCCATTTGGACAATTGCTCACACATAACTGGCATGACACACATCGCCGGGTAAAATTTTCATAACTAAGGCTTCCAGGAGGGGTAAGCGGTGTTTTGCGCACCGGTTTTCTTTTATCTATAATCTTCGCAAGCGCACCGTCGGTCACTTTATCCTCAGCTTTTACCGCAGCTCCGGCCACCAATAACGCTCCTACCGTAAGAGCCTTTCTACGAGCACCATCAACCAATTCATCAGATTCCTCATCTTTACGCGCCACTTTGGGCGAATGGATATAGGATATAGCGTTAACGCTGCAATTTTCAAGACAATTCATACATGAAACGCAACGTGTATAGTCAATAACATGATTTTTAGTATCTATGCACGACGCTTTACACAATTTTCCGCATTTTCCACAATTTACACATTTCGATGTATCAATCGCCGGTTTAAGCCACGAGAACTGCGACAAATAGCCTAAAATAGTTCCTACAGGACATATAGAATTGCAATATATACGTCCTCCAAACCACGCCATAAGCCCCACAACAAGCAACGTAACTGACGCTACCACAACAAGAGCCGCCGAAATATAATTATCAACGTGATAAAATGTATAAACATCCTCTGCTTGCCGATCAGCGATAACATTATTAACATCGACGTACAATGGCTTCACAAGAGAGTTCATTATGCGGCCAAATTCACTGTATGGTTCTATAAATGATGCGACACGCATAAACCCGAACGCCACAAGCAACACAAAAAGCAGCAACGCTCCAAGACGAATCCATGTCATAGGCTTAGAATAATGGAATCTACGTTTTCCGCCAAATAAATCATGGATCCAAGAAATAAAGTCCTGCAAAACGCCTAATGGGCACAATATTGAGCAATAAACTCTACCAAAAACAAGCGACAGAGCAATCAACACAAAAAGCGCCACAACATTCAGCGAAAGCATCGCAGGCATAAATTGCAACTTGGCAAGCCAACCCCAACTTTGCAACGCAGTGGATGTAAAATCAAGAAATAAGACCGTAATAGCAAAAAAGCATATCGCAGCCAATAAAATCCGAATTTTTTTTAACATTACTATTTTCTATTGCAAGTATCTATTATTTACAAAATTAGTAATTATCGGAATAATATTCAGATTAAAGCCCTGATCTTAACATTAATTTAGAGATTTACGCACGTAAAAATTCACCTACTCGCATACATACTGATTCTTTTTAAAACTTATAAATCCATTTGCTTAACCTATATTTTTGGTCGTTAATGGAAAAATGCGTACATTCGCACAACCATTGTCAACGATGCATAAGTTCACTCCATTCACTCTGAATATCAAAGGGCGGCTTATATGTTGCGACCGTCCGCAAATTATGGGCATAATAAATGTGACCCATGATTCTTTTTATGCGTCGTCACGGACAGAATTAAATAATGAAATCAGTGTTCGAGCAAAAGAAATGATCGCATCGGGAGTGGATATTATTGATATCGGAGCCTACTCCTCACGACCCGGAGCTTCGGATGTGCCACCACATGAAGAACTTTCACGCTTAAAACGAGGTATAGAGGCCGTAAGATCGGTAGCGCCCGACATCCCTATCAGCATCGACACATTCCGCGCCGATGTCGCCGAGACGGCTATAACCGATTTTGGGGCAGATATAATAAACGACATTTCCGGAGGTATGCTCGATCCCAAAATGGAGGAAACTGTCATAAAGCTCAATGTTCCCTACATCTTGATGCATATGCGCGGCACTCCGGCCACTATGGGACAGCTTACCGACTATGAAGACGTAACGGCTGAGGTGCTCGCCGATATGGGAGAAAAATTAAACCGTCTCTCTCTCGCAGGTGTAAACGACATAATAATTGATCCCGGCTTTGGATTCGCCAAAACCACAGAACAGAATTATGAACTGCTGCGCAATCTAAACCTCTTTCTCATCCTTGAACGCCCAATATTAGTAGGCGTATCAAGAAAATCAATGATATACCGCCCACTTAACACATCACCTGACGGCGCGTTAACAGGAACTATCGCAATCAACACAATCGCATTGTGCAACGGCGCGTCAATACTCCGAGTGCATGATGTAAAAGAAGCCGTGGAAACCGCAAAAATAGTAGAACTAACTTATCCTAATATATGACTCCTTTCGGCATAAAAGACGCACTCGATATAATAATAGTGGCGATGCTGCTATACTACCTTTATAAAATTATGAAGGAATCGGGCACTATCAACATATTTTTCGGTGTGCTCGCATTTATAATCGTATGGGTAGTAGCATCCGAGATACTCGAAATGCGGCTAATTGGCACCATTCTCGACAAAGTGATGTCAATAGGCCTAATCATTTTGGTAATATTATTCCAGGATCAAATAAAACGATTTCTCGTTGAACTCGGCAATCACAACCGATGGCGCTTCCTCAGCAACTTGTTCCGACACCACCGATCGGGAAATTCGCATGACGACGACAGGCGCAAATGGATCATGCCTATCGTTTACGCTTGTATGTCCATGTCGAAATCAAAAACCGGAGCATTGATTGTAATCGAGCAGTCAATACCGTTAGAAAATTATGAGAAAACCGGCGATATGATTGACGCGACGATAAATTCCCGTCTTATAGAAAACATTTTCTTCAAAAATTCACCGCTACACGACGGCGCCCTCATCATCGCTCACGACCGCATGAAAGCAGCCGGATGCATCCTCCCGGTAAGCCATGACACAAACATTCCCCGATCAATGGGGCTTCGTCACAGATCTGCATTAGGTATAAGCCAAGCTACCGACGCGGCTGCGATAGTGGTAAGTGAAGAAACCGGAAACATCTCTTACGCGCACAAAGGAAAAATCACATCAAGGCTGTCATCGACCGACCTCGAGCACCGCTTATCCCGCCTCGTTCCTGACGAGTGACAATCGCACAATGCACTTACTACTGATTATACATTAACACGGTGGCGTCAACCACACATTGATATATCCTCATTTTCCACTACGATATTCATCTTTTTTAGAGCCGTCACAGTCATCAGGACAGTCATTGCACATAGGGCAGCCGTCGCATGATGAATTGCGAGTTTTCGCATTGCCATATTTCTTTAAACGCCTGATTCGCATCACAAAAAACATGCAAGCACAAACTATTATCAACCCCACCCAAATCCATTGCAGGAAAAAATCGGTTGTCGTCCAACAAATTATCACTTTATAAAATCTTTAATTATTAAAAACTCTTGTTCAAAATTAGGAGTGAATAATCCTTTCCCAATATTACTCTCGATTTCAGAGATTTTCCAGAATCGACCTTCTGATATTTCCGACGGATCAGGCTGAATCAAACAACCATCAGAAACATATACGAAAAAAGGATTAATCAGTTCACACTCCCTTTCGGAAACATATTTATAAGCCGGCAGTCTCACCGGTTCAAACGAGACAAGGCCAAGTTCTTCACGAGCCTCTCGAAACAAAGCGTCAATCACAGCTTCGCCATAGTCAATGTGTCCGCCTACAGCAGTATCCCATTTCCCAGGCTGTATATCCTTATCAAGCGACCGCTTTTGCAAATAAAGCTCCCCCTGGTCATTGATCACATGGAGATGCACCACGGGATGAAGCAATCGGCTCCCGTTATGACACTCTTTCCTGGTAGCTTTTCCTATTACATTGCCCAAATCGTCAACAATCGGAAACTGTTCTAAATCATTAACTGCCATACTTCTTCTTTATGAAATTAGCCACTCGCGCCGGAGTCGAATCACAGGCGCACTCCGCAAAATCAATTCGGAAAGAACAACCGTCACGGAAACAACTGCACCCGTAGGCGGAATTACCTTTCAAAATATGTCCTTTCCCACACAGAGGACATTTCACATCCTCCAACTTCTTCACACGAGGCACCCGCGTTTTTTTCTCCTTTCCTCCATTCCGGACTTTCGCTGACACATCCGCTTTCTGCTCCACCTTTATCTGTCGGGAAGAGTTGTCTCTCAGCACATTGATAACGATATCCCCTATCAATGTTTTCAATTCCGAAATAAATTCAGCAGCAGAAAATTCGCCTCGTTCTATACGTCTTAGCTTATTCTCCCACAAGCCAGTAAGTTTGGCGCTCTTCAAAAGCTCCTCATTTATTATCGCAATAAGGTCGATGCCGGCTTGAGACGCACGGATATTCTTCTTATCACGGTATATATATTTACGCTTGAAAAGCGTCTCTATAATCGCAGCTCTCGTGGATGGACGGCCTATACCGTTCTCTTTCATCGCCTCACGCAGTTCCTCGTCATCAACCGTTTTTCCGGCTGATTCCATCGCCCGCAACAACGTACCCTCAGTATACAATTTCGGCGGCTGCGTCTGCTTCTTCAGCAAAGAAGGTTCATGAGGACCCGATTCACCAACAACGAATGGCGGCAAAATACCCTCCTCGCCCGTCTCGTCACTACTATCCTTGCCGGCATAAATCGAGCGCCATCCCGGTTCAACTATAACTTTTCCTGAAGCCTTGAATCCAACTGCTCCAACAGTTCCCGACGCAGTTGTGGACTGAAATACACAATCAGGATAAAACGCGCCAATAAATCGTAAGGCTATCAGATGATACATCTTCCGCTCATCTCCTGCCAATCCCGACGGAGATTGACCTGTAGGGATTATAGCATGGTGATCGGTCACTTTACTGTTGTCAAAGACTTTCTTTGATTTTGGCAATTTCCCGGAGAGCAAAACGCCGGTCAAGTTAGCGTAAGGCGTCATCTGCTTAAGTATAGCAGGAATTTTAGGGTAAATATCATCGCTAAGATAAGTCGTGTCTACACGTGGATAAGTCGTCACCTTCTTTTCATATAACGATTGAATCAAACGTAACGTATCATCAGCCGTCCATCCCCATTTTTTATTACACTCAACCTGTAGCGTTGTCAAGTCAAACAGTCTCGGAGGCGATTCACGACCCTTCTTTTCCGACACATCAGTTATCACCATCGGCTTCCCCTTTATCAATTCAAGAGCCGCCGTAGCATCCTTTTCTGTCGAGAAACGGCCTGACGTAGCATTAAACGTCACATCACGATATTGCGTCTTAAGTTCCCGGAAATCTTCAGGCTTAAAATTTGCAATTTCATGATGACGCTGCACTATCAATGCCAATGTGGGAGTTTGCACACGCCCAATTGACAGCACATTACCGGGCGATGAATATTTAAGAGAATAAAGCCTTGTCGCATTCATTCCGAGAATCCAGTCGCCTATGGCGCGCGACAATCCCGCATAGTACAGGGAGTCATAATCAGCTTGCGGCTTCAATGTTTTAAACCCCTCTCTTATAGATTCATCGGTCAAAGAGCTTATCCACAATCGTTTCACCGGACAATGAGTATCAGCTTTCTGCATGACCCATCGTTGAATCAGCTCACCTTCCTGTCCGGCATCACCGCAATTTATAATTTCTTCAGCCTCTCCGATAAGGTTTTTGATAATGTAAAACTGCTTCTCAATACCTTTATCCGCTATAAGCTTTATTCCAAAGCGCGAAGGAATCATTGGCAACGCGCCTAATGACCACCGTTTCCACAAATCTGTGTAATCCGCAGGCTCCTTAAGCGTACATAAATGCCCGAATGTCCATGTCACACGGAAACCTGAACCTTCGTAATAGCCGTCACAGCGCTTCGAGGCTCCAAGAATAGCCGCAATATCCTTAGCGACGCTTGGCTTTTCGGTAATGCAAAGTTTCAACTCACCGAAGATTTAATTGGAAAATTTACTCGTGTCAACACCTCTTGCAGTCTCTACTATCAGAGTCCCCGACTTCGTGGCGGGCATTGCCTTAAAATCTATTTCAACCGCTATCACGCCGTCATCTTCCCACTGGAACCAGCGGTTAAAATCCACTCCATCAATATCCATCGCTTCAAAATCGCCGGCTGGAGCGCGCATTTCAATCCGTTCGATTTTTTGCGATGTATGGGGTCTTCCTATCAAACGAGCGTACATCCTGGTTAGGTCGATACGGAAATCAATACTGTCTATAACAAGATTTATATGCTCTGAGGCAGTATTTTTATAATTACGCTCCACTCTGGCATTAGCGACATATACTGCTATTATAAGAATTAGGATCGCCAATATGAAAATCGTCGCCCTACGGTTATCTTGCTTGTCCTTCATAAAATTCAAGGTTATTTTTAAGAACTCGATTATTTTTTATCCACCGCCGCTTTCGCTTCATTCCACAGTGAGTCCATCTCTTGCAGAGTCGCCTCTTTCAAACTTTTACCTGTTTTATTCAGTTGTTCCTCTACATAATTGAAGCGTGAAATAAATTTACGGTTGGTCTTTTCCAATGCGTTTTCCGAATTTATTTTATATAAACGGGCGGCATTGATCAAACTGAAAAGCAGGTCTCCGAATTCCTCCTCCATCTTTTCATGTGACATCCCGTCTATCTCAGTTTCGACTTCAGATATCTCTTCTTTGACCTTATCCCATACCTGACGGCGCTCCTCCCAGTCAAAGCCAACATTTGCCGCCTTTTCCTGAACTCGGAAAGCCTTTATCATAGCAGGAAGCGACGACGGAACCCCGGCAAGTACAGTACGGTTACCACCCTTCTCCTTCAGTTTTATCTGTTCCCAATTCCGCTCAACCTGCGACGAATTTTCAACGCTTGTGTCGCCAAACACATGAGGATGGCGGAATATCAACTTATTATTAAGTTTATCAGCCACGTCGGCAATATCGAAAGCGCCCTTTTCCTCTCCAATCTTTGCGTAAAACAACACATGGAGCAGAACATCACCAAGCTCCTTGCTGATATTCTCATTATCATCGGCGAGAAGAGCTTCACACAATTCGTAAGTCTCCTCGATCGTATTAGGGCGTAACGACTCATTTGTCTGCTTACGATCCCACGGACATTCTGTTCTAAGAATATCCAATGTTTTGATTACCCGTCCGAGAGCCTCGGTCTTTTCCGTCAATGAATGCATCATGAGTATCGGTTTATTTTACGCAAAGATACTCCAAAATTCGCTTAATTCATCGTTTTTTCATCCATTTTTGATTTCAGACAGAAAGATATCGACAAATGACTCACGAACAGTTTCGACAAAACCGCAGGTTCTATTGATAATTTCGCCTCATTATAGAATTTTAATTTTCGGCAAATTAACGGAATTATGGTTATTCCGGATTTTTTTCGTAACTTTGCCAAAAGATACTATTATAACTTGTTAATCTCGAATAGATGGATATCAATAAAGTCCTTTATATTTCGCAAGAAATCACGCCTTATCTTCCGGCAACACAAATGTCAGAATTAAGCCAAAAGCTACCACAAGGCATTCAAGAGCATGGCTGTGAAGTGCGCACATTTATGCCGAAATACGGCTCAATCAAAGAACGCCGCAACCAGTTGCATGAAGTCATAAGGCTTTCGGGACTAAATATTGTCATCGACGACACCGACCATCCGCTCATAATAAAGGTCGCCACATTGCAAACTTCGCGTATGCAGGTTTACTTCATTGACAATGAAGATTATTTTCTCCGCAACCAGTCAACAAAAGAACTTGAGTTGACGCTTATGCCCGATGACAACGACGAGCGCATCATGTTCTATGCGCGAGGAGTTGTCGAAACCGTAAAGAAATTAAGATGGGATCCGACGCTGATCCATTGTTCAGGATGGGTGTCAGCAATGGCTCCTCTATATCTCAAATGCGCTTACGCCGATGATCCGTCTTTTGCCAACTCAAAGATTGTATATTCAGTTTTTGACAATAAATTTGACGGAACGCTCGACAAGCGTCTTAAAGAAAAGCTGAAACTTGACGGATTCTCCGATAACGACATTGCCTCGCTCGACGACAATGGAACTGACATCCTCAGCCTGCACAAGCTCGCCATCGACCATTCCGACGGAATAATTCAATCATCACCTGAAATACCGCAAGAAATTCTCGACTACATCAAAGCATCCGGAAAACCGTTCCTCCCATATCCCGGAGACACTGATTACGTGGGAAAATATGCGGAATTCTATAAATCATTATAAATTTAGCACTACACCACATGAAGCTTAATAGATGGATTCCGGCAGTTCTGATCGGCGCGTCGTTAATCGCGTGCGAAGACACTACGGGAATCGGCTCTTCAATCATAGAGGACGAAGTTGAAGTTCTCGTTGATTCATCATTCACCGTTACCGGATTCTCAGTAGCCAATCCGGTAATCCAAGGAAGAACCGAAAGCCAGATACTTGGAAAGATTGACGCAAAAGGATTCGGTAATTTCTCAAGCGATTTTATCACTCAGTTCATGCCTGCGGTAGCTCTCGACACATTCGGCATCACCATCGAAACCCTCGATTCTATAAAGCTGCGTATGTTTATGAGCTACGGCGATTGCATTGGCGACACATTAGCGCCAATGGGTGTTGAAGTGTATCGCCTTGACAAGGCGATCGAGTCACCGATTTACAGCGACTTTAATCCATCGTCCTACTATTCATCCGACGGACTTCTCGGCTCCACAATTTACACGGCTTCGGTCATCGGACTTCCCGAATCATTGGTAGAAAGATATACCCACCCCGATACCGCCGTGCGAGTAGTTGAAGTCGATATGCCGATGTCGTTGGCATACGAATTTTGGAATAAATATCTGAGCGACCCGCTTATTTGGAACGATCCTCAGCAATTTGCAGAATGGTTCCCGGGAATTTATGTGAAAAACAGCTTCGGATCAGGACGTGTAATGACGTTCTACTCCACCGCAATGTATTTATATTATTCCCGCCATTTGCAATATGACGAAGTCGACACGATCATCCCCGGCTCACAGATATTCCTGTCTGTCACCCCAGAGGTCATCAACAACAACAATTTCAATCTTTCGATAAGCAGCGACATCGTCAACCTCGCCCAAACAAAGCCTGTAATAGTGGCGCCTATCGGATATGACGTAGAAGTAACGCTACCTATACAAGAGATTGTCGACAAATACAGAAACGCCACTAACACGTTCAGCGTGATCAACTCGATGGATTTTAATATTCCGGTCGAAGAAATTTCCAATCAATATGGCATCGAACCTCCTGAATACCTGCTATTGGTGCGCAAAGACAAGAAAGACAGCTTCTTCTCCAAGCAACAGGTCACTGACAACATAAATTCGTTCTACGCATCGTACGATTCCGACAACAAGTGTTACGACTTTTCATCAATGCGTCAATACTTCCTTGAGATGAGCGCAAAAGATAGTATTACTGCCGACGACGCCGAATTTATACTCACGCCGGTGTCTCTTATGACTGAAACCTACACCAGCAGTTATTATTACACGACGCAGACAACCATTTTGGCGATTGTGCCTTACACGGGTTCGCCAGCCATGGCTCAATTAGATCTTGACAACGCTAAAATAACCCTTACTTTTAGCCGTCAAACTTTGCCGTAAGGAAAATTATTACTATATTTGCGCCCACAAATCAGCCACAATAGCTCAGTCGGTAGAGCATTTCATTCGTAACGAAAAGGTCGTGGGTTCGAGTCCCACTTGCGGCTCCAAGTAAGAAAGTAAATAAAAGGCTGCTAAACAGACATTTACAATGTCGGTTTATTGGTCTTTTTGTGCTTTTATTTTCATCGATGGAGGCAGAAAACAGGCCAAATTTCCCACTTTTGGGGCTGTGCAATATATAATCAATATATAAATTTTGACCGTTTTATGCCGACATTATCACTGACCATCATAAAGACCCTGCCTCGTAAGGATGGGTCGTATCCCATAAAAATCGCGGTGGCATCGAAGGGCAAGACCGCGTTCATCACAACGCGCTTCTCGATTGAAAACCTGAAGCAGTGGAATGGCAGCCGTGTGGTGCGCCATCCTCAAGCCGAGATGATGAACCGTAAGCTATATCTCATGCTGGAGGGATACCGCTCGCAGATTGATGACAATCCTTATCTGGAGGGATTGCCTGCGCAAGCGCTCAAGAATAAGCTTGTCAGAGGTCGGTGTGGAGTTACCACCGTGCAGGAGTTTGGCGAAGAGTATGTGAAGCAGTTGCGCAAGGAGAACCGAACATCATACGCCAAGAACATGGAATATTCGCTGAAGTATCTGACAGAGTGCTTTGGTCAAGACCTGCCGTTGTCGAGCATTGGCATCATCGAAATCAAGAGGTGGGAGAAGTTTCTGTTTGGCAGAGGAGACTCGACAACGACTGTCAACATCCGCATGAGCCATCTCAAAGCGTTGCTCAATGCTGCCGTCACCGAGGGAAAGGTGGAGTATAAGATTTTCCCATTCCGTCAGTACCGTATGCCTGCCAAGGAGGTGCGCGACATCTGCATCAGCCGTGAGGAACTGACACAGCTTTGCAATGCCGAGTTTGAGGGAGTGGCGCAGCGCAGGCGCTGACAGCCGCAGACATACGGCAGAAAGCCGATGCCGAAGCCATTGCAGCCGATGTCTACAGAGACCGC
>CAZELD010000051.1:0-16807 GCA_964512855.1 uncultured Muribaculum sp.
TCTTCATGTATCGACTATCCATGCTTTACAGCTGACGGAGGATACCTGAAGGGGGGGGGAGCTACCAACCGCCCCTGTCCGCTGACCCATTAAAAAAGCAACCACCGATATGACAGCTACAAATCAAGAATACAGAAAAGTCTCAGAACTAACTGATATTCTGAGACTTGATTCGCTTCCGACACTTATTTAGTACCGAGGGTTGCGGAAAGACAGGGATTCGAACCCTGGGTACCCGTAAGGGTACAACGGTTTTCGAGACCGTCCCGATCGACCACTCCGGCATCTTTCCTTGGCTTGTGAGTGCAAAATTAGTAATTGTTTTGGAGCAAATCAAGGGTCAGGTTAATTTTTTTCGAGGCATATCTAAAAGTTGTTGTCTGTGGCTTGGGTGGTAAATTGCTATGTTTTAATTGTATAAGCCTTAGGATTTGAGAAATTGGAGTGAGAATAATTGTATATCGCTTAATCTTTTTCCGCAAGTCCTAAAATACAATTGTGTATCCCCCAAGAGTGGCCGGTACAACATGATATCGGCGCAGTCCGTATTTTTTGCTATGCGCCGGTCCGGAAACCGGACTTCCATATAATTCATTTACATCATATACAGAACCACATTTCGGACAGTATGTGTTTAGATTCTCAGTATCATATAAAATACGGACGGTTTGCTTACATTCTACAGGGCAAGATAAGTCGTAGGCCAAAGGATAGCCGGATATATCTGTTACGAGCAACACGCCGCCAAACCCGGTGTAGGTGTTGGCATTCCATGGAAATCCGGATGGTTGCTGCTGAAGGATAAAATATCGGTATTGGCCTAAACCATGCACGCCAAAAGAGTCCCAATATCCTTGATTGGCAAGATCGATATTGACCGGGGCGACAGGGATACGGTCATCATTAATTTCGGAGCACCCTGAATTGAATATTCCGATTGTGAAAATCAAAATGCTGGCAAAAAAGTATCTCATGAATTTATGAGTGCTGATAGGGCATCATGATATGATTTGAAATTGAATCCGGCAAGAGTCTTTTCGTAAAGGAATTTTATACGATCATTGCATAGATTGCCGATTGAGCCTTCGTGAGTATGCTTCAAATTGTAGTCGGGCGTGAAATTCCCGGCTTCAATAGCAAGTCCCACTGTTTTATATGCGTCTCTAAACGGCATTCCTTCACGGGTGAGTCTGTTGACTTCTTCAACCGAATACATCAGTTTATATCTGTCGTCACGCGCGGCGTCCTTATTCACTTTTATTTGAGACACCATTGCATTGACCATATTGATGATTGAAATGAGGGAATCAAATGCTGGGAGAAAATTCTCTTTGATTAATTGCAGGTCACGAAAATATCCCGAGGGGAGATTGTTCGTGATAAGTGTGATTTCGTAAGGGAGAGCTTGGAGTTTGTTGCATTTTGCTCTTGTAAGCTCGAATACATCCGGATTTTTTTTATGTGGCATTATTGATGAGCCGGTAGTATATTCGTCGGGGAGCTTAATAAATCCGAAATTCTGCGAATTGAACATACAAGCATCAAATGCGAGCTTACCGATTGTGGCGGCTATGCATCCCAACGCTTGCGCTACGATACGTTCTGTTTTTCCACGTCCCATTTGCGCATACACCACATTATAGTTCATCGTGTCAAATCCGAGCAAGGATGTCGTCATTTCTCGATTCAAAGGGAATGATGATCCGTATCCTGCGGCAGAGCCGAGCGGATTGCGATTTGCCACCTCGTAGGCTCCTTTCAGCACGGTCAAGTCGTCGGCTAATGATTCGGCATAGGCTCCAAACCATAATCCGAATGACGAAGGCATCGCCACTTGCAGATGCGTGTATCCTGGAATGATTACGTCTTTATAATTTTCGCTTTGGGAAATCAAAGTGTTGAACAAACGGGTCATCGCAACGGTAACATCTTCGATGCGTGACCTAATGAATAATTTTAAATCGACCAACACTTGATCATTGCGTGACCGTCCGGAGTGAATTTTCTTGCCTATATCGCCAAGTCGGCGTGTCAGCATCAATTCCACTTGCGAATGTACATCCTCAATGCCATCTTCTATAATAAATTTACCTGCTTCAATTGTGGCATAAATTTCGCGTAATCCCGCAATAAGTTTATCCAATTCATCGGATGTGAGCAACCCTATAGATTGGAGCATACGAATGTGAGCGATTGATCCGAGCACGTCATATTTCGCCAAATATAAATCCATTTCCCGGTCAAGTCCAACGGTGTAGGTTTCCACGTCATGATCCACAGTTGTGGATTTTTCCCAAAGTTTTGTCGCCATAATTATTTAAGCGAAACGAGATTTTTAATCATTTCACCCATCTTTTCGGCCGCCTCCTTTAATTTCGGTCCGATCATCGGCTTGAGCATTGCCGGAACTTCTACGTCTATGGAAGATATAGCTTCGGCTTTATCAGCGCCTTTATTTTCAAGTTCAATCGACATCACGATCTGAACCGGAGCTCCTTGTGCAGTGAATGCCACTCTTTTATCTGGAATAGATTCCGAAAGCTTTAGAACTAATGCGCCCATAGGGGTCCCATTGAATGAGATTGTATCTTCCGTAAAAGAAATATCGCCAACTTTAGCTCGAATATCATCAGGAAGTGATGCGATACGCTCTTGAAATGCCGATAAATTTGTCAATTTCTCATAAGCGTCTGACGCTGATGTTGGAATTTCAATAGGCTTGCTTGAATATGTAGTCATTATGTCGGGTTTATGTTAAAACAGAAAGAGCGTTGTGCCTTTTAGTCCGCATTTTGCTTAGGAATCCAATTGGCCGGATCTTTACGCCATTCCTTCAGGGTTTCGAGATCACTCTGCTTGATGTAGTTGCTCTCCACTGCAGCTTCAAGCATAGAATTATAATTACTTAGAGTAATAAGCCTAACGCCTGCTTCGGCGAATCGTTTAACCGCAATTGGGAAACCGTAGGTGAATATCGCTACCATTCCGATTACTTTACATCCTGCATTACGTATTGCGTCTACAGCTTTCAAGCTACTGCCTCCAGTAGAAATGAGATCCTCAATAACCACAACTCTCTGTCCGGGTTTAAGGTTTCCCTCAATAAGATTTTCCAACCCGTGATCTTTCGGAGTTGATCTTACATATACATAAGGAAGTCCAAGGGTGTCGGCTACGAGAGCGCCTTGGGCGATGGCTCCGGTGGCCACGCCGGCAATTGCGTCAGCGCCATCGAAGTTTTCCATTATGATACGGCATAGCTCAACCTTGATGAATGACCGCAATTCAGGATATGATAATGTTTTACGATTGTCAGTATATATTGGCGAGTTCCAACCCGAAGCCCAAACAAACGGAATCTCGGGCTGTAATTTTATCGCGCTTATTTTTAATAATTTCTCGGCAACTAAACTTTCTAACTTTTTCATCTTGGTATGATATTGGTAATTGTTGGTGCAAAGATATAAAAATCCCAATAAAAATTATTACATTTGCGGTATAAAAAGCATTATCATTATGCAGAAAGAAATATTGTCTTTGAGCGATGTCTATCGTGCCGCTCATGTGTTAAAAGGCGTTGTAAAATATACAGAACTTATTGCCGCTCCAAAAATTAATCCGGATAGCGATGTATATTTGAAGCCGGAATGTCTTCAGCACACCGGATCGTTCAAATTAAGAGGGGCATATTATAAAATCTCACAATTGTCTGATGAGGAGAAGGCTCACGGCGTAATTGCTTGTTCCGCCGGCAATCATGCGCAGGGTGTGGCTCTTGGCGCGCGGGCCAATGGGATTAAAGCGATAATATGTTTGCCTGAAGGCGCGCCCATCTCTAAAGTTGAAGCCACGCGCAAACTTGGTGCTGAGGTGTGTCTTGTGCCGGGAGTTTATGATGATGCCTATAAACGTGCTATTGAGATGCGGGATGAACATGGATACACATTTGTGCATCCGTTTAATGACCCTCTTGTGATAGCTGGGCAGGGTACAATCGGACTGGAAATTCTCGATGAAATGCCCGATGTGGATGTGGTTATTGTTCCTGTGGGTGGTGGCGGTTTGATTTCAGGTGTGGCCTATGCCATTAAGTCAATCCGACCTGATGTTAAAGTCTATGGGGTGCAAGCTGCTGGCGCCGCAAGCATGGTTGAGTCGATAAAAAGCGATGAAATAAAATGCCTGTCAAGCGTCTCCACTGTAGCTGACGGCATTGCCGTGAAGGAACCGGGAGAAAACACATTTGAACTGTGTCGTGAGTATGTTGATGGGATTGTTACGGTGAGCGATGATGAAACTTCAGCGGCAATACTCGCCATGATGGAGCAACAAAAACTTGTAGCAGAGGGCGCCGGCGCGGTAGCTGTTGCGGCGGCGATGTTCAATAAGGCGCCAATCAAGGGGAAGAAAACTGTATGTCTTGTTTCGGGAGGGAATATAGATGTCACTATTCTCAGTCGCGTCATAAACAGAGGATTGCTTAAAAGCGGCCGCAATTATGCGGTTACAATCGATTTGACTGATAAACCCGGAGTTCTTGCAAATGTATGTGAGACTATTGGCCGTCTTGGCGGAAATATAATATCCGTGACGCATGAACGAATTAATGTTGACACTCCCATAACAAGTTGTACTCTGAGAGTGGTGATGGAAACACGTAATCATGAACATATCGAAATAATAAAGAAGGAGCTTACAGAAGCCGGATATATTTTGGAAGAATGATAAAAAACAGAACAAATGCTTTCAGGATAATCCTGCTCGTTGTTTTTTTTCCGTGGTTGCGCTGTGTTGCAGCGGTATCAGAAATGGATGACGCTATTGTCGATGTCCCCAGAATAAGTCTTATAACTTGCGGCCCCGGCGCTGATATATATGAATTGGAAGGGCACACGGCATTGCGCGTGCGTTATAACGGAGCTGATATAGCGGTCAATTACGGGTTGTTTGACTTCGACGCACCTAATTTTGTTTATCGTTTCGTTAAAGGGGAAACTGATTATATGGTTGGTGCGGCGCCATTTGAATATTTTCTTCGGCAATATATTAGAGATGGGCGATCAGTGTACGAGCAACCTTTGATTTTGCCGCAAGAAGCCGCATTTAGAATTGTTGACCTTCTTGACGAAAATTTGCGTCAGGAAAATAGGGTATACCGATATAATTATGTTAAGGATAATTGCGCTACACGCCCTTTATCGATCATAGAAAAGGGTATTGGCGACACGCTTGCATTGAACGCTCCACGATATGCTGATGGATGGTCGTTTCGTGATGCGATGCGTTATTATCATGCGAATTATCCCTGGTATCAATTTGGTATTGATTTAGCTCTTGGCAGAGGTATTGATTATGCTCTATCTGACCGGGAAAAGGCGTTTGCTCCGGTAATGCTGAAAGAGATGATTGAGTCTTGTGGTATTTCTGACACAACGATTATGCTTGTAAAGGGGCGAAATGCCGCTGTGACAGGAACTCCGTGGTGGCGAACTCCACTTGCAGTAAGCGTTATTGTGCTTGCTATCGTCATAATTGTGGCAATTAGAGACATTAAACGGAAGAAAGTTACACGATGGGTTGACGCGCTCCTTTTTGGCATTTATGGTATTGCCGGATTAATCATCACATTTCTTGTGTTTGTTTCCAAGCATGAAGCTACATCGCCAAATATGTTGTTGTTGTGGCTCAATCCTTTGTGTTTGATTGTCCCGCTCTTCATTTATATAAAAAGTTGTCGCAAGTTGGTAAAATTATACGGATTTGTTAACTTTGTGGAATTATTTTTGTTTGGTATATTCTGGTTTTGGTTTGGGCAGTCGGGTAATGTCGCATTTATACCGTTGGTCTTTGCCGATGCCATACTTACCATAAGATATCTATATATCACACAATGCTTAGAACGAATGAACCGCATTTAACCCGCCGATTGCTGTCAGTGTTGCTGGCATCAATGGTCACTTTGACTGTTGTAGGGCAGACTCCTGTGTCGCGCCCTAAATTGGTTGTGGGCATTATGATTGATGGATTGCGTGAAGATTATCTGGATTTATTGAAGGGCTATTTTGGCGAAGGCGGGTTTAACCGTCTGATGCGTGATGGCGTGATGCTTGAGAATGTGAACTATGGCACATTCATGGATGCGACGGCTGCGACGGCGATGGTTTATAGCGGCACATCTCCGTCGGTTAACGGAATCCCGGCATCGGTGGTCTACGATCCCGATCATAAAAGAAGTTTTCCGGTCGTTCTTGATCATTCACAACTTGGCAATTTCACAGAAGATTCGTTTACCCCTAAAGCTGTAACCGTAAGCACTGTTTCAGATGAAGTCCGTATCGATGGCGCCGGCTTTGGAAATGTATATTCTATCGCTCCATCAGCTCCTCAATCGATTGTGATGGCCGGTCATGCGGGTAACAGTGCCTTATGGATAAATGATGTGACCGGCAAATGGACGACGGCCTCTTATTATAAGGAGATGCCGCTTCTGGTGCAGGGCCGAAATTATTCCAAGCCGTTGTCAGTGCGTCTTGACACCTTAACCTGGCGTCCTTTGCTCGCGCCTGAAAAATATCCTGATCTTCCTGCTTATAAAAAATATTATCCGTTCAGATACCTATTCCAACACAATGATATAAATCGGTTTAGAAATTATAAAACATCGGGTCCGGTGAATACGGAAATAACCGATATAGCAAGCGATTATATCAATGGACTTCAACTTGGCTCGCACGATGCCATGGATATGTTGAATTTAGGGTATACTCTTGCTCCGTTTATTGCAGCCAAAGATGCTGACAACCGCATTGAGACAATGGACAGCTATCTGCGTCTTGATAAGGATCTCGAACGATTATTCAAGTTGATAGATGACAAGGTGGGGCTTGACAATACGTTTGTCATGCTTGCAGGAACCCCATCGGCTCCAGGGAATAAGCGTGATGATGAAAAGTGGGGAATACCTAACGGAGAATTTGTCCCTAAACGCGCGATTTCGCTGCTCAATATGTATTTTGTCGCCAAGTATGGAAATGAAGAATGGGTGGCGGGATATCATGACAGTCAACTATTCCTAAACAGAAAGCTAATTCAGGAGCGAGGCTTGGATTTGTCAGCAATGCGTGCCGAAGCCGCTGATTTTCTCACTCGTATGAGCGGTGTGAGCGGAGTGTGGACTATTGACGATGTCATCTCCGGACGTGCCGGAAATAATGCGGCGGCGTTGAAGCGCAATACAAATGTAGATTTTGCCGGCGATTTGTTGCTCGCAATTACTCCCGGTTGGGAAATAATTGAAACAGATCCTGTAACGGCAAAAGAGTTGCGATCAACGGTCAGAAGTGGAATCATGACCGCTCCGGTCTTTTTATATTCGCCGATACTTAAACCGACAAAAATAATTGATGAGATAGATGCCCGTTCAATAGCTCCAACTGTGGCTCAGGTACTTAGAATAAGATCTCCGAATGCCGCCGATTTGCCGCCATTGGCATTGGAAAAGAAATGAGAATCTAATCATAGTCAATTAAATCATATAATTATAATTTAGAAAAAATTCTATGTCATTAACAACCATATTAAATAAACTCTTTGGGAACAAGTCGCAACGTGACTTGAAGGAAATTCAACCGATTGTTGACCAGATAAACGCGCTTGGCCCGCAAATGAAAGCGTTGACCAACGATGAGTTGCGTGCCGTTATAACCAATATAAAGAAGGAAATTCAAGACGCAGTTGGTGACGATACGAAGGCAATCGCCGAGTTGAAAGAAAAGATCGATGAACTCCCGTTTGACGAGCGTCAGCCGCTTTGGGCTGATATTGACGCCCGAGAAAAAAATATCCTTGAAATATATGAAAAGGGACTTGACCGGGTGTTGCCGTCTGTTTTTGCGGCTATGCGTGAAACGGCAGCCCGTTTCGCTGCAAACGAGACGGTAGTGGTTACTGCATCGCAAATGGATCGAGACCTTGCTGCTGCCGGAAAAGATTTTGTATCTATTGATGGCAACAAAGCTATCTATAAGAATCATTGGATGGCCGGAGGTAATGAAGTTACATGGGATATGGTTCATTATGATGTCCAATTGATTGGAGGTATAGTTTTGCATCAAGGTAAAATTGCCGAAATGGCGACTGGTGAAGGTAAAACACTTGTGGCAACACTGCCCGTATTCCTTCGTTCTCTCACCGGTCGTGGCGTCCATGTAGTGACGGTCAACGATTATTTGTCAAAACGAGATTCTGAATGGATGGGGCCATTGTATATGTTTCATGGGCAGACGGTAGATTGTATTGATAAGCATCAGCCTAATTCCGAGCAGCGTCGCCGCGCATACGCTTGCGATATTACGTTTGGCACAAATAATGAGTTTGGTTTCGATTATCTTCGAGATAATATGGCTATGTCGCCACAAGATTTGGTGCAGAGAAAACATTATTATGCCATTGTCGATGAGGTTGACTCGGTGCTTATTGATGACGCGCGCACACCGCTTATTATTTCAGGCCCTGTGCCAAAAGGTGAAGATCAATTATTCAATGATTATAAATCAAATGTTGAAAAAGTTTTTAACGCTCAACGTAAACTTGTTGCCAAGCTTTTGCTTGACGCAAAAGAAAAAATAGCGAGTCCAGATAAGGAGATCCGTAAGGAGGGCGCTCTTCAATTGTTCCGCGCCTATAAGGGTTTGCCAAAGAATGGCCCATTGATTAAATTCCTTTCACAAGACGGAATAAAGCCGCTTCTACTCGACACAGAGGCTTTCTATCTCCAAGATAATAGCAGGGAGATGCCAAAGGCGGTTGAGCCATTGTATTTTGTTATTGATGAAAAGAACCGTTCGGTAGAGTTGACTGACAAAGGTATTGATGAGTTAACCGGCAGTAGCCAAGATCCACAGTTCTTCGTGCTTCCTGATATAGCATCTCAACTCTCAGAAGTAGAAGGCGATGAATCATTGTCTCCTGCGGAGCGCCAACAGCGTAAAGATGATTTGATGCAGAACTACGCTGTGAAAGCTGAACGAGTGCATACGGTGAATCAGCTTTTGAAAGCATACACTCTTTTTGAAAAAGATGTAGAGTATGTGATTGATGACAATAAGATTAAGATTGTCGATGAGCAGACCGGCCGTATTATGGAGGGACGCAGATATTCCGACGGATTGCATCAAGCTATCGAGGCGAAGGAGGGTGTTAAGGTGGAGGCGGCTACTCAGACGTTTGCCACAATCACACTTCAGAACTATTTCCGAATGTATCACAAGCTTGCCGGTATGACCGGTACCGCAGAGACTGAAGCGGGTGAATTTTGGGATATATATAAGCTTGATGTAGTCACTATTCCGACCAATAAGCCGGTAGCTCGTATTGATATGAACGACCGTGTTTATCGTACGAAGAAAGAGAAATATGCGGCAGTAATTGACGAAATAGTAGAACTTGTCAACCAAGGTCGCCCGGTGCTTGTCGGTACTACATCAGTGGATATTTCCGAACTCCTTTCCCGAATGTTGACCCTCCGCCACATTCCGCATAATGTATTGAATGCGAAGCTGCATCAGAAAGAGGCTGAAATTGTAGCGCAGGCCGGAAAAAAAGGAACGGTTACAATTGCAACCAATAT
The DNA here is from genome assembly GCA_964512855.1 of uncultured Muribaculum sp. GTDB lineage: Bacteria > Bacteroidota > Bacteroidia > Bacteroidales > Muribaculaceae > Muribaculum. The sequence continues at coordinate 9,629 of CAZELD010000051.1, forward strand.
GGCCGGCCGCGGTACTGACATAAAACTTCCTGCCGAAGTGAAAGATGCCGGAGGTTTGGCGATTATCGGTACCGAACGCCATGAATCGCGCCGTGTTGACCGTCAGTTGCGCGGACGTTCAGGTCGTCAAGGCGATCCGGGTTCATCTGTGTTCTTCCTGTCATTTGAGGATCAATTGATGCGCCTTTTTGCGGGAGACCGTGTTACTAAAATGCTTGATACGCTTGGCGTTAAGGAAGGAGAAATGATTGAGTCTAAAATGGTGAACAGAGCCATTGAAAATGCTCAAAAGCGTGTTGAAGAGAATAACTTCGGTATTCGTAAGCGCCTGTTGGAATATGATGATGTGATGAACAAGCAGCGTCAGTATATTTATGGTCGCCGTCTTCACGCATTGATGGGTGAGAGAATTGGAATCGATATTAACAATATGCTGTATGATACGGTGGAAAATATTGTTAATACGTATGATTCTCCTGATGCCTATTCCGATTTATCGATGGAACTTCTAAAGGTGTTTGCTATTGAAATCCCATTCACTGAGGATGAGTTCAAAAAGATGTCGCATCAAGAGGCGTTCGATCGCATCCATGCCGAAGTCAACGAGGCTTTCCGCCGTAAGAGTGAGCGTATTGTCGAGATTGCGACACCTGTCATCAAGGATCTTGTGGAAAACAAGCAGGCTAAAGGCAAAATATTGGTGCCTATCACTGATGGAAAGCGTGTGTTCAATATTCCTGCCGACATGGAAGAAGCCTATAGGACAGAATGTAAATCTATAACAAAGGAGTGGCATAAAGCGATTATGCTTGTCACAATTGATGAGGTGTGGAAAGAGCATTTGCGAGAATTGGATCAATTGCGGCAGTCAGTGCAAAATGCTTCCTACGAGCAGAAGGATCCGCTTGTTATTTATAAAGTCGAATCATTCCATCTGTTTGAAAATGCAATGAATACCCTCAATGTTAAGGCTGCGTCAGCGTTGTTAAGAGGGCAGATATATATACCGCAACCTCAACCGCAGCGGGCCGCCGATGCTCAATTGAGTTCGGAGAAAACGCCTCAACGGCCAGTTCCGCGCCCCGAATTGAAGGAAGCTCTTCCGGACCGTCCGAATGATTACAGCCGTTATAGGGCAAGCAAAGAATCCTATCCCGGAGCCGACGCTCAGCGTCAGGCAGCATCAGTTCCGCAGGGTGAACGCCAGCGGCCACAACCCATAATCAGCGGGCCTAAAGTGGGACGTAATGATCCATGTCCGTGCGGATCAGGGAAAAAGTATAAGAATTGTCACGGAAAAGGAATTTAACCTGTTATTAATCAGGACGGGGCATTAAGCCTCGTCCTATAAATATATTTATACAATGAATAAACTCGTTACAGTTACAATTATGGCTGCAAGTGTTGTTTCAAGCAGTGCAAATGATATTAAATATCCGCAAGCGCCAACCTCAAACACTGTGGATGTGTATTTCGGCAATGAAGTGATTGATCGATATCGTCCATTAGAAAATGATACGTCGGCTGCGACATTGCGTTGGGTTAATGAGGAGCGTAAGGTGACAGAAGATTACCTGTCTAAAATACCATTCAGAGATAATTTGCGTGAACGCATCAAAACTCTGTTGGATTATAAGAAATCTCAGATGCCTTTTAAGAAGGATGGAAAATACTATTTTTATGAGAATGACGGATTGCAGAATCAGTCGGTGCTTTATCGTTCTGACAGTTTAGGCGGTCCTGCGCAGGTGTTCCTTGACCCGAATAAGTTGAGCGATGACGGAACTGTAGCGCTTACAGGTTTGAGCTTTTCAAATGACGGTAAATATACGGCATATACCATTTCAAGAAGCGGCTCAGACTGGACTGAAATATATGTTATGGATACCGAAACTGGAAAATTGCTTCCCGACCATATTGAATGGGCTAAATTCACCGGGGCTGAATGGGATGGAGACGGCTTTTATTATAGCGCATACGAGCGTCCTGTAGCGGGGAAGGAATTTTCCAATGCGAATGAGAATCATCGCATTTATTATCATAAGCTTGGAACTAAGCAGCAGGATGACAAGTTGATTTATGAAGACAAGGATAATCCTCTGCATTTCCATTCTGCGTCTATTATGGATGATAATCAACCGCTATTCGTATATGGCGGTGGAGAGGGTCTTGGCAGCTCGCTTATTATGCGTAAACCGGGCAGTGAAGAATGGATAATGATTGAGCCATCACAAGATTATGAAATTTCGGTGCTTGATGTGATTGACGGGCAAATGTTTATATATACCAATTACGGAGCGCCGAAATATCGTCTTATGACTGCTTCTATTGACGCTCCGCAACGTGAAAATTGGAAAGAACTTGTGCCGGAAGGTAAGGGTGTTTTAACCGGTGTTCAGTTTGCCGGCGACAAATTGATTCTTACGTATGAAATAGATGCGTACAACAAGTCATACGTTTATGACCGTGAAGGCAACAGAATTAATGAAATCAAATATCCCGGAGTCGGTTCGGTAGGTATTTCATCAAGTAAAAAACACGATGAGGTGTTCTATTCTTTCACTTCATTTATTACTCCGGCAACAGTATATCAATATGATATAGCCAACAATACTTCAACCCTCTACAAATCTCCGGAAATCAAAGGATTCAATATGGATGACTATGTGACTGAACAGGTCTTTTATCCGTCATCCGATGATACCTTGATTCCTATGTTTATAACTTATAAGAAAGGACTGAAGCGTGACGGTAAAAATCCGGTTTATCTTTACGGTTATGGCGGATTCAATATTTCATTGAATCCGGGATTCTCGGCACAACGCCTGCTTTGGCTTGAAAATGGCGGCATTTATGCTCAAGCTAATTTGCGCGGCGGAGGCGAATATGGTGAACCATGGCATCTTGCGGGAACAAAGCAGCAAAAAATGAACGTGTTTAATGACTTTATATCGGCTGCTGAATACATGATAAAGGAGGGTTGGACTTCGCCGGAGTATATGGTGGTTGAGGGTGGAAGTAATGGAGGTTTGCTTATCGGAGCTTGTGTCAATCTTCGTCCCGACTTGTTTAAAGTTGCAATTCCGAAAGTGGGTGTGATGGACATGATGCGCTATCATTTGTTCACCATCGGATGGAACTGGGCCTCTGATTATGGAACGAGCGCCGATTCAAAAGAGATGGCCGAATATCTTTTGAGCTATTCTCCGATACATAATATCAAGAACGACGGCACAAAGTATCCGGCTATACTTGTGACAACGGCCGATCACGATGATCGTGTAGTTCCGGCTCATTCTTTCAAATATGCCGCCACCCTTCAAAGCAGCAATACCGGCAATGCCCCTAAAATCATAAGAATAGATTCCAAAGCGGGACATGGCTCAGGAAAACCGGTTTCAAAAGTTATTGACGAATATGCTGATATATACTCATTTATTTTTTATAACATGGGTATAAATCCGGTAAAAGAATGATGAAATGTTTGCGATTGCTTATTCTGGTTCCTGTATTTGCGCTATCAAGCTGCTTTACCGGAATTGAAAGCACACCAAAGATAACCGCATCCGATGTTAAACGACAGCAGGTTAGCGCTACTGAGGAGGATGAATTTCTCAGTGGCGTTAACCCGCAACCTATTTTGGATTGGGAAAAAGGGAAACGCTTTTATGTGACGGATGATAAGATCGTCTTAGCGTTTGAGCCGAGCAAAAATCCGCCAAAGGGAGGCGAATACATATATTTCGACCGTTATCAGCCAGTGACTTCATTGACCGGTACTGAGGACACTGAAATAATATTTTCCGGATCCTCGGGAGAGGAGTATGTCTACCGAGTTTCATCATCGCCGAAGGAGCTTGAAAACAGGCATAAGGTCGATGTCCCGTTTACTATCGACATGGATGTCGTTGATGCGACATCAAAGCTATTGTTGAATAAGAAACTATATTTGCGCGCTTCAGTGAGGTATGACAAAAACGGAAATTCTTATAACGGCATAAAATTTGTGCCTGTCACAATTGAAGCGGTCTTGCCGGGAAATGTGGTGTATCAAGTGATGGTTAAGTTTGTGACGGATGATGACAGCCATAAAGAAGAAGCGTATCTGTATTTGAATGTAGGGGATGCCGGTCGATCAACTCGAAATTTTGCCTCATTGTTTTATCTGAATGATCCTCATCTTAAATATCCGTATATTACCGATGATGTTTGGGAGAATATACGTCGCGGACAGGTGGCTCAATATATGACAAGAGAGGAATGTAAGTTGTCGTTGGGCGCTCCGGCGTCGGTAAGCCGCCGTAATGCGATTTCCTCCATTCAAGAACTATGGAGTTATCCTAACGGTAATTATCTTATTTTTGAAGATGGAATACTTAAAAGCGTCAGAAGATAAATTATGGTTACACACTCATATAATTGCGACATATCGAGATATACGACATTTCAATTGCCGGCAGTGGTTGATGAGTTCATTGAATATGACAGTGTCGATGAGCTTGTTGAAATTGTAAAAGAGTTGAATACCGCCGGTAAGGTGTTTATGCGCATTGGAGGCGGCAGCAATATGTTGTTTTCGTCTCGATATTCAGGAGCGATATTACATTGCCGTTGTTCCAAAATCGAAGAAGTAGACTGCGGAGCTGACAGTGTGATTTTATATGCTTCGGCGGGAACTTCATGGGACTGTTTTGTGAAGCATACTGTTGACAATGGCTTTTATGGAGCTGTGAACTTATCGTATATCCCCGGCGAGGTAGGTGGTGCCGCAGTTCAAAATGTTGGCGCATACGGATCGGAGGCTAAGGATATCATAGAAAGTGTCGATGCCGTGGATACAACTGACTGTTCATTTAATCGATTGTCAGTCGTTGATTGTTGTTATGGTTACCGCGACAGCGTTTTCAAGCACATTCCGGGACGATATATTGTTACCGGTGTGAGATTTCGATTGAGCCTCGTTCCTGAATATGAGTTGGAGTATGGCTCGTTGAAAGATATGCTTTGTGATCCGGATCTTACTTTATCCAAGGTCAGAGATAAAATTATTGAAATTCGGAGATCAAAACTTCCTGATCCGTCTGAACTTGGAAGCGCCGGATCTTTTTTCAAAAATCCGGTGGTAAATGGCGATGTTTATAGTGAGCTTAAAGCCAAGTATCCTGACATTCCCTCATATGTGCAACCTGACGGTAAAGTTAAAATTCCGGCAGGATGGCTTATAGAACATTCCGGATTGAAAGGGCATAGGATTGGCGGAGCGCAGATATATCCAAAGCAATGTCTTGTAATTGTAAACACGGGTAATGCCACAGCTTCTGATGTGTTGGAGCTTAAAGAGTTTGTTCAAAACACGGTGAAATCTAAATTCGGAATTTCAATTTTTCCGGAAGTAAATATAATAGCGTGATGATGAAACTCCGTTTTTTAGGAACGGGCACTTCTACCGGTGTGCCTCAGATAGGATGTAAATGTCCCACTTGTATATCGACTGACCTTCATGATAAGCGTTTGCGGGCTTCTGCCATATTAAGTGTGGATGGTAATAATATACTGATAGATTGCGGACCTGACTTCCGTCAGCAGATTATAGATGCCGGCGCTCCTAATTTATGCGCCGCGCTGCTTACTCACAGCCATTACGATCATGTGGGTGGCATTGATGATTTGCGGCCCTATTGCCATAGAGAGGGCGGTTTCCCGATTTATTGCAAGCATGATGTAGCCAAAGATTTGAGAAATAGGGTTCCCTATTGTTTTAAAGAACACCCTTATCCCGGAGTTCCGATATTCGATATTCATGAAATAGGCAATGATTCGTTTCAAATAGGGAATGTGCTCATAACACCTCTGCCTGTAATCCATTATAAATTGCCTATATACGGATTCCGAATCGGACGTTTCGCCTACATTACCGATGCCAAGGTTATTCCTGAAAGCACATTCGGATTGCTTGCCGGTGTTGACACGTTGGTTATAAATGCGTTGCGGCGTGAAGAGCATTTATCCCATCTAACACAGTCTGAAGCTCTTGATGCGATTGATAGAGTTAATCCGCAAGTAGCTTATCTTACGCATTTGGCTGATAAAATGGGGCTTCAATCGGAAGTTGAACCCACGTTGCCTGAGAATGTCCGTATAGCCTATGATGGGCTTGAAATAGAAATTCCATAAATAATTGTGGACTTCGATTAAACAAAATCATAACAAAAACGTCACTATTATATATAGTAAAAGATTTAAACTATGAATAAAACTGTATTAATAGCCTCAGTATCGATGTTGGTTTTAAGCTTATCTTCATGTAACGCCTTTAGAAAATCGAGTTCAACTACGTCTAAAGAATATGAAGCGGTTGAAAGCCAAGATGAATCGGGCGATATAACTCCGGCTTCGATTGGCGATTTGGCGGGAGAATGGACTATTTCATCGGTCGGAGGGCATAAAGTGACAGGCGAAAATCGCCCATACGTGAATTTCAGTATCGATGATAATAAGATATATGGTTCCAATGGCTGCAATATAATAAACGGAGGATTTTCCGTGAAAGGAGATAATATAGCTTTTGAAAATCTGATAACGACAATGATGACCTGTCCTGACGCTCCATACGAGCAAGCCATCAATCTGGCATTGGAAAATTCAAGAGCTTATTCCATCGGTAGAAAAGGCCATGAATTGTATCTTGAATTGAAGAATGGCTCTAAACAGACAGTGATGGTGCTTCGCCGGCACAATATGGAATTTCTCAATGGGGCATGGCAAATTGAAGAGATTGACGGGCAGAAATACGATAATCCTGATATGCAGATGGTGCTCGATGTTCAAGAGTTGAAATTGCATGGCAACACGGGATGTAATATTGTGAACGGTTCTTTGATCATAGATCCTGATAAATCAAATTCTATTCAGTTCAATAACCTCGCATCGACAAGAATGATGTGTTCGCCTGAAAATATGAAGGCGGAGACTGCTTGCCTCGTCGCGCTTGAAAGCGTTGAATATGCTAAGAAGAGCCGATACAATACCGTTCATCTTATTGATAAAGACAATAAGGTGGTGATGATAATCAAAAAACTTGAAGTCAAAAAATAGTTGGGAAAGACGGGCTTACGTTGCTGTCTTGTAGAAAAATTGGATCAGAGGTTAATCGCCATGCCGTTTCACGGCAATTTATAA
>CAZELD010000052.1:0-16167 GCA_964512855.1 uncultured Muribaculum sp.
TTAAGATGGTGATTTTTAGTTACCATCGCCTAATAAAATTTTCGAATGAAAATTTAATTAATTTAGGATAATTTCTTGTCGAAAAACAGTAAATTTGCAATATTAAAAATCTACTTTAAACTTAAATCGAAATGGGACTATTTGAAAAATTGACCGCCAAGGCGAAACAGCAACGTCAACGCATCGTGTTGCCGGAAAGCACAGAACCTCGTACACTTACAGCCGCTGACCGTATAATAACCGAAGGTCTTGCCGATATAATTCTTATCGGAGATCCTAAAGAGATCGCAGATGCGGCAAAGGAATTGAGCCTTACTAATATATGCAAGGCCAAGGTCGTTAATCCTGAAGATCCTGAAGTTATTGAAAAATACGCACCTATCTTCTACGAGCTTCGTAAGAAGAAAGGTATATCGATGGAGGATGCCATTAAGACAACCAAGAATCCATTATATTTAGGCTGTCTAATGATTAAGAACGGCGATGCTGACGGACAGGTTGCCGGAGCATTAAATACAACGGGAAATGTGCTTCGTGCCGCTTTCCAGGTGATAAAGACTAAACCGGGAATCGAAGTCGTTTCCGGAGCTTTCATCATGTTGCTTCCTGATGGATCTCCTTTCGGACAGGATGACTTGATGGTGTTTGCTGACTGTGCGGTTCTTCCTGACCCGACAGCAAAGGAACTCGCTCAAATCGCGCTCTCTACCGCTGATACCGCACGAGATATCGCCAACATTGAACCGCGTATCGCAATGTTGAGTTTCTCAACTAAGGGCAGCGCGAAGCATGAACGTGTTGATAAGGTGATTGAAGCGGTTAAGCTTGTAAAGGAGGCTGACCCCAATTTACTTATCGACGGAGAATTGCAGACCGATGCTGCAATAGTCCCGGGTGTTGCTAAGAGCAAAGCTCCTGGCAGTTCTGTTGCCGGTACCGCTGATGTTCTTGTGTTCCCGTCGCTCGAAGCCGGAAATATAGCTTATAAGCTTGTTCAACGACTTGCCGGTGTGCAGGCGGTTGGGCCGGTTCTTCAAGGTCTCGCCGCTCCTGTGAACGATTTGTCACGCGGATGCTTCCCTGAGGATATCTATAAAACTATCATAATAACCTGCAATCAGGCAATAGGAGCAAAGGCAAGAAAATAAAATTTAAAACATAATCAAAATGAATATTCTCGTTCTTAACTGCGGTAGCAGTTCGGTGAAGTATAAATTAATCGATATAGATCATAAAAACACTCTCGCTGAGGGTGGAGTGGAAAAAATCGGTTTGCCCGACTCATTTCTTAAATTCCGTCTTCCTGACGGCGAAAAAAAGAGCATCGTAGAGCCTATTCCTGACCATAAGAAGGCGGTGAATGATATTCTTAATATTCTTACTGATCCGACTTACGGTTGTATAAAGAGCCTTAAAGAGATTGACGCAGTCGGTCATAGAGTAGTGCATGGTGGAGAAAAATTCAACAAGAGCGTAAAAATCGACGACGACGTGATTGCGATGATCAAGGAATGTTATGACGTGGCGCCGCTTCATAATCCCGCCAACATGACCGGTATTGACGCTATCACCGAATTGATGCCGGGCGTACCTCAGGTCGCTGTGTTTGACACCGCGTTCCATCAGACCATGCCGGCGCAGGCCTATATGTACGCTTTGCCTTATGAGATGTATGAGAAATACGGTATACGCCGCTATGGATTCCATGGAACCAGTCATCGTTATGTGTCTCGTCGTGTATGTGGTTTCCTTGGCGTCGATTACAAGTCGCAGAAGATCATTACCTGCCACATTGGAAATGGCGGATCAATCACCGCTGTTAAAGATGGAAAGAGTATCGACACATCAATGGGTCTGACTCCTGTAGAAGGACTTATGATGGGCACTCGCGTGGGTGATGTTGATCCGGGCGCTCTCATTTTCATTATGGATAAAGAGCATCTTGACAGCAAGCAGATCAGTAATTTGATAAACAAAAAGAGCGGTATTCTCGGTATTTCGGGCGTTTCTTCCGATATGCGAGATATTGAGTCCGCAATTGAAGCCGGCAATGAGCGAGCTAAACTCGGTCTTGATATGTATATGTATCGCATTATTAAGTATATTGGAGCATACGCTGCCGTGCTTAATGGCGTTGACATAATCGTGTTCACCGGCGGTGTGGGTGAAAACCAGAAGAGCCTTCGCAAGTATGTATGCGACCATTTGACTTATCTTGGCGTTAAGATTGACGATAATGTTAATGACAACAGCCGCGGAGAAGAGAAGGTTATATCTGCCGCCGATTCAAAAGTGAAAGTAGTGGTTATTCCTACCGATGAAGAGTTTATGATTGCTCGAGATACGGAGGCTATTGTAAGTGGACGTCAGCCGGAATAAACGCCGATTATAGTATATGAAGAAAATAAGAGCTGCCATAGTAGGATATGGCAACATTGGAAAATTTGTACTTGACGCATTGATGCAGGCACCCGATTTTGAGGTTGCCGGCATCGTGCGCCGTAATCCGGCCGATGTTCCCGCTGAGCTTGCCGGATTTAAAGTAGTAGCCGATACTCTTGAACTTGAAGATGTCGATGTAGCCATTTTATGCACTCCTACCCGTGAGGTTGAGAAGCACGCATCGGTACTTCTTGCCAAGGGTATAAATACTGTCGACAGTTTTGATATTCATATTAACATTGTGGATCTTCGCCGTAATCTTGATGCTATCGCCAAGGCTCATGACACCGTTGCTATCATATCGGCCGGTTGGGATCCGGGAAGTGATTCAATAGTGCGCGCTTTGATGCAAGCCGCCGCTCCCAAGGGGATCACTTACACTAACTTCGGTCCGGGGATGAGTATGGGGCATACGGTCGCCGTAAAGTCTAAACCCGGAGTTAAAAATGCATTGTCTATGACTATTCCTCTCGGCACTGGAATACACCGCAGAATGGTGTATGTGGAGGTTGAAGATGGACATAAGATTGAGGATATCGCAAAGGCAGTTAAGGAGGATCTATATTTCGCAAGTGATGAAACACACGTATTCGCAGTCCCTTCAGTTGATGAGATTAAGGATATGGGGCATGGAGTGAATATGGTGCGCAAAGGAGTTTCCGGAGTAACCCAGAATCAGCGTTTCGAGTTCAATATGTCGATTAACAATCCGGCGTTGACTGCCCAGATTTTGGTAGGTGTGGCTCGCGCCTCAATGCTGCAACGCCCCGGAGCTTATACGATGATTGAAATTCCTGTGATCGATATGCTTCATGGTGATCGCGTGGAGCTTTTACGTCATTTAGTATAACTCATTGCGATGCTTGATTTTATCACATGGAATGTAAATCCTGAAATTTTCAGCGGTTTTTTGACCATACGCTGGTATAGCCTTATGTTTGTAATCGGATTTTTGGTGGGTTATGAGATTGTCGCTAAAATGTTCAAGCATGAGGGCGCGCCGGAAAAATGGCTCGGAATACTGTTTATATATGTCGTTGTTGCGACTATTGTAGGCGCTCGTCTCGGACACGTCTTTTTCTATGAATGGGATATTTATCGCGCTGATCCGATAAAAATTCTGTATACATGGGAAGGAGGGTTGGCAAGCCATGGAGGAACAATCGCAATAATTTTGGCGGTAATACTGTTCTCTATTTTTGTGACGAAGCGTAGTCCTCTATGGACATTTGACCGGCTTGTGATCGCAATCGCCCTTGTCGGAGGTTTGATTCGTCTCGGAAATTTGTTCAACTCGGAAATTTTCGGTACAGCTACTGATTTGCCATGGGGTTTCATGTTTGTGCGTTCCAGAGAGTGGCACGAGCTTTATGAAAGTCAGGCTGTTCATCCGACGCAGATTTATGAGGCGTTGTGCTATTTCGCATTGTTCGGATTGTTGATGTGGATGTACTGGAAGAAAAATGCGGAGGAGCGTCCCGGGTTGATATTGGGAATATTTTTTATTGGCATATTTTTGCCGCGATTTTTGATTGAATTTATTAAAAATGATCAAGTGGCTCGTGAAGCTACGATGACATTAAATATCGGTCAGCAATTGAGCATCCCGTTCATACTTCTCGGTGTGTTGCTTGTCATATACGCGTTAATACGACCGAAGAAGCATTTGAACTTCCCCAATAAATTCGCTGAGGAGATGTCACCGAAATCACGCCGCTGACGACGGATAAGGGAGATGAGACAATGTGAAATTTGTAGATAGATACAAAGAACATACTCATACAAGAAACAAGAGATGATTAACTAAATTCAAAGAGTTAGTAATATCTTTTGTTTCTTGTTTTATTTTTATCGGTTGCGTCAATGTTATATTTGATGCTACTTTCCGCTTTTTCTAATTATCAAACAATAGCCATATCGGTTGCGACAATTTCGATGGAGTCATTATCTTCCATTATGAGGCGTATCCAAATGTCAGACCCTTCTTCGTTCAGTTTTTCATACTTTTTTATGCCGTATTGAATCCCGTTTATTTTTAGTGCCGGATTCTCCTCTGCCGCATCTATGGTGAATTCCGCTTCTTCTCCCGTGATCAAGTTATAGAAGTTTATTATTGAATCGCACTTTTCGACCATAATGCCTCCGTCGTTATATTCCATTTTTACTTGAGAGGATATAAATCGCGTAGCTGTGTTTGCGATAATCTCGTTTTTGATTTCTTCATCAGGATTTCTTAGTTTCCATCCAATATCGTCATTTTTGTGGTTGCAGGACGTTACTAAGCATATTGCTGCAAGTGATAATAGTTTTTTCATTCTGTGACGTTGATTAATAGTTTTCCCGAACTGTATTGTGTGGCGAATTTTAGCTCATGTGTTCCTTCGGAGAGCGATGATGTCGTTATGCTTCCCGAGACTTTTTGCTGGTCGATCCACCACTTTGTATCTTCAGGCAGATAAGGAGTATCAAGATTTATGTGCGTGTCACTGCTCTTGGAATATACGGCTTTTAATGATTCTGTAACTATTGAGGACTCCATTCCATATATTTCTCCGACTTTATCTCCCCACAAATATTCAGCTAATTCAGGATTGGTGACAAATGGGTTTATATTTCCTTGTATGTTTTTTACTTTCATGCAACGATTTAACTCATCTTCATCTACTGGGTCGTTCCGATGCCAGTTTAGATAAAGTTCTATAGCGTCGGAATTTAATGTTGGGTAGGGGTTGTTTTCAAGAAAAAAATTACCCCAATCAGTCCATAATGCCACCGGATAAATCGTGGAAACGTAGAAAATCATCCGTGCGATATTTCCTTTTGATTGATCTTCAGGCTCTACTGCCTGTATGATGTCATTTCGGAATGTGGAGTAGCCTATAGTGATATTGCCATGCTTGGCGGTTACTTTCGACACTGTCGCAAATGGAAGCGAGCCCCTATCTACGGCTATATTTGTTTCCGTAAGCGCAAGATTGTGCAGATCTAAGGCGATCTTACTTGATTCGTAAGGCGATATTTCCATCCATTTCGGAGGAACTATAGGAATTATGCACAATTGAGATTTTGGGGTGTATATATTTGATATTAAATCCAAACTCCTACCGTCATCCTCACTATAAATAGCGGGAAGATTCTCATTGTAATCAGGATCATATTTTTCCGGGGCGCAATGAATCCTAAATGAATTTTTCAAGGCGGTTCCGGCTCTTCCGCGGGCATAGTCCATCGTATCGGAATATGATGACGACATCGCAAATATCATGATTGCTATTAGCAAAAAATACTTCTTCATAGGAGAGTAAATGCGTAACGATTGATTTCAAACAAAAATAAATGTATTTTGTGAAAAAACAAAGAAAAATCAAGCCATATTTAAAAAAAATATTTATTAAAAGGCGTAATACCCTATTATAAGTGGCATTTTTCAAGCAAATTGCTTGGAAGAATTGGCATAGCTCCTTGGCACGAGCATACGTATGCTGAGGTTTCTACGGCGAGTTGATGAGCTTCTGCGACATTAAGTCCACTTAAGATTCCTGATATGAAAGATGCGGTGAATGAATCGCCGGCGCCGACAGTGTCAGCAACCTTCACAATAGGAGTTTCCAAGAATGATATGTTGCCTGGCGTGAAAACATAGCTTCCATTGATGCCACAAGTTAGAATAAGCATCTTAAGATTGTACTTGCCAAGTAAAATCCAACATTTATCTTGGAGGTCAATACCGGGATATCCGAATAATCGACTTATGACAACGAGTTCTTCATCGTTTATTTTAAGCACATTACATCGTCTCATTGATTCTTCGATTGTTGCTGGGGTATAGAAATGTTGGCGTAGGTTAATGTCAAACACTTTTAGCGTGTCGGCCGTGTCGGGAACTGCATCAATAAAAGATTGTATCGTGTTTCGTGATACAATGTTTCTCTGAGCCAATGAACCGAAACATACCGCTTTAGTCTTAGATGCGAGAGTTTGAAGTTGCGGTGTCAGAGGAATATTGTCCCATGCCACATTTTCTTTTATGTCATAAGTCGGAACGCCAAGATCGTCAAGCTCAACGACGACAGTGCCAGTTGGATAATCTGCCTCAGGAATGATATGCTTTACACCTTTTTTATCGAGGTGTGACAATAATTGTCGTCCGAGTGAGTCGTGGCCAATGGCGCTGACAACCGTGCTGTCAAAGCCAAATTGTGAAACATGATAGGCGAAATTAGCCGGAGCGCCACCCACTTTTTTCCCATCCGGAAGTATGTCCCACAAAATTTCTCCAATACCAACCAAAGTTCCTACATCGTTTTTCATGCTCATATTATTTATCTTATTTAGACATAACACCTTATTCTTGTGGATAGTTGTGGCGGTTAACCATAACTGGTTATTTTTTTTAGTAATAATTATGGTGAGATCGGCGTAACGTATAACTAACCGTAGTCGCCATTCTTCTGCAATTCTCTGTAAAGATACTATTTTGTTTATTTCTGTAAAAGGTGAATCCGAAACTAAATTTTCATTACCTTTGCAGCCGGTTTTTTAGGTACATTTATGAACAAAGGTCTATTTGCTCTTGCTATGGGTACTTTTGCCCTTGGCATTTCGGAATTTCTGATGATGGGTATTCTCGGAGATATGGCAGATAATATGAATGTAAGTATTTCCGAAGCCGGACATTTCATTTCGGCTTATGCCCTTGGAGTGTGTTGTGGCGCTCCGGCATTATTGTTCGCGCGCAAAGTGGCGTTGAAAAAGATTGTGTTGATTCTTGCCGCCATTATTGCGATTGGAAATTTTTGCGCGTCGATGGCGCCAAGCTTTTGGCCTCTTTTTGCGGCGCGATTAATCTCCGGTCTTCCTCATGGGGCATATTTTGGCGTTGGCGCTATCGTGGCTCGCCGTCTTGCAGCCAAAGGAAAAGAAGTGAGCGCTGTCGCTTATATGATAGCCGGTATGACTGTCGCAACTCTTGTAGGGGTTCCTTTTGGAACCTTCATTAGCAATGTGTTGACATGGCGTATTGCGTTTATAATTGTCGGGGCGACAGGGGTGCTTACTTTCATTGCCATCAACTCATGGGTTCCGCAAGTTAAAGGGTTGACCGATATGGGATTCAAAGGCCAATTCCTATTTTTGAAAACATTGCCTCCGTGGCTCATATTCGGCGGCGTTTTGTTTGGGCAGATTGGGATTTATTGTTGGTATAGTTATATTGATCCGCAACTTACCAATGTCGCCGGATTTTCCACTGCGGCGCTAACATGGCTAATGGTGCTTGCCGGCTTCGGGATGTTTGCCGGAAATTTGATTGCCGGCAAACTTAGCGACCGTTACAAGCCATCGTGGGTAGCGGCATGGGTTCAGACCGCAGCTATTCCCATCCTCATATTGTTCTTTTTCTTGTGCCGCTATCAAATAGCGGCGGTTCCGCTGATGATACTCGGCACAGCCGTTTTATTCGGTTCCGGCAGTCCACTGCAGTCATCAATTGTGGGGTATGCACGTGGAGGCGAAATGCTTGGAGCTGCTTGCATTCAAATAGCGTATAATGCCGGTAATGCCATTGCTGCATGGATTGGAGGACTGGTGATCGCAGCCGGTTACGGTTATACAACGCCGTCAATAGTCGGGTTGCCGATTATTCTTGTTGGATCTACGCTATTATTCATCCTTTATGCAAAATATGAACGTGACGAAAGAGTGTAGCATTACTTGTGTTTCACTCGCAAAAATTTTTATCGGACAGCAATAAAAAATAAACAGGAGATATTTAATTGACTAAATATTCAGTCAGATAAAATATCTCATGTCTGTTATATTTACTTGCGGTCTTTACAAGTTGTCAGCTTTAGGGTTCCAGCCGTCATTCCCGCCAAGAACTTTCGAGATTTCGTAATCCTTTGTGTTCTTCAGTTGCTTGCTGAATGAAGCTCTTTTTGAAGGATTGGCACCGGCTCCGCGGCTGCCATATTCAGCGTAATTGACAGTTTTTTCTGCGTCTTTCTTACCCCAGTTGTGCCAACCTTCAGGAGTGATGTGCCCATCCATAAGGCAGTTTATGAATACGGCTTGAGCGTAGGGGCGCCACGGGCGCGAAAGGTACACCTTGCTCACTCCGGGATCGGCTGTGATGTTGCAATCATAGAACACGTATCCATAGGGGATTCCTTGGGGTGTTGATGGCGCAGTGAGGTAACCGTCACGCTTGCTGTGGATGCGGCAATTGTCGAATACTGCGGTAGATGAGCCGAAAATGAAGTCTACAGTGCCTTCAATATAACAGTTTTCATAGTACTGACGGGACGCTTTGCCATAAGTGTAAAGCGTGTCCTGATTACCGGTAAAGCGGCAGTTTTTGAAGTGTGCCCGATCGCCGCTTACGAAGCAAGCGACAGCTTGACCAACCTGGCCGGCTGAATTGTCAAATGTGATATTCTCGGCATAAAAATCCGGGCCGTAGATATAGCATGATGCAGAGCCTGAAGTGCCTTTTTCTTCTCCAAATGTGTTTAGAGTTTTTGCGAAATCATCATTGGTCAATATTGCTCCGTCCTGACCTATCAAGGATATTTTTTGCTTACTTTCCGGGATTACGATTTTTTCCTTATATTCGCCAGGGCGCACAAGGATAGTGGTGCGTTTTTTTCGGAAGTCGGGAACTGCGTTGATTGCTTCTTGAACAGTGAAGAAATCGCCGCTCCCGTCTTTAGCGACAACATAGTCATAATGACGTACGTAGGGTGCGAGTTCCGGAACAGCTTTAGCGATCTCGTCGATGGTAAGGCCGGCGATTACACGGCCGCCGCGCACATTAAGGTGTGTGTTGTCTTCGCGGCCTTTAGGAATTGCCGGAACTGTATTCGGCTCAACCCACATGAATAGAGCCTTTGAATCCTCGGGCCCCAAACCTTCTACAAGATCGTGGGTTATTTTGTTCATGTCGACAAAAGGCACGTTAAGTTCTCGTGCCACATTGCGCGGAGATTCGAGATATGCACCGTGGGTGTCTATAAGTTTCATCCCAGCGGTCACATTTTCAGTGGATGAGTCTGCTCGTTTCGCATCGGGGTTGGCATAGAACGCATCGTCCTGCTTTACTGCCGCTTTCACTGCATTGGTGTCAGAGGCTACACCGAAGTTACGACGTATGATTGCATTGAACAATACCGGTTTACCGCCTTTCGCACGTGTCTCAGTTACAAATTTACGCAAATTGTCGTCAAATGTAGAACCCGGATCGGTGTGGCGATCCTCCTTTGGCTTTTCGTCATTATGCCCGAATTGAATGAATACATAGTCTCCAGGTTGGATTTTGTCGACAACTTTCCGCCATAATCCGCCATTGATGAAGCTCTTGCTGCTTCGGCCGTTCTGGGCGTGATTGTCTACGATAATATCATCCGAAAGGAAGCCTGGCAGCATCTGTCCCCATCCGCGTTCAGGATTACCTCCAACGAGTGACTTGTTAGCCATCGTTGAATCACCGATCATAAAAATGGTTGTTTTATGATGATCCGCTCTAAAAGCCGTCAACACTAACAAGCCAAGAAATAAGGTTAAATATCGTTTCATGGGTTATAAATAATTGATTATTCAAAATTAATCATTTTCAAGAAAAATGCCAAATTAGTAAGATTTTGGCAACAATACCGACACCTCTTTGAATAAATAGCGTCGTTCGACTCCGATATCATCAATGAGACATAATGTTCCGTCGGACATCACATCTGCGATTTTAGCATGGAATACTTCGCCGGTTGCCGCATCCATGTAAGTGTTGCGCTCCATCCTCCACATTTCGGCGTTATAGGCTCGATGTGTTTCGCTAAATGAGTTGTTTATATGCCGGTATAGGTTGTCAATCAGCGTATAAATTACTTCATCTATAGGCGTTTCATGATGAATGATGTTGAAGATTGACACCGGGTTTGGGGCGTCGCTGACAAATTTACGTTGGTTCACATTGAGGCCGATGCCGACTATCGAGCGGGATATCTCTCTATTGGATATACTATGTTCTATGAGTATTCCGCATATTTTCCTATCGTAAACATAAATATCGTTTGGCCATTTGACTTTCACGGGATACTCATTTCCGAGAAAATGCCGCAGGGTGTCGACGATTCCGAGCGATACCGCTTCCGAAATAGTAAACTGACTTGATGCCGGGATGTCACATTGATTGAACAGTAAGAGGGAGCAGGTGAGATTAAGCCCCGGAGCCGCCTCCCAGGAATTTCCTCGTTGTCCTCTTCCGGCAGTCTGCTCTTTGCTTATGACTAAAGTATCACGTGTCAATGTGCCGGATATTTGAGCCAAATAGGTGTTAGTCGACGCGCAACTGTCCAATTTGATAATATCGATCATTGTATCTGCGCGTTTATTGAATGGCATAAATATGCCGCCATCGTCAAAATGGCGACGCCTATCAGAACATACAGAATGCGGGCATTACGGCGAGACATCTTACCCGTCAGCACTCTGACGTTGGCACTATTGAAAAACCAGTCCCAACCGCCCACACCGGCACTGATAGAAAATACTCCTCCGAGAGCGAATATGGAGCAAAGTATGTAGGTGGCGCTCTGAAGTGTCATTGCGGAAATTTGACAGTCAGTTCCCGTTGACCATTATCAAGCGCTTTAAGCTCGACTTTCACAGTATCATTGGGCAATATATCTTCGATACGTTCCGGCCACTCTAACAAACATAATGCTCCGGAATCAAAATAGTCTTCAACCCCTATGTCGAAGGCCTCTTCAAGGTTTTCAATGCGATAGAGGTCAAAATGGTATATAAGTTCGGCGGTAGTGTCGCTGCGATATTCATTGATTATTGAAAATGACGGGCTGCTTGTAGCGTCGGTCTCAACACCGAGAGCTTTCGATAAGGCGTTGATGAAAGTGGTTTTCCCGGCTCCCATTTCGCCATAAAACGCATAGACGGTCTCATCTCCCATAATCTCGACAAACTCTTTTGCCGCACGGTCAAGTTCTTCAAGTGAATTAATGATAATTTTTTGTTCAGTCATTTTAGTCGGTGTAAATAATATTTTATTTTGCAGTCATCGTTATCAACGGTATCAACATCTCCTCAAGAGAGATGCCGCCATGCTGGAATGTGCCATCATAGTACTGCACATAATAATTGTAATTATTCGGATAGGCGAAGAAATCATGCCCCGATGCGAATATATAAGTCGTAGAAACATTTGGAGCTGGAAGCCCAAATGCCGTAGGGCGTTTAATCTCATATACATTCTTCGGATTATAGTTTAGATTTTTACCAAGCTTATAGCGGAGATTGGTGTTGGTGTTCTTGTCGCCTATCACCTTTTGCGGATTGTCGACCTGGATGGTTCCGTGGTCGGTAGTCAGAACGAGTTTACAGCCCGAAGATGCGATTTTACGGAATAGTTCGAGAGCCGGAGAATGGCGGAACCACGATTCGGTCAACGAACGATAAGCGGCGTCATTCGACGCAAGTTCTCTAATCATTTTCGACTCTGTGCGCGCATGGGAAAGCATATCAATAAAGTTTATGACAATGACATTCAGATCATTGTCAAGTAGATTCTTGAAATTACGCACTAATTTTTCACCATGTGTAGAGTCGTTTATTTTATTGTATGAAAATTTTACTTTGCGGCGGAATCGGTCAAATTGAGTGGAAATCAGAGGGGACTCATTTAGATTTTTGCCCTCCTCTTCATCTTCGTCAACCCACAAGTTGGGAAACATTTTTTCAATGTCTACGGGCATTAGTCCTGAGAATATGGCGTTGCGTGCATACTGTGTGGCGGTGGGGAGTATTGCGGTGTAAAGCTCTTCCTCAAATGTAAACAGATCGGAAAGTAGCGGGCGCACTACACGCCACTGGTCGAGACGGAAATTGTCGATGACTATGAAAAATAGCTTTTCTCCGTTATCAAGCGCCGGGAATAATTTCCTTTTGAAAATATCTTGACTCATCAACGGTCGTTCTCCTCCCGACATCCAAGTCTCATAGTTCTTTTTTACAAATTTGAAAAATGCGGAATTTGCTTCATCTTTCTGCATCTTTAGCATCTCGGCCATATTTGAGTCGGCCGACGATAACTCAAATTCCCAATAGACAAGTTTGGAATAAAGGCTATACCAGTCCTCAATCGTGCGACAGTCATTGATGAGCATTGAGATATTTGAAAACTCCTGTCGGTAGCCGCTCATGGCTTGCTCACTGACAAGTTGTTCGGAATGAAGATTCTTTTTTATTGAAAGCAATATTTGGCTTGGATTAACCGGTTTTATCAGATAATCGGCTATCTTGCTCCCGATTGCTTGGTTCATTATATTTTCTTCCTCGCTCTTTGTGATCATAATCACAGGTGTTAGCGGCAAATATTGCTTTATGCGCGAAAGTGTTTCCAATCCGGTAAGTCCCGGCATATTCTCATCGAGGATAATAAGGTCAAAAGATTCTTTTTCAACCATATCGATTGCGTCTCTGCCGCTATTGGCGGTAGTGACATCGTAACCTTTGCTCTTCAAGAACAATATGTGAGGCTTTAACAAGTCTATCTCGTCATCAGCCCAAAGCAGTTTGTGTTGGCTCATCGCAATTAGTTATCTAATAGGTCGTCATCATCGCCCTCTGATCCGGATGGATAAGCCGGATATGCGTTTGGCTTTGGCGCCGCGGGCTTAGGCTTTTGTGGTGTCTTGGCGGGAGATGTGTTGTCAGGTTTTGAATCTGCTTTTTTATGTAAAGATGCGCCTTGAGTCGGTGTCGGTTGTCCCTCTTTCGGCTGAATAGTGTCAACCGGAATTACGTCTTCCTCTTCGTCAACAATCTCCTCAGGACGGTCTTTGACGATCAACGTGCTGTAGTCATCATCGGCCAATCCCGGTCCGCCTTCTACAGGCGCCTCTGCAGCCTGTTCGTCAACATATCGGAAATATTCTTCAAATGTGCGCCCTTGCTGCAGCAGCGTGTCAAAATTTTTGACGCTTATCATCACCGGACGCACATTGCCGGGCAACTCCAATCCTGATGCCATAACGGAACGATAATGTACCAATTCGTCAAAGTTAGCAAATCCTTTTACAAGAAGCAAACCGAGACGTCCGAAATTCATAGGTTCGAGGTCATAATCTTTTACTACGAATGAGCTGAAATTATGGCGGGCGACTTCAAAAAGGAGCTGGTTGCTTGAAACTTCATCAGTAGGGTAGACCAACACAAGTAGTTGTGGATCGTCAGGATTTAGGTCGAAAGATATTGAGTCGCTATCAAAAGCGATAGAATCATTTCCGAGGCGCATATCCCATAACATTCCTCGTGTGTTGCCGCTACTGCTGTGTAGCTTGCGTCCTTGCGACAATCCACGCATATAATCTGAAGCCAACGGCGACACGTCGCTGTCAGGGTAACGCTCCAAAAGCATCGTAAGCCGCTCTTTGAATTTATCCTGATTATTTTCCGTGACATAAGTAAGTGCGTCGATGAACATGAACTTAGGCATGATTTTGCTTAAAGGGTATTTCTTCATCATGACCTCAAGAGCGTCATGCACTTGCTGATTCTTGTTGTCAAGATAATCAGAGTATGCTTTCTCGTAGATAGCATTTTGCTCTGCGTCCATCTTGCGGAGATTCTCAATGTAATTTGGATCACGCACTGCCATTCCATATTTTGATTCGGGGAACTCGGAAAGTATTAGTGACCGATAATACTCAGCTCGACTCTTATTTCCGATTCTCATATACATGAGGTACATATTGTAATAAATGTCGAGACGGTAAACATTGTCGGGATATCGTCTATTAAGGGCGTTCCATTCATCGGCCGCTTCATTATACGCTTC
Source organism: uncultured Muribaculum sp. (assembly GCA_964512855.1). Taxonomy (GTDB): domain Bacteria; phylum Bacteroidota; class Bacteroidia; order Bacteroidales; family Muribaculaceae; genus Muribaculum. The sequence continues at coordinate 14,288 of CAZELD010000052.1, forward strand.
AAGTTTGTCTTTTAGGATTATTCCGATATTGTACATACCCTCTTGAATCACATCGTTGGCTGTGATTTTTTCTTGGGGCGTGGATGGTATCTGTTTCAGATAGTATTCCGGGAAATGTGGGTCGTCAGGGTTATTTTTGGATGTCGATCCGTCGGTCTTGCCGTCATTATCATTCCCTGATTCATTTGTGTCGTCATCCTCTTCGTCTTGTTCGGAATAGCTGTTATCAAACTCGTCGAAGCTAAACGAGTTTTTGTTACGTCGCCGCCAGTCATCTTCGAGTTTTCGAGATCCCCATCTCTTTTGGAAATCGGTTTTGCCGGCGGCAAGTGTGGCGCTGTTATAAAAGTACCAGGAATCGTCTGTGTTCATCACGTACGTGGTCGGTGCCGAGGCCGCATTTCCGGTGTTGTTTATCATATTGCCATTGGCTTGTTGCTGAGCGAGATATTCTTCACGTTTCAGCCGTTCGGCTTCCTCTTTTTCCTTCTTTTTTAGTTCATCGATGATTTTATTTACCACTGCAAGCTGTTGTTCGTGTGTCATTTCGGAAAGCCTGAGCAGTGAGTCGTTGAGATTCACGTTCTGAGTGTATATGGCGAGTTCATCAAGCACGTCGCTACGCTGTTTGAGGGAATCATAACCGGGATAGTCGTGGGGAAGCACAGGCACCGCTTCTGAGTAACATGGTTGAGCGAGGTCATACTCTTTTCGCTCAAAATAAAGATTCCCGAGTGTTATTTGGCATATAGCTTTGTCTACTCCGTTGCGTATCGATTTCTCAACTGCGAGTTTATAATTTGCGATAGCGTCGGTAGTGTCGTTGCGCGACAGATAAAGGTTGCCTATAGCATAATAAATTTGGTCAAGGTACTCCTTATTGCGGTCGTAGCGTGTCATCCGCTTAAGCGCGTCCACCTCAGGCTTTATATTCTCGCCATAATAGACTTCGCTTTGTTTTATCCTTGCGTTGAACTGCAGTTGATAGGATGCTGATGCCGAAGCGGCGCGTTTAAATGCTTGATATGCCTCGCGCTTTTCGTTTTCCCGCGCATATAGTTGGCCAAGTAAGAAATTGAGCCTTGATTTTTGCACTCCTGATGAAAGGGCGATTAGCCCTTTGACATACGGAATCGCTTCTTGAGGCTCAATGCTTCTCAAATACAGTGCTGCGTAGGCCATATTATACAAGCGTTTCAATTCATTGTTCTCAAGCTGATCTTTAGGAGTCTTGACAAGAATGTTTTCAGCCTCATAGTCCCATCCCATGTCGCAATAGGCTCTCGCTTGCCACAACCGCGCTTCTGTGACCGTTTGGGGCAACCATGAGAAATGTTTTGAAATATAATAGAATGTCGAAGCGGCTCCAAGATAATCGCCATTGTTGAATTGCGATTTTCCCAGCATCATCCATGCGTTATGTAAAAAGGGGTTATACTCTTCACGTCGCAGCCATTCTTTATATTTTGGATCGGATGAACGCCCCGGCTTTCGAGCAGGTTTCTTTTTTATCGATCTAAGTTGTATCGCTTTCTGTGCCTTTTCAATCGATCTGGTGAAATCGCCTTGTGGTTGAGCCACTTCCTCCATTCCTCTGGCATCTGATGGGTGGACGAGCAGAAGACGCGAGTAATCGTCGGTATAATTCTGCTCCATATCTTTCATCGTTTCTTTATAGTGCTCATCTCCGTTATAATAAATATTATAACGGGTTATGAACGCTTGATAGTTACGTGACATTGCCGTATTCTTACGCGGCCCGCACCCTACTATGACAAACGCCACAATTAAGGATACTATAATAGAAACATTCTTCACCGTTAAATAAACGGACTATTCCCGAATTTATTGCTCTCCCTGGAAGAGGTATACACCCCTAT
>CAZELD010000053.1:0-16099 GCA_964512855.1 uncultured Muribaculum sp.
TTATTAGTCTTATTAGTCTTATTAGTCTTATTAGTCTTATTGGGCTAATTAGTCTTATTAGTCTTATTAGTCTTATTAGTCTTATTAGTCTTATTGGGCTAATTAGTCTAATTGAAAAAAGAGCATAAGAGATTAGTCTCCTATGCTCTTATATTATTCAATGTCTAAAAGATACAAAATTATCTAATAGCCAATTTAACCGGCTTCATATCACTAACGCTAATAATGTAAATACCTGTGTCAAGAGTGAAACCTATACTTCCACCATTGCTTGAACTTTCTACAAATACTGTGCGTCCAGTCATATCAACTGCTTGAACCAATGCTCCTGCACGAAGATTGTTTACAGTAACTGCGTCACCAATAACTTCTATATCTGGAGTGTTAGCTATAGTATTATCTATTATATTGTCAATGCCGGCTGCTGCCTCTTCATCTGAAATACGCTCAACTAAGATATCGTGGAAATTGATACCTTTGTCGTTGATGGATGCTCGGTCAAGAATAATTTTAGTACCCAGGGAATAACCGAATGTATAAGTAAATTTAAAGATTCGTTTCTTTGATGCTGAAAATTGGAAGGTTGTGAGATCATCATTCGCATTGTCTCCATTTATATCTGCATCCGTACTGAGCATTATTGATTGAGTGGAGGCATCAGAATTACCACAATAAACTGTGATTTTCCATGGCCCTTCTATTTCATTTATATGAATGTATCCTTTACCTACATTCTTGTTTTTACCAATGAAACCAACTGCGTTGTTTGAAGCTCCTAAGTGAGCGGTTGTATATGGTCCATAATCTTTTGAAGTGTCTGTGCTTACACTTATATTGCCAAATGCTACAACACGCGCTCCGGTAGAACCGATAACCAAATTGTCAAATTCGTAGCTGGCAGTTTTTCCTGCCCCTATCATTTCTAATTGAGCGCTTGAAATTGCAGTACCCCAGTCAGAATCGGCAAATGCTTGCGGAGTTTCGTGGAAGTCAGTATAGAACAATGTTCCTCCTTCTACTACTTTGAAAGACCATACATCTCCCGGAGTGGTGCCTATATCATTCTTAGTATCAACTCGCCAATAATAAGTAGTGTTGGTTTCAAGTTCACCTGGATTGAGTGAAGTTTCTGTAAGGTTACTTGCCATCAACTCAAGATTGAGTTCATCGGCGCCAATATAAACATCATACATGGTAGTTCCGAAAAACTCCTCAGTATTATTTGCCCATTGTAATATTATATCGAGTACTTTTGCTTCTTTACCATTAGCAGGAGCGACAAGGGTTGAAGCATTGGGGACAAACGGTTCATCCACAGTCTTGGTATAAAATACCGGGCTGTAAACTGATTCAATGTCATCTGAATATGCCTTCACACGGAAATAATGAATGGTTTCTTGTGCAAGATTTTCAACTTTAAATGTTGTTTCATTGGCTCCAGTACGACCGACTTCGGTGAAAGTCTTATTGTCGGTGGACATTTCCAGAATAAAACCCTTTTCATTATCAGAGTTGTCATCCCATGTGATTGTCAAAGATGTTTTCTCGTTACTGGTGCACTTTAGTGTAGTTGGATTTTTTAAATAGGGGTATGCTTCTGTAATGGTGAATGAGTAATTCTCTATATTGGCATAGCCATTGTCGGCGATAGCCATCGCATCGGTGGGATCTTCGGGATTAAGTCCGTTAGTTATTTCCCATTCATCAGGAATACCGTCACCATCAGTGTCAAGTGGTTTGTATCCACCATAAAGTTTTCCTGTTCCTTGGTGAGGTAGACTTTTTTCAGTTGCGATACCTCCGGTTGATCCGAGTGTACCGTAAGATGTCAATTCATCGATGAGGTATTGGTCAACTTCATCGCGTACCGGAAGCGATGGCCCAACACTCGCAATAATTCTTTCAAGAGCTTTGTCAGCGCTAAGACGAGACTCTATAACAGGGAAACTTTGAGGAGAACCGGCTGCTTCGAGTTCTTCTAATGAATTTTTTACAACTCCACCGCCTGTTCCGGTATATAATGTTCCATTAAGAACTCCGTCTCTATCTTCATCGGCGTAGTTTCCACTACCATAGAACATGAAATTTCCGGTTCCCGAACCGCCGACTAAGGGTGCGGTGCCTTTCCAAGGACCGGCGATAAAGTAGTTGTCGGTAATTTCAGCCCAAGAATCACCCGTGCTATCGCCACCCATATTGTAGGCTGCGCCACTACCCCAATTGTATAGAACATTGTTAACAAATTGATTCAGTCCTTTTACCTTCGGATTACGGGTTTTATTCTCGATGTATAGGTTACCGTATAATGTGACACCGCCATCAGTTTGGATAAGGCCGCCGCAAGAGTGTGGTTGAAGACCCTGTCCCATGATGGAGTGTTGTATGGTTATATCATGAGGTGTCGTACCTTTATTGTCGGGATTGATTGAAAAACACTCATCTCTACCCCAAAGTATCGATAAATGGTCGAAAATCATGTTGCCGCCATTGGCTATTCCGGCAGCGTCTTTACCTGATGTGCCGTTAACACCCATGCGGATGCGAAGGTAACGGACGATGATATTATTCGCTCCTGAAAAAGAAACTCCGTCACCATAAATTTGAACACCTTCGCCCGGAGCTGTTTGGCCTAAAATGGTTTGATTGCTATTAAAAACAAGGCGTGATTTTATGTTGATAACACCTGACACATCAAACACGATTATACGATTTGACTTAGAAATTGCGTCTCGAAATGAGCCGGTACCGCTATCGTTCAAGTTTGTCACATGATAAATTTCGCCTCCGCGGCCTCCTGTCGCAAAGCGTCCGAAGCCTTCCGCCCCGGGAAACGCAAGCAACTGATCGGCAGCTAATGCTGGTTGTGCCATAAATAACGACAAACCGGCGGCACACATTGCAATAATTTTCTTTTTCATGATAATGGTTGATACTATATCTGATTATATTTTGACAAATTTAAGAATAAAAAAAATATCTCAATTCAAAAATTAGTTAAAAACTTCACACAATCACCTTTTTATCCATAAAATTAAAATCCCAATTTTCAATACCTCATTCTAATCCCATCTCTGACGCAATCTCCTTTATTACAAAAAGAACCATATTGTCATAATCCTACTTGTCATAGGCATATAACAAATACAGGCACCTGTTTCTTTCGACCATGTTCAAGGTAATAACCCGACAGCCTCCCGATTTTGCCCTTACTCTTAGATACAATTGCCATTCCGACTTTTCTATAGCCATTGCCTAAATCTATGCCCAAATAATGATTTTTTAGAGAGTTCTTCCATTAACTTTCTATAATCGTCATTGAAGCTGCGATATTTTTCTATGAATGACAAAGATATTAAAAAAGCTACATTGCGAATACGTTGAAGCCGCCGTCTACGACTGCAACTGTGCCGGTCACAAACGATGATGCGTCAGAGATAAGATATTGTATCGTGCCGCACAATTCTTCAGGCTTTCCAAAACGCTTGAACGGTGTTTGGCGTATCACATCGGCGCCTCGTTCAGTAAGAGATCCGTCAGGATTTGTGAGTAATGCGCGGTTTTGGTTGGTGAGGAAAAATCCGGGTGCGATAGCGTTTACTCGTATTCCTGGAGTGAACTTCGTCGCTACTTCGTTGGCCATGAATTCAGTGAAATTTGTGATGCCGGCCTTGGCTGCCGCATAACCTAAAACACGTGTCAAAGGACGGAAAGCCGCCATAGATGAAAAATTCACAATAGACCCCTGTCCAGCCTCAACCATCGGTTTTAAAAACACTTGTGTGGGGATAACGGTTCCCGTAAGATTAAGACTCAAAACTCGTTGGAAATCTTCAATTTTGAGATCGAAGAAATTGCCGGTTGGCGCTATTGTCGCGCCGGGCATATTGCCGCCGGCGGCATTTAGCAATGCGTCCACTTTGCCATATTTTGTGAGAATATCCCGGCAATTCCCCTCCACGGTTTCGATATTCATCACATCGGTGGTTAAGAAAATGGCTTCACCCCCTTGGGCTGTAATATCAGCTACAATCTTCTCTCCCTCTTCACAGCGGCGGCCCATGATCACAACTTTCGCTCCTTGAAGGGCGAGATATTCGCTTATACAGGTTCCAAGCACACCGGTTCCGCCGGTGATTACCACAACCTTATCTTTTACTGAAAACAATTCGTTCATATCATACAGTGATTTTTGATTATTTCTCTGAGTTTATTGTAGCCATTATGCCCGACACCATTCCGAGGGCGAGCATACGCCCGTGGAAAGAATAGCCGGCGTTATATCCCATCTTCTCGTCGCCGAGCATCAATGGAGCGTGGTCTACGCGCATCGGCACTTCGGGACGCTCAGTTTCAAATGTGCGTATAACATCGATCAACCGTGGGTCGAGGTGGCTTGATTCTTTAAAATCGCCGTTAGGCATTACATTACAGATGCGAGCATGAACGAAATGAGTGCGGGAGGCGTATTTCTTAGCAAGTTCCGGCACATTGTTGTGGGCGCCTCCGCTGAGCGAACCGGCGCAGAACGTAAGGCCGTTGTGCGGATTGGGCACTGCGTCAAGAAATGCCTTTATGTCGGCGTCGCAGGTGACGATGCGCGGCAGTCCGAGAATCTGCAATGGAGGATCGTCGGGATGCACACACATATTGATGTCATATTCATCGCATACAGGCATTATCGCCTCAAGGAAATATTTCATATTCTCACGAAGCTTGTCTGCGTCTATCCCGTCATAAAGAGCCGGCAGTTCACGGAACTTCGCAACGGGATCCAAGTCATTTTCCGAGATATTTCCGTTGACGAATCCCTGAGTTTTCACAATTATATTCTCGACAAGACGCTGTTCTGCATCTTTATCCATCTTAGGCTTTAATGCCTCTACCCGCTTCAATGTCTCGGAGTCATAATCTTTCTCCGCGTCCTCGCGCTTGAGGATATATATATCGAAATAAGCGAATTCCGCACGGTTGAAATACAGATTGCTTGTTCCGTCGTCATTTGGATATTCAAGATCGGTGCGTGCCCAGTCAAGTACCGGCATAAAGTTGTAGCACACCGTTTTTACTCCCGCCATGCCGAGATTAGTAAGGCTTTCCTTATATTTTTCAATAAGTTCGTCTCGGTCGGGGCCGCCATATTTTATCGATTCACTAACAGGAAGGCTTTCCACTACCGACCATCTGAGCCCATGATCCTCAATGAAATTTTTCATCTTCATAACCTCATCGTAGCTCCACACTTCTCCGTTAGGAATATGGTGAAGCGCGGTCACGATACCCTCAACCCCTATTTGGCGGAGCATATCAAGTGTGATCTTGTCATTGGGACCAAACCATCTCCATGTTTTCTCCATAAATTTCAGTATGTTTGTTTTTATTAATATACGAATTAAATTTGCTATTTTTGCAAAGGTAAGAAAAAATCGAGTAGATGAATGGTGAAAAAATCCCATAGTCTTTTATTATTATGCTAAAATATACTATACACATAAGTTCGCGTTACGAACATCTTAGAAATCAAATCGTGGATATTGCAAAAAACGGCGTTCCTGCGGCGGCGGAAAAAATCTACGAAGGTCGTAACGCATTGTATCGCCTTAAACTTGGAAATACCGTTGCCATAATTAAATCGTTCCGCCTGCCGGGATTTATAAATTCCAGAGTTTACACCACGTTCAGGAAAAGCAAAGCCTATCGCAGTTATTACAACTCAAAAAAAATGATGAATCTCGGATTCCATGTGCCATCGCCGATTGCATATATCGAGGTGGAGCAGGGAATAAAATTAACACGAAGCTACTATATTTGCGAGCAGATAACCGCGCGTGAATTGAGGCACTGGGAAGAGCATCCCGATTATGAACCTATGCTTAAAGCTTTGGCTGAGGAGATTGTGAAATTGCACCGGGTCGGGGTTTTCCATAAGGACTTTTCTCCGGGAAATATCCTTTACACTGGAAGTCCGGCTGCCGGATATATGTTCTTTTTCGTCGACCTCAACCGCATGGATTTTGGCGTTAAATCCCGCAAAAAACTTATGTCTATGTTCAAGTCGATAAACCTTAATACACCTGAAATGCTGAAACTTGCTCGTCTTTACGCCAAGGCTGCCGGTGAAGACGAAGAAACTGTGGTCGCCGAAGCTCTTGCCGCCAATCAAAAATATATGTCGAAGCGCAACTTCAAAAACAAACTGAAAAAACTCAGATAACAGAACGATGAAGGTACTGATTATTAATACTTCCGATCGCACGGGCGGCGCCGCGATTGCGGCGTTCCGATTGTTCAGAGCGCTTCGCAATAATGGCGTTGATGCAAGAATGCTTGTGCGCGACAAAAAGTCGGACGATCCGTTTGTGACGCAGCTAAGTGGCGGTCTTAACCTGAAGTGGCAGTTCCTGCGCGAACGTCTTGTGATATGGCTTAACAATCGGTTTAGCATGAAAAACCTGTTTGGGGTGGATATCGCCAATTCAGGGATTGACATCACCGGGTTAAAGGTGTTCCAGGACGCAGATATAATCCATCTGCATTGGGTGAATCAGGGTTTTTTATCTCTTGGTAATATCCGGGACATTATCAATTCGGGAAAACCGGTGGTGTGGACAATGCATGATATGTGGCCTTTCACCGGAATATGCCATTATTCGGGCGAATGTCTGAAATATGCCAACTATTGTCACAATTGTCCGCAATTGGAGCATCCCGGAAAAAAGGATCTATCATATCAAGTGTTCAGAATGAAATACGGTGTGCAGGAATCAGGACATAGGGTTTATTATGTGGCGTGCAGCCGATGGCTGGAGCAGCAAGCCCGAAAAAGCTCGATATTGGCCGGAATGGACTTGACCAATATTCCCAATGCTATTGACACGACAGTGTTCTGCCCCGCCGACCGTAAAACAATGCGCGACAGACTCGGTTTGCCTCAAGACAAGAAGCTTTTGCTTTTCGGCTCAAAGAAAGTGAGCGACAAACGTAAAGGTGTCGATTACCTCGCTTCAGCTTGCCAACAGATATGGAAACAGTTTCCGGCGGTGGGTAAAAATCTCGGCGTGGTGGTGTTTGGAAAGAAGGATGAGCGATTGGCTCAAATGTTTCCATTACCAATATATGAGATGGACTATATCCACGATGAGAAAAAACTCGCCGAGGTATATAACGCCGTCGATCTTTTTGTGACCCCATCATTGCAGGACAATCTACCTAACACGATCGTCGAAGCTATGGCGTGTGGAATCCCATGTGTCGGGTTTAACGTGGGCGGAATCCCGCAAATGATTGAACACCGTCAAAATGGGTATATAGCGGGATATAAATCGGCCTTTGATCTTGCGAACGGCATCTTGTGGGGACTTACGATGGTTGACTATGACCGAGTGTCGCGCAATGCCCGCCTATATGCAGTCAAAAACTATTCAGAAAGTGTAGCGTCAGCTCGATACCTGAAAGTCTATGAGTCGGCCTTAAAACAGGCTTCCAAACAATATTAAGGATGATGGAGTAATCCTTTCCACCAAGGATAACCGGTGGAGCGGCGCAGCTTAAATCGGCGTATAAGATTGAACGGCTTACGGCGTGTGAGTTTTTTGTGTCCCGTGGCGATGAAATCATCTATTGCGTCGAGAACTCGGCTTGATGCCTTTCCGTCAAGATGCCTTTCATGATTGCTTGTATATTGCTTTATTGCTTTCATCAGCGGTGCGGGACGCGTCAAGGCTTTTTCAAGAGCCGGTTCAATCTCTTCGGGAGAGAAAACATTGATGAGGTGAGGCCCGGGATTCGTGTTGCGGAATGTAACCGCAGGACGGTTCATCAGCATGAATTCTGTGATTATTGATGAGCTGTCACACAGCATCACATCGGCACGGGATATGAACTCGGGATTGTTGTCGCCGTCATAATATTCTGCATTCTCGTTCTCTTCAGCAAGTTGTCTGTAATGTTTTTTTATCTCCTCGTCAAGCTTGGGATGGAACGTGAACAACCAATTCCAACGTCTTGATTCCACCATCTTTTTGATAGTGTCGAAAAGAGTCACGGTTGATGTGATGCCTCGGGTGAATGTCGAGGTGTAAACAACCGTAGGACGCTTATTTTCCGGCAGCTTTTGTTTTTCAGGCGATGCGTATATGTCGGCTTTTGTCCATCCGGTCTCGTACACTTTGAAAAATCCGAGCTTTCCGGCTATACGTTCAAATATCGGTGTGCTCGACGGCCCTTGTGTGCAATAGATGTCAAACCATCCCCGTATGGAGAAGTGGCTTCCGGGGTGGTTGGGGCGCTTTATAATAGGGTAGCCGTGGAACAATTCCACCTTTATCCCCGGCAGATAATCGGGCAGATAGTTGGCCGCTGTCAACGATGCGACAGGATTGTAGGCGATCGCCTCTTCTACAGTGAAGAGCCTCTTCTCTCCGGGCAGAAGCATATCCGGACCGTCGCCGATGAACCATGCCGCCTCATCGCCGCGACGGCGTATCTCCTCCTGCGCAGGGCGCAGGATTGGATAACAGTAGGTGAGTGGAGCGAATAGCAAGTAGCGTTTCATCAATATTGTCATTTGGAGCCTATGGCGGTGGTGGGAACAATAGTGATATTGTGTTTCTTCAACCGCGCTTCGAGATAAGACTTGAATTTTTCATTTTGTTGACGGCTCATCGTGCGGCTATATTGCACAAGCGCTATGTTCAGCGTGTCAAGCTGATTATTCTGTATGTTGGTAACAATACCTCGAGTGACGGCGATGTCTTTGACTTCAGGGAATAATACTTTAATTTCTGGAGCTATCACGGCGCTTGCTGAATCGTTAAGAGCCATTTCCATGCAAGCGGTTTTAAGCGAATCGATAGTGACTTGCTGCTTGGAGATGGTGGCTTGTGTCACTTGGTACATATCACGCAACATTCCTGACGTGACTTGCGTCACATCGACGTTCCCGCCGGTAGCGTCGCCCTGAATTATGCGCAGACGAGTCCCTCCAAGATTGAAAGAGGGAAGCTTGTCGGTCAATGCGAGCAAAAGTGAATCTTTCGGCAATACCTTTCCTACAAGCGACACGGTGAGGCTCTTGTCCTTGCGAGAGAATACCGGCTTATAGTTGAGGACTTGGGTGCCGTCAAAGTTGAACTCGTCGTCGACGAAACGCGCGCAGTTTGATTTGAAGTTGTTCTCCTGGAGCATATTGAACGTCAGATAGGCGGCGGGAATCATTGTGAGAATGGCTATGGTGTAAATCAGATTACGCACTTTGCGCGCTCTTTCAGGATTGGAGAAGTCGTGGATCGAGTATTTCATGAGCTTCACCCCTAGGGTGGTGGCGCAGGCGATGAATACCGAATTGATGAAAAACAGGTATAGCGCTCCGAAAAAGTAGCTCATCTGCCATGTGGCAAGACCGTAACCGACGGTACACAGTGGAGGCATAAGGGCGGTCGCGATCGCAACACCCGGAATGACATTTCCTTTCATTTTACTGCCTATGGCGAGGATGCCGGCGGCGCCGCCGAAGAAACCGATGAACACGTCATAGATGGTAGGGGATGTGCGGGCCAAAAGCTCGCTGTGGGCTTCGTTGACCGGAGATATCAAAAAGTATATACAAGAGGTGGCGACACTGAAAATCGCAGCCATCAGAAGATTGCGGAAAGAGCGCTTCAACAATTCAAAGTCGTGGACGCCCACCGCAAGTCCGATGCCGATGATTGGCCCCATTAAGGGAGAGATCAACATGGCGCCGATGATCACGGCGGTGGAATTGGTGTTAAGACCGAGCGAGGCGATGAATATCGCAATGATGAGGATGATGATATTGATGCCGCGGAATGACACGCCTTCACGGATGGCTGTTTCTGCGTCAGCTTGGGAAATTAGGAAATCCGACAAGTCAAAATAGCCGATGAGATTCTGCCGGAACTTGGTCATACGAGCTGAAAATTGCTGAAATTTCGTTGAGTCCATAATGCTGTATGATGACGGGGTTAATATTATTAATAAGCTGCTACTGTTTCTTAGGGAAAAGAGAGTATTTAAAATAGGGGAGAGGGTTGTTCTATGTTACGGTTTTCCTTGGGATGAATTGCCGCCAGGAGATATGTTCGATACGGCATATTATCACAAGGTAGGAACCAAGTAGAAGCGCCCGGAAGATATAATTGAACCAATCCCATGGTGTGGCGGCGGCAATTGAGACGCCGTAGAGAACCACGGCGATTGCAAAATAGAGCAACAGTCGGCGCGGATGATAGTCGATTGGATATTTTATTCGGCCTACGACATAGCTGGCAGCCATCATCGTGAAATAACATCCGAGAGCGGCGATGGCGCATCCCATATATCCCATTATCGGCACAAGAATTACGTTTAAGCCAACTGTTATGGCAAGCCCGAGAAGCGAAAACCACATACCCCACACTGTTTTGTCGGTGAGTTTGTACCACAACGACAGATTGAAGAATATGCCGAAAAACAGTTCAGCGAGCATGATAATCGGCACTACTTTCAATCCGGAAAAATAGTGGGATGATATGAAATATTTGAGAATGTCGATGTAGAACATCGCCACGAGGAATATAAGGAGGGCGAATATGATGAAATATTTCATCGCATCGCTATAAGCCTGGAGCTTATTGTCGCCGCGCTCTTTGTTCTGCGCGAAGATAAAAGGTTCGTATGCGAATCGGAACGCTTGGATAAACATCACCATGACTATGGCGATTTTATAGTTGGCTCCATATATGCCGAGACCCTCCATAGCTTCGGCGTGGTCGGGAATCAGTATCGGATATAGAATGGTGTAGATGGTCTGGTTCATTATTCCGGCGATGCCTAAAATAAGCAGAGGGTATGAGTAAACCAACATTTCACGGAGCAGCGCGCTGTTGAATAGAAAAGGCACCTTTACAATGAACGGCAGCAATGTTAGCAGCGTCACTGCCGATGATATGAGGTTGGCGAGGAAGATGTAACCTATTCCATAATCGGGATTGTAAAACCATGAGATTGTATCGGGCGCGGTTTTCCACAACCATGGGCAAAGCAGGATGAAGAAAAGATTCAAACCTATGTTAAGGCCGATATTTATAAGTTTCAACGCTGCGAATTTGAGCGGCATCTTCTTATAGCGCAGATATGCGAACGGAATCGCTGTATATGCGTCAATAGCCACCGCGAGAGCCATAATCCACACGTATGATTCGTGTCCAGCGCACTGCATGGCGCGTGTTATCGGTTCCAGAAAAATCAACACTAATAGGAAAAACGCCGACGATGAGGTGGCGAGTGAAATTAGCGATGTGGAATACACTTCGCTTGGATTGGTGTAACGCTCGTGGTTGGTGAAACGGAAGAATCCCGTTTCCATGCCGTAGGTGAGTATAATCAAGGCAATAGCGACAATGGAATAAACGTAGATTACCACGCCATATTCAGCCGGAGCGAACACTTGAGTGTATAGAGGCACAAGACACCAGTTGAGAAAGCGCCCGATAATGCTGCTCAATCCGTAGATAGCAGTGTCCTTTGCCAAACTTTTAATTCCAGCCATAGTGTTTATTCAAATAGTGATGAGCTGCGCCCTTCTGTTGAGTGTCCGAGGTGGGAAAACGCCAATTCGGTCACTTCACGGCCGCGAGGTGTTCGCTTAATGAAACCCTCTTTTATTAGAAAAGGTTCATAGACCTCCTCTATTGTGCCGGGATCTTCGCCAAGAGCGGTGGCGATGGTAGTCAACCCCACCGGACCTCCCTTGAATTTGGTGATTATTGTGGTGAGTATTTTGTTGTCTATCTCGTCAAGGCCATAACGGTCGATATTGAGCGCGTTGAGCGCGAAACGTGTGATCTCAGGCTCTATTATTCCGGAGCCTTTGACTTGCGCGAAGTCGCGCACACGGCGGAGCAACGCGTTGGCGATACGCGGTGTGCCGCGGCTGCGCATTGCTATCTCATGGGCCGCTTCGGCGGTGCATTTTATACCCAGTAATCCTGAAGATCGGAGTATGATGCGTTCAAGAACCTCGTGGTCGTAGTATTCGAGATGGCAATTGATGCCGAAACGAGCGCGTAACGGCGACGTGAGCAATCCGCTTCGAGTGGTGGCGCCGATGAGTGTGAAAGGGGAGAGGTTTAATTGCACAGAACGCGCGCCGGGGCCTTTGTCAATCATGATGTCGATGCGGTAATCCTCCATTGCGGAATACAGGTATTCCTCAACAACAGGGCTAAGGCGATGTATTTCATCAATGAACAGCACATCGTTTTCTTCAAGCGATGTGAGTATTCCTGCAAGATCGCCGGGTTTATCGAGCACCGGGCCTGATGTGATTTTGAATCCTACTCCAAGTTCTTTAGCGATGATTTGCGACAAAGTGGTTTTGCCAAGACCCGGAGGCCCGTGTAGAAGCACATGGTCGAGTGATTCGCCACGTATTTTGGCTGCGGCGACAAAAACTTTCAGATTCTCGATAATCTTCTCCTGCCCATTGAACGAGTCAAACTCGATGGGGCGGAGAGCCTTTTCGAAATCGGAGTCATTGTCACGGCGTTCTCGTGATGCTCTTATGTCGAAGTTATTGTCTTCCATCAGCTTTTTGATTGAGGATGGACGTGATTTTATTTATTATTACTTGCGGATTTATACCTGTAAGACATAAATAGTCGCCGCGTAAGCACGGTTTGTTTCCAAATACAGAGCAGGGGCGGCAAGTCATGGAGAGCTGGATTATGTCACTCTCTTTTTGCTGATAACCCTTGAATCCGCAATAGGGATGTGTGGCCCCCCATATACTCACTACTCTGACTTTTACCAATGACGCCAAGTGCATATTTGCTGAATCCATTGACACCATAAGGTTGAGATGGCTGAGAAGAGACAGTTCAACAGGAAATCCATACCGTTTGTCGGCCACGCTTTTTACATTAGGGTACTTTGCGGCCCAAGCGCCAAGTGTTTCTCGTTCTTTTTCTCCGCCACCGAACAGAAAAATCTTGGTTGACGGCCGTTTTGACATCTCGGCAACCACTTTTTCCATCATCTCTGGAGGATATATCTTTCCTTTGTGTTGCGCGAACGGCGCAAAGCCTATCCACTGCTCTCCATCCTGTTTGGGCGGGGTTATTTCGGCAAATAACGCGGGATCGCCTTTCCCCGCGCCGTAAAGGCCGTTGAAAACTTGATCCATATTGAACCCAAGCCGGTAGAAAACTTCACGGTAACGAGCACGTGACGACAGCAGCGGCAACATTATTTTATTGCGGGTGCGTGTAAGGGCGTGTTTGTTGCGTCGGCCTTTGCGTATTGAGCTTAACCTTATTCCATGAATGAAACAGAAAAATGCGATAATGCGTGTGCGAAGCACACCATGGAGATCTACAAGCGCGTCGATCGAATATTTCTCCCTCAGTTCATTTAGAAGGCGGTGCAGGCCGAGAATTCCGTTGTATTTGTTTTTGACATCCACTCCGAGCACAATAAGATTTTCGGGAGGATTGACGAATAACGACTGTTGGCTTGGCTTAGTGATATAAATGAAGCGTGTGGCGGGATTGACCCGGCACACTGAGTATACCACGGGAATCGACATTGCGACGTCACCGAGAGCTGAAAATCGGCATATCAGCACGTTTTGCGGTTTCTCGCTATTTTTGCCCATAAAGAACCGGATTTGTTGCCGGGTCATTATACATTTTCATCTGTCGGTAGACTTTCATGTATTTTCTGCCGGCAGCAATGTCGTCAAGAAGTTGGTCGATTGCGGTCATTAGATCATCGCGCTGTTCAAGAAGCACATTGAGCTTGGCTTGGCAGCGGGCGATATGTTCGGGTGTGGCGTCAGAGCGTTTCACTTCCGCTTCCATGTGGAATATCTTTAGCGCAAGTATTGACAATCGGTCAAGCGCCCATGCGGGACTTTCAGTGTTGATTGTCGCATCAGGGAGCGGCTTCACGGCGGCATATTTTTTGCGGAAATATGTGTCAATCTCCTCCACCATATCAGTGCGATCTTGATTGGAACGATCAATGCGGCGTTTTAAGGCAAGCGCTGCGACCGGATCGATATTAGGGTCACGTATTATGTCTTCGAGGTGCCACTGCACGGCGTCAATCCAGTTTTTTGCAAATAGGGTGTGGTCGATAGTATCGGCCGGATAGGGGTTTGCGACTATTGCGTCAATATCATCGTAGAGATGATAGAGCGACGTTGTGTCGGCAAAAACTTTATAACATTTTTTAGCGAAGTCCATATAATTTGATTGCTAAGTTGTTTGGCAAATATATAAAGAAATATCGGAATATGGATAAGTCTATAGCATTATTTCTGCGGCTCCGTTAAATTCTCGGAATGTTTTTGCGAGGTGGTTTTGAGGAAAAAGTATAGGAATAGCCCTGCAGCGAGGAAGAGGCTTATTGAAAAACTGAGGATTATGCCGAATGTGCCGAGACCAGCGGGAAATCCGAGCATATAGGTGGCCGGAAGCCCTACTACCACATAGCATACGAAGGCTATCCATGTCATTGGCAATACGTTGGACGTGCCACGCAGCGCATTGGCGAAATTTATTTGTGTGGCGTCGCCGAGCTGATATAGCACTAATGGAACAATTAGGGCTGTCGTGGCTGCGATTACCTCCGGATCCTCAGTGAATGCTAAGATCATGTCTTTTTCAAACAGGATGAAGGTGATTGAGGAGATTGTGGCGAGAGCGAGCATGAGATGGTAGCCGGCGAACGATATGCGGCGCATACCGTCGTTATCACATAGTCCGGCGCGGTTTGACACCAATACTGATACGGCGCTTCCAAAGCTGTAATAGATGCAGAAACCGAGCGTTCCGGTTATGACTATGATTTGGAATGCGGCAAGGCTTACCGCTCCAAGCCATCCGGCCATTACAGCCGCAAATGTGAACGACCCTGATTCAAGTGACATCTGAAGCGATACAGGCCACGATGTGCTGACGACGTTGCCCAATGTGCGGCGGTCGATGCGCGATTGCGCGAACCCGTCGCGATACTGCCGGAATCTAGATCCGTAAAGGAATATTGCCACCACGGTCACAAGGCACAGTATGCGCGCCAGGAGAGTGCTGATGCCGGCTCCTATCAGCCCAAGTTCAGGAAGTCCGCATTTGCCGTATATGAGAAGATAGTTTCCGATAATGTTGACTGTGTTTGCCGCAAGGATTATCCACATTGGCAACGATGTGTTGTTTATGGCGAAAAGCCATTGGGCGAATACGTTGAATAGCGCCACAAGGCTCACGCCGGCGAGCGTGAGCAGATAGTAGGGGCGGATGAGGGGAAGAAGCTCGTCGGGCTGCCCGAGCCTGTGGAGATTGAACCAAAGGATTGTCATGATAGCTGTTACGGCAATAGCGAAGAGGGTGTTGGCGAGAAGGCCGTTGCGTATAATGTCCCCGATTCTGTTGTATCGCTTCTGTGAGAACATTGCCCCTATGAGCGGCGTGAGGCCGTAGGCGAATCCTAGGCAGGCGAACATTGCGAGATTGAACACATTGTTGACAAATGAAGCGGATGCGAGCGCTTCGGTTGAATATCGGCCAACCATTATATTGTCGGCGAATGCGACGACAATCATTCCGAGTTGTCCTACCAGGATCGGCGCCCCTAACTTGATAAGAGAAATATAGTGGTTCTTATAGTCGGAAAATTTCATTTCAATAAGCGTTGATATGAGTGTATTTCAGTTCCGCCGACATCGAATTCGGCGCAATATGGAACAGAAGCACAAAATTAACTAAAAACGCCGAATAAAATATAAAACAAAAATCTCTTGAAAAATTTTGTGAAAAGAGAAAAACTTTTTACCTTTGCATCGCAAAACTCAAAAAGACTCCGTAGCTCAGTTGGTAGAGCAAATGACTCTTAATCATTGGGTCGAGAGTTCGAGCCTCTCCGGGGTCACCATTAATAAAACCGCTGATTTTGAGAAAGATAAGTATCAAAATCAGTGTTTTTTTACTCCTTCCACCGCCAGAAATCACTTAAAAAAAAGCCAATTTCTGCACAAAAAAGGTGCTTTTTTCCAATATTGTCCTAAATAAATTTGAGGTAGAATAAAAAAAGGAAGTAGAACTAA
>CAZELD010000054.1:0-15265 GCA_964512855.1 uncultured Muribaculum sp.
CGACCTCATGGCAGAGATTGGCTGGGATATTACGTAACTTCGATGAAAGTTATAGGTTAATCCGCAGCGTCTCACCGCCGGAGGCCGCGGCGAGTATAATCCTATTGCCGACAACTCAACGGAACTTGGCCGTCAGCGTAACCGCCGCACGGAAATTATCATAACTCCCAAGCTCGATCAGTTTATGGAACTTATAGATAAGGCTCCGGAATCGGATACCTCCGTGCAGTAAAAGCCTAAAGAAGGTTTTATAAGATATAGAAGAGGCTGCGTCAAAATGACACAGCCTCTTTTGTGTGCATACAATTATTGACATACTGTGACTATGGTTCCTGCTGAGTGGGCGGTTAGAGCCGGAGCATATTGGCTTTGAATTGTTGCGATGCCGGCAGAGTAAGTCCCGGCGTTGTTTGCGTAGACTTCATAGCTTAAGCGATATGTGCCTTTTGGCAAATGATTGATGAAAAGGTTGGTCGATGCGTCACGATTCTCCCGATAAAAACATATCCCTTCAGAGTAGATTGGAGTGGGAAGCTGGTCGGCAGGTTCAAAACAAGCGCCACGGTCATCGGTTATCACCACGTAATCCATATCGCGCTTGGTCTCAATAGTTATGTTTACTTGCACAATGTCTCCAACGAGCATCGAGTCCGCTGAAGTCCATTTTATGCCCGATTTATCATTGATCTTTTTAAATAATTGCTTGTTAATCCTTACATCATCACACCCTGTCGCTTTTATTTCGGACATCTCATTTCTATATTTTATAAATATAGCTCCCCATGATGGAATTGAGTCGTGTGTGTTTATATATAGCGTGTTCCGGGATGGATGATCCTGTGATATTTCTGTTCGGAAATACCCTAATTGTAAGTCTGTGCTGCCTATATTAATCAGTTTTTCCCCGATTTTTATTTCAGGCATCGTACTCTTTTTTATCCACGATGATCCACAGGACAGTATGGAGTATATAGCGTCAGATGTTGACACGGAGGTGCCCCAATCTTTTGATTCTTTCTGAAGTATGAGCCATTGACGTATTTTGTCTATATCGGGAGATGTAGGTTCTATTGCTGCGAATGCTTCAAGAATGAGTGATGTGGCGGTGATTTTTCCCATCGACCATGCTGTCATATTATCGAGCGACGGCCACCACATTCCTTTTTCGGGAGTGCTGACTGCATATTCTTTCAATGAGGTCATTATTTGTGATGCGGCAGCTTTTTCGTTATGGTTGTATAAAATCATGGCGGCAATAGCTTTCATGGGAATGTTATAATTTTTCCAATCATTTTTCACTGAAGCGAGTGTATTTGCTATGATTCCTTGCGCTTTTGACGGAACCGGAATATATGGGTAGTAGTCTCGGGTCATCAAATAAGTCAAGTCAGTCGCTTTGGAGTTGTCTTTATAAATTATGGCAGCTTCACTGTCAATATATCCCACAGCTCTCATGATCATATTGGAGAGCTTGGCGTCTTCCGGCCCGAATCCGAGCTGCTTCAAACGTCCGAGATTGCCGAGAATATTGAGTGTGATCCATTGCGATGGTTCTTTGTATTGCTCTGTCCATGCCCATCCTCCGCCGTCACACTCAAGAGTTGACAGGCGATTGATCGCGGAGTTATACGCGGCATCAATTTCTGTTTTGTCAAACATAAGAGCGAGGCGTAGCATTTGTTCGGTTTGGCTTTTTGCATCAGTGTTCCATGACGTTTCATTCAACAGAATCGTTTTTAGATCACTGTTTTTATCGAGCATTGATATCAATGTTGAATCAGCCGGATTAGACATCCACTCTCTTAATGCTGAGGCAATCTCTTTGTCTTTTGAGATGATTCCCTCTGCAATGGCTGCTGAAAATATAACAGCGCTTTGCGACAATGCGTCGGTATCGCTGTTTTTGCGTAAACCCGGTAATGCCGTTACTACATACCACACCGGATTATTGCAATATTGCAGTGTGACTGACGCATCATTGTTTATTTGGGGTAATTTTAGCTCAAAATCAGCATCGGTAGCAGGAATGTAGAATGGCTCTGACTCGATGACATTGGCGATTGAGGGGAGGATCGGCAAGATGCATTGTTCTCCATCTGCGAAATTGGGAATCGATGATTTGACTCGATAGCCGAGCGCTGCATTATCGGTAGACGCTGTTACATTGACGCTTATTGCCGCTGAACCTCCGGATGCAATTGAATCCGAGTAGTTGAATGTATCGATAACCTCTCCTGTAATCGGATTGAAAATTTCGACTGTTGTGCTAACATTTTGATTAGTATCGGAATTATTCATCACCGTTGCGATGATTGTCGCATTGTCTCCGGTACGCAGAAATCTCGGCAGGTTAGGTTGAACCATCACCGGTTTTGATGACACTATTTCACGTGACAATGATGATGTGAGCATTTCCTGAGTAAATGCAAGAGCGCAAAGTCGCCATGTGGTGTTGGCGTTGGGGGCGTTGAATGAGAATTTCAAGGTTCCATCGGCGTCTGTGGTTAGCTCAGGGTGGAAAAAGGCGAGAGGAATTTCTGCAGGGCGATATTGGAATTCGCCATTTTCTGAGTTAGAGTTGAATTCTACTGTGCCTTCAGCGCTCCCGGCGTCCATTGAGACCGATTCGTCAGAATCGGCTTCCTTTTTTAGATCATCTACGGCCGAAAGTTTTTCAACGGCGGCATTTTCTGTTGCGGCATATACTCTTGCAGATGATGTGGTTCGCATCATGCCGAAAATCGTCTCTAAGTAGTATGGCTTGGTCCAGTGGCGTATTTCCGGAACTTGTAGATTCTGACATTCTAACATTTTCGGGCTTTTTGCTGAAAAATAGCTGCTCATATATCCGAGGTTTGACGGGGTGGAGATGCGGAATATGTTACGAGTGGCTGAAAGCGCTCTTAATCGCATTGAGTAGGGCGTCAATTCATCAAGCGCCTTGCAGTACATATCAAGTATCAGAGCAGCGCGAACTCCATCTTGTGAGCGGTCGGAGATTTTAAATGTCCAAGTTTCCTCTTGGCCTGGTGTGATTTTGTCTCGGAAACTCTCAATTGTAAGGTCGATGCTTTTTAGCGATTCATCTAAAACCACATCTATTGAATGTGATGAAGTGCGGTAGTTGTTGACAGAATACATGGTGATTGCACATTCGCTGACCCCTTCCGGCAATTCATAATTAAAATAGTGCATACCCGGATCTACTTCAATCCAGCTCTGTTTCAGCAGCGATTCAGG
The DNA here is from genome assembly GCA_964512855.1 of uncultured Muribaculum sp. GTDB lineage: Bacteria > Bacteroidota > Bacteroidia > Bacteroidales > Muribaculaceae > Muribaculum. The sequence continues at coordinate 3,241 of CAZELD010000054.1, forward strand.
AGTTGAAATGGCGCATAGAATGTGGCATGATTCTGCTTTGGTTCCATAAAGGATGGAAACTCTGCGGGATGATATGGTATATTTGCTTATGGGAAGCCATATTGGCTCGTCAGTCACCGGGGGCAATGTGTCATCGGGGCGATATATATTTATTTTGGTAGCAGTATACGGTTTTGCTAATGACGGATTCTCAGTTGAAAAATGTATGTCGTAAGTTCCTGATGGTACTTTTTTGAGATCAGTTAAGCGTGATTTTTCACTTATCAGCCCTGATGCGATTGTGTCAGAGCCTTGTATTATGCTGTAAGAGATTGGGATATTGACTGGTTTTGCCATAAGATCGGTGATTTCTACTGCAAATTTCACCGGACTTTCGGCATTGATGTTGGCCGGAATCGAAGCATTGAGCAGGTATGGAGCGCCGAGAGAAAATATCTGTGATGCCGATTGATTCTCTCCCGAAGATGATGTTGCCATGAATTCTGCTTCATATATGCCTCCTTCAAATGGAGATGACGCAAGCAATTCCGACTGGAAAGTGGTTGTGAATCGTCCGTCGGCATCGGTGGTTATGTTTGTGGAATAGAAATATTTTCGTGTCGAACGCATCCATCGTGAATATTTCACCCCATAGAGGTTTACTGCTATAGAGCAGTTCCCAATGGGGAATCCTGAATAACTCTCGGCGGTTCCATCGATAGTTACATCGCCTTTTCCCTGATAATCTCGCCGCATATTGGTGATTGTTACGGTATATGTAGGGAGCTTGTAGTCTGAGACCATGAAGTTTTTTGATCCGTAGGTCGATGGTTTGCCGGTTGAGTCTATGTGTCTGAATTGAATTGAGTAATATCCGGTGAGTCCATCCGCCGGTATTTTGAATGTGCCGTTTATTCTCCCGAAATCATCCGTCAGAGATTTAAAAGTGTCGATCAATTCATAATTGGCGCTTCTAAGTGTGGCTTCTATTTCGATGGAGGGAACCGCTTTAACGCCATCTTTATCCCGACATTGTGCTACAGCGCCCCATTGCACAGTGTCGCCCGGGTGATAGATGGCGAGGTCGGTGAATGCGTTTATGGCATATACCGGTTTTTCCGACCGAGGAGTTGATTTAAGTATGTAGGATTCGGCGGAACGGTCAGTTCCGGAGGTGGCGTATAGAGAATTTCCATTTAAGGTGATTGGAGTTATCCCGTCAGCCCTAACCGGAATATTGCCAGCTACGATACTTTTATTTCCGACAACAGTCAGGCTTACGTTATCTTTTTGCGGTGTTCCTGTGAAGGGATTCGTGACATATCCCCATGTTTTTCCGGCAAATGTTGCGGTGTTGACAACCAAGTTGGTGCATTGGATGACTTCGTAATATCGTGTTAAATCAGGTTTTGTTCCAATTACAGGAACGATGGCGTATGTGCCAGGCTGCTCAAGGGAAAGATGTTCTTCGGCCGTTTTGAAAAATGGCGCTTTCTCTGAAAAGCTACCCTGTATTCTTTTAATCGGAGTGCCTCCGCTTATTTTAGCGGAATAAGAGGAATATGGTACTTTATAAACTAAAATTTCATATTTTGGAGCATTGAATGTATTTACGATTATTTTTATGTCGGCTCCGGGCACTATGGTGCGAGGATAGGACAGTTCGATGCGAGGAGCTGTTATGTTTGTGATGGCGTTTTTTATGCAATTTACTCGGAAATATCGGGGATGCTCTGTGACATATCCGGATAATGTATTGTAATATTTTTCGACCGCAGGGGTGTCAGTTGCTTCAGGCGCGTTCAATTCTATTAAGGCTTCTCCCGAATATGGTGAAGTCTGATAACGATCATATAGGGAATATAGCAGCTCTGAGCGTTTGGCTTTTTTAGGTGTCGTGTCTCCATCTTGAAACAGATTTGCTGAGATGAAGTTTATGCGGTTTATATCGTTGATTATAAACGGTGCGGCGTCATCTTCATGAAATGCGAGCAAATCGCGGTATAGGCCTAATATACGTTGGGCGATCGGGTTTTGGTAGTTGAAAGCGAGCTTTGTGTATAAGTCATATCGGCATAATAGATTTATGGAAAAATCATATTGTGTTGGCGATAAATTGTTTAGCAGACTAATCGCTTTTGTGGCGATGAAATCATATATTGTGGGATAAAATTCAGTGGTTTTGCTATCAAATTCAATTGAGATTGGATATTTTGTGATTTTTTTCCTCTTTAATTTTTCCGTATCAGAAAGTGCTGAATCTATCAGTGAATTGATCTTCTGTTTGAACTGTTCTCCGCTCCACAACCGAAAATCGGGGGAAATGTCATTATCCGGCAGTTCCCGGCGATTATAGTTATAACGATCGGCTGAATATATGCTATAGTATATATCCGCAAGAAGTATGTTTAGTATTGACGATGTTGTTGCGTCAACCATTGATGAAGTTTTTGATATTAGGTCGATCGGTTGCATGATGCTGTCACGATCGATTGACACTACAGCGATTTCGTATGCGACAAGTGAATTTATGATTTTATCGCCGTCATTCTCTTTAATGGCTTTCTCATAGTCTGCGAGAGCTTCATTTTTCACTTTCTGAGGGAAAGCGAAGTCAGGTTGTTTCGGAAGGCTTTGCGCGTGCATTATAAACGAGTAAAAAATAGTAAATGCAATTAATAATCTGTTCATGAGGATGGAGTTTAAACAAGCTCTTAATAAAAATAAGAGAGAAACTGCGTCAAAATTACAACAAAGAGATGAGAATAAATAAAAACAGAAGATATATAATTAACTTAATTTAATAAGCTAAAAATATCTTCTGCTTCTTATTGTATTCCCTCATATATAAGAATAGATGTTTATCTTATCCCTTAAACTGTGGATACGAGTGGACTATGCGTTACAATCGGCGCAAGGCACAGATGCGGTTTTAGGCGGCGCTTTCTTGCCTGTTTTGGCTTTGTCATGATGCTTCATCAACTGGCGGGTGAATTTCTTTTCCGCTTTCGGCAGCAAGTACATCTGTTTTGGCGTTAGAATCTTCTTGAACTTCTGATAGTATTCTGTTTCTATTTTGGCTTCCTTAGCTTTCAATTCCAACATTGCCTGTGCCCCTTTTTCGTATTCAGCATCTGAAACGGTGCCTTTGTTCTTGTCGATTTTGTTTTCAAGGGCGCGTGTATCATCGTTCAACTTCATTATCTTTTTGCTCATCTCGGAGTACAGAGGGAAGAACTTGGATTGCTGTTCCTTTGTCAAATTGAGTTCCTTGGTTAGAAATTCATGCTTATATTGCCGCAATTCATTGAACCACTTGTCACGATTATCCGCGGCGTGGCTTATTGCAGTTATGAATGTCATAAACATGAAGAAAATTGTAAGTCGCCTCATATACATCATAATTGTCGAAAACTCGTAAATGTAACTCCGTCATTATACATATCCTCAAGCAAATCATACTGATCAATGCCGTCTGATATGTAATAATCATAAAATTGATCGCTGGAAAATCCCTCGGCTAAAATCGGATTATTTTCCATTGATGGGGTTCCTATTCGGCCGCTTATGTCATTGAAAAGCCACATCATAAGCCACACTCCACAAAACATTGCCGCAAGATAAATATAAGGCCGCATCCGCTGCCATACACTGAGCGGCAGCACTTTTTCGCTTGCCTCCGAGGGCATTTCGGGGAGACGTGACATCATTTCTGCCGAAAAATCAGCGAAATAGTGTTCCGGAACCGTCATTCCTGAACGACGATTGATCCGATCCAGTATATCTTGTTTTTCCTTCATCATTGATGCTTTTTGTAGTTATTCAATACTTTGACTTAAATCCCGTTGATAAGTTTAATCATTGTCAGCAAAAAATTGTTCTATTTTTTTTGCGGCGATATGATATGACGCTTTAAGCGCGCCAACCGAGGTGCCCAGTATCTCCGACATATCCTCATATTTCATTTCATCATAGTAACGCATATTAAAAACTATGCGCTGCTTTTCAGGAAGCGAGGCGACCGCTTTTCTGAGCTTCAATGCGAGTTCATCGCCGTCTACAAATGTGTCGGCTTCAATTAGATCCACAAGATGAGATTCTTCATCATCAAGAGAGAGATGAAGCCGTTTCCGTTCTCTGGAAAGATGGGATATGCTTTCATTTATCGCTATCTTGTAAAGCCATGTCGACAGCTTGGCGTCTCCTCTGAAATTATCAAGTGAACTCCACGCTTTCATGAATGTATTTTGTAGCAAATCATTCGCATCGTCGTGATTTTCGACCATGCGCCTTATTTGCCAATATAGAGGCTCGCTATACTGATTTATGACTTCGCCAAAAGCTTCCCGGCAGGTTGAACTGTCGCGTAAGCGTTCTATCAGTTTCGGATCATCTTTTATTATATCCGTGCTCATTGTCGTATAGAGGCTCGATTGAGCGGTGTATTGGTCTTATTGAATTGATGGGTCAAATTTACTTAATTACCATGAATTGACAAAAGTCAATCGGCATTATTCACTTTCATTAAGAAATCCGCTAAGAATATCAGCTATGAGAGATTTTTAATAACTGATGTTAACATTACTTATTAAAAAACCTGTAATAGTTATATTTATGAAAATTATTTATGCGACGATCCGTTTTCTTGGCCGGTCGTGCTTGCCACGGCGGTTGTGTCATTGTTTTTAAAAATCGGCTGAGGCATACCGTATATTTGCTCCGGATCTTGCGATGTCACAAACCCTTCGAGTATGGTATCGCGTCCTGATGGCGCCTGGAATGTTATGAGTTGGAATGGAATCATCATGGCGGAAATATGCTCAAAAATCGTGTCCATCATAGCTTCATAGGGTAGCCATGCCGATGTTGGCGTGAAGCAATATACCTGCAGTGGGATGCCGTTCTCCGTTTGTTGTAGTGTTGATATGAAACAAGTGTCGTCATGTGACACGTATGGAGATGCGTCGAGCCACATCTTAATATAAGCCCTGAATAGACCGAGATTGGTTTCAATAGAGCCGTCGACAAGCCCTTCTGAGTTGTTGACATCCTCAATCTTTCCGGCGGCTTTTTGTGCAAGTTTCTTGGTGATATATTCATCCATGAACGGAACTTTTCGCAACGATTCGAGCATATCGGGCGTTGTCGGAACGACGCTATCGCTGTCTATAATATAGTATCGGAGTATGCGGCGTGTGTTGCTCTTTTGCATTGATCTGTAATTGGTGAAGCTCCCGCTTACGAGGCTATAAGGTGGGACGCTGGTGGTGGTCTTATCCCAGTTGAGCACTTTCACGGCTGTGAGCGATACCTCTATTACTGTGCCGTTGGCGTCGGTGCCGTTTATTTTAATCCAATCGCCGACGTGCAAGCTATCATTTTCCGATAACTGCACACCGGCTACAAGACCTAAAATACTGTCCTTGAATATCAACATCAGCACTGCGGCAAACGCTCCGAGGCCGGCGAGTAGTGATCCGGGCGATTTGTTGACGATAATGGCTACTGCTATAATTGCGATCACGATCCAAATTATCCCTTTGATGAGCTGTATAAGGCCGTTTAGGGGGAGCCGCTTTGTGTTGCGCCGTGTATCCACGTGCTTCCATATAGCGCTAACCAATGCCGTTAATGCCGCTCCGGTTACATAAATCACATACAAAAGAGTGAGCTTAGTTAGAATGTCGGCCACTTGCGTGTGCGTTTCGACGAGTGTTACTTGGATAAGAATTAAAAATGTAAGCGCCGGAATCATACGACATAGTTTCGTGAAAAATGATTCGCCGGTGAGATATTTATAGAGATCGCTGTTGAGCTTTTCTCCAAATCGTTTTATCGCGCCAAGCACAATCCATTTTGTGATGTAGCCGACAACCATTGATATCGCCAACACAACAATCGCATACACCCATGTTTCTGCGACCTTATTGTTCTCAAGCCCAACGAATCCCAATATCCAATCGGATATGTCCAACAGATATGCGCCTACGGTGTAAGTGGCAGTTTGAGGGTCGGGAGTGATGGTTTGCAGAGCTATGTCAGCCTGCGTTGACGGATGGGAAGATGTGGCGGATGTCAATACGCTTAACATAATGCAATGAAATTAGTGTTTATAAAATGACAAATTGAGACGGCAAATTGTTCGACTGATTTTTCACTACATATAGGGATTGTGAGAAAACGGTTGGGAAGGTAACTTTGCGCAGTTATGAAGAGTATCGGATTTTTTTGCTTATTTTGCCTCTTTGCTCATGGTGTATTCGCTGAAGAGGCGCCTGACACGACACTTGTGTTGGACGAGGTGTCGGTTACATCGATAAAGGGCGCTTCGTCAATAGATAGAATTCCTGTCGCCTCGACTATTGTTTCTGCGCGGATGATCGAACGGCTCAATATAAAAACTATAAAAAATGTGAGTGAAGTAGCTCCCAATTTTTATATACCGGACTATGGTTCACGCATGACGTCTACCATTTACGTTAGGGGTATGGGCGCGAGGATAGATCAACCGGTAGTTGGATTGAATGTAGATAATGTGCCTTTTCTTAACAAGGATGCGTATGACTTTGACCTTGAGGATATAGAGAGGATTGAAGTGCTGCGAGGCCCGCAAAGCACGCTTTACGGTAGAAATACTATGGGCGGTCTTATAAATGTGTACACCCTTTCTCCTATGAAATATATGGGAGGAAAGGCGCTTGTAGAATATGGCCGGGCCAACAGTTTCAGAGGGTCGGTAGGATATTATTGGGGCGTAAATTCTAATCTTGCTATGGCTGTAACCGGCTTTTATGGGCGTACAGACGGGTATTATACTAATAAATACAATGGCAGTGACTGTGGCGATGAGCAGCAAACAGGAGCCAGGTGGAAAACGGTATGGAATCCGAAGGGAAATGTTAAAATTGAGAACACTGCATTATTCTCATGGTCGGAGCAGAATGGATATCCGTACGAAAACGTGGAGAGTGGAAAGATAAATTACAATGATACTTGTTTTTACCGCAGAACAGGTGTAGCTGATGGCCTTACTGTTAAATGGGGCGTTGGAAACGTAGACTTGTCCAGCATCACAAGTTTTCAATATGTAGACGATAATATGACGCTCGATCAGGACTTCTTGCCGTTGTCCTATTTCACTCTCACACAGAAACGCCGTGAGTGGGCGGTAACGCAGGATTTTATAGCTAAAGGGAATGTCGGGCCTTATAATTGGTTGGCCGGAATGTTCGGGTTCTATAAAAAAACACGAATGGAGGCTCCCGTCACATTCAAGGATGACGGAATTGCCAACCTTATACTGAAAAACGCTAATGCTGCTATGGAGCCTAATGGATTGAGATTGTCATGTGATGACGATGAAATAGAGCTGGGGAGCCGTTTCCGTAATCCGGTGTGGGGAGCGGCTATTTATCATAACAGTTCGTATATGGCGGGCTCTTTTGACATTTCCGCTGGGATAAGGTTTGATGTGGAGAGGAATACGTTGAGGTATTTCAGTGATTGCGAGACTGCTTTTACTGTTTCGCGAGAGATAGGTGGGGCATGGGTGCCCATTGCGAATGTGCCTGTTGATTTATCGGATACCGATAGGTTGAGTAAAACTTTTCTGGAGATATTGCCTAAAGTTTCGGTAACTTACAATATATCCTCGCTTGCTGCGTCAAACGTCTATGTGTCGATAGCGAGGGGATATAAAAGTGGAGGTTACAATACCCAAATGTTCAGTGATGTGCTTCAGCAAAAATTAATGTCAGTCATGGGGACACCGGAGCAATATGATGCGGAGGAAATCATGTCATATAAACCGGAATATAGCTGGAATTATGAAATCGGGACGCATTTATTGTTATTTGACGGGCGATTGACCGGACAGGCCGCATTATTTTACATAGATTGTAGGGATCAACAACTCACGTCTTTTCCGGACGGGCTTACAACCGGCCGCATCATGACTAATGCGGGCAAAACCAGAAACTATGGCGCCGAATTGTCAATATCCTATTCGCCGATTAGTAGATTTAATGCCGCAGTTTCGTACGGTTATACAAATGTAAAATTTGTTAAATATTGTGACGGCGTTGAAAATTATGAAGGGAAATATATTCCATATTCTCCAAAAAACACTATTTTTGTATCCGTAAATTATACGCAGCCATTTAAAGGCTGGGTGAATGAAATAAATTTTGATGTAAATTGCTGCGGAGTCGGTGATATTATGTGGGATGAAGGCAACACAGTGAAGCAACCGTTTTATGCCACGTTAGGAGCATCGGTTACAGCCGTGCGCAATAATTGTTCGTTTACATTATGGGGCGAAAATCTCACCGACACGCAATATGACACATTTTATTTCGTTAGTATTGGGAACGCGTTCCTTCAGAAAGGGAAGCCAATAAGAATGGGAATGACCTTTCGCATTAATTTTTAATTAAAACTAAAGAAGTTGATGAGATTACTTAAATATTTAACTTTTGCTGTTTTGACGGCCGCTATTATTACTTCGTGTGATAGCAGCGGCTCAAATACGCAAAGTTTCTCAATGGATATGGTTTACTATGCTTCCACGGCATCAAGTGAGTCATACTCCTATGGTTCCACGCAGTTTAACCTTGACTATTCTGATCCTGCTTATTGCAGCATGGTGGTCTCCGGACTGCTTGTTCCGGGTATTGGCAACTCGATGACTTACCGTTACGACAACCTGACTATGGTCGGCACTACTTCCGGGTTCACACTTGTAAGCGGTTCGCAAGCTGCAACTAAGGTCGAGTGTAGCATTGGGGGGCCTTGGATGAATACTACATTTTCCGTTAGTGATGGTTCTGCTTCCATTTTGGCTATGAGCCGTTCTCAAGTGTTCTATAGCATTACAACTGTTACATCTCCTGACGGCAACATATTGTCTACGTCACAGGCAGATCAGAACTTATTCATGATTACAATAAACGAAGCTAATATAAGCAGTGATGATCGAAGCCTTAATTTCTTGATTAAAAATGCTCATTTTAAGGATAATATGAGTGTGTCTCTTCAGCTCAAGAATATTAACTTCCAAATTGTTGACGGTAGATTGTTGTTCTCGGCTGATGAATTGCCGGTGTATTTGTCTTCCGGAGATCTTTCATCCGAATATGAGGCGCTGAATTTTGCCGCAAGTGGAAAGATTGGCGGAGATTATACCGTTTCATTCGTGTGGCGTGAGCTTGGTAGTGACGACTCAACTACTGATACTGATTATCAAGTTCAAACAACACTTAAAACGCTGTTATCATCGTCAAGTAGTAACTAAAGAATTTATAGTAAACAAAATATTCTCTTTCCTCATATTTTTTCATAGGATTGATTGCAGTACGGTACACCGTGAGGTGTGCCGTACTCGTTTTATGCAAGCTCGTTTTGCGGTTATTGATGTTTGCCCAAGTGTTTTTTTGAGGTTATGGCAATATTGGGTATATTTTTATGCCGATTTTAGAGGGGTATTGTATTTGTTTAAAAATTCGTTAACTTTGCGAAGACATAATAGAAAGCGTTTTTTATCCGCACTAATTCTTGACTATCCGAAATTCTCGCAAAATTTCAATCTTATGTCAAGGATTGAGCAACGGTAGATGCCCTTGGATATGTAATATCATGCATTCGGCAGAATGCCTTGGGAAAGGTATAGCTGAACGCTATTGTTGCATATACAGCGTATGGCTTCTGCAGTTGCCGTCCGACATAAGATGGGCAATGCGAGAAGCCTTGGATAGTAGGACGGTGACAGATACAGATTTCTACGCTTTCCGCATCTTTAACCAATCATTATCGCCAACGAGAGGAAGACCGAGGCTCTGCTAATACCATGGTCGCATTATCTCTTTTCTGCTAATCTTCACGGCGCTCGCAGCGAATGCCCGCCAAATCAGTATAGAAGAAGCCCGATCCATCGCCTTCGAGTTCTTCAACACCAGTGCTCAATTAAACGTGACAGAGGTGCATCCATACGAGAGGGGCAACGCGCCATTATCCGCTCAATCTTCCGGAAGTGTCACAGAATCACAACCTTACTATGTCTTCAATGCCGCTGACAATGCAGGCTTCATCATTATATCGGGCGACACACGAGCCAAAAAGATTCTCGGCTACTCCGACAAAGGCACTTACGATGCCAACAATATGCCTCCGCAACTATCTGCAATATTAAAGACGTATGAAGACAAGTTAAACTCGTTGGCCGTAATTGAGTCAACCGACCCTTCATGGATTCAAACAGCGACTGTATCAGATAACGGTATATTGCTCAAAACGGCCAATTGGGGACAAGATTCGCCATTTAACTTACGGTGTCCATTAATTGACGATTCACGTTCTCTAACTGGGCGTGTGGCTACGGCGATGGCTATTGTCATGAAATATAACAGTTGGCCGGATACATATAACTGGAACTCTATGCCTGAGGAAAATGTGACTGAAGATAATAGTACTGAGATTGCGCGCTTGATGTTAGACGCTGGAGAGTCGGTATTTATGAGCTATGGAACATCATTGAGTGGCGCAAATATGAACTGGGTTGGGTAAATTGCCCATATCCTGGCTCAAGTTTCAACGTCGTCAAAGGTTCATCTTTGAGATTCTCAGCTTTTGCTCCTGACACCCCCGAAAATGACGGCTTTGTTGTGATGAATGTAAGTGGACAAGACCTTTATGGGGATGATTACACTCGCTCAGATCCATCGAGAGTTGATTATTCTTGTAATTCCTTCGGTGATTATTACTAGGTTACTGTAGATTATGTGATTGCGGAAATGGACAAAGTCATTACAATTAATACACCCGGCTCATTGGAGACGTTATTGGATGGAGAAAATTTATTTTCAATTGCCGGATTGGCGCTTAAAGGTAATATCAACGCAACTGATATATGGTTTATTAGAAACAATTGCGTAAACTTGACGACACTTGATCTATCGGAAACAGAAATTCAGGCTTGCAACGCATACGATTCATTACACATCGGCTTTGCGGATACCAACCATCCAAGTAATTACATTCCTGAATTTTCGTTTGAGGGATTGAAAAACCTTGTTAATCTTAAATTGCCTACTAACATAGGAGGGATTTCAAATTATGGTCTTACTGGGTTGCCCCTTGAAACAATTGACTTGCCATACACAGTTAATTTTATTGGTCTTAATGCAATGTTTAATTGTCCAAATTTGGAAACTGTTATATGTCGAAATCCCAATCCAGTTTCGATTCTCGATTGTGTATTTACCGACACAAAGTGTCCGGAATATGGTATTCTATATGTGCCTGTTGGCGCACGACAAAACTATGAAATAGCTGAGGTATGGAAAAATTTTAGTCAAATTGTTGAATCTGACAATCCCGAACTCAATCTTAGTGAAACTGAAATAGATGGCCTTATTTACAAAGTCATAGGCAATTATGCTATGGTCACGGGATATAATCAAACTTCACTGCCTATGGATGTGTATATTCCCGCAGAAGTAACACTTAACGGCATAAATTACCAGGTTAAAGAATTAGGAGAGGGCGCGTTTGAGCAGTCAAACTTGGAATCTATATATATATGACTGACAGTGTTGAAGTGTTAGGGCAAAATTGTTTCCAAAATACGTTGGCGTCTAAAATACGTCTTTCCGATAATATAAAAATCTTACCCCTCGGTTGCTTCTATGGGGCAATAAATTTAGAAGAGCTGATACTTCCTTCTAATTTAGAGATAATATACAACCTGTGCCTTTCAAATATGACTTCACTAAAGAGCTTGCATATTCCTGCTTCAGTGAAGCGTTTTTACAACCATTGCAATTTTGGAGGAGGTTTTGCGTCTTTGAAAGAATTCACCATTGACCCGGCCAATGAGGATATGTGTGTTATAGACGGTGTATTGTATAATAAAGACGTAACGCAGTTGCTCAATATGCCTGGCCTCAAGGAGGGGAGTTATACATTGCCGGAGACAGTAACAAATATTTTGTCGGATGCAGTAAATTTCTGTGGTGAGCTGACAGAATTGAAATGGAATAATAATATGAAA
>CAZELD010000055.1:0-14743 GCA_964512855.1 uncultured Muribaculum sp.
TGTTCATTAATAAGACGAAAATAATCACAAAAAAAAGTTGTAGTATTCTAATTTTGTATTAACTTTGCATCGTTTTTGAAGCTAAAAATTGTTTTATTATTAATTTACAAAGAAATGAAAAAGTTAGTTTTATTACTTGCTGTTGTATTCAGCGTTTCTATGTTCTCTTGCAAGAATGCTGAAAATACTGAAGCTGCTGCTCCTGTAGAAGAAGTTGAAGTTGTAGAAGAGGCTGTTGAAGTAGCAAATGATTCTGCTGCTGCTCTTGCTGATTCTGCTGCTGCAGTTGTTGACTCTGCTGCTGTTGCTCAGTAATTATCAGATTACACAGCATGAAATAAGCTGACCACTCAAGTGATCAGCTTTTTTTGTGTCTTCTTATAATACATATATTGTCCTTACATCGCTTTGCGATGTAATTAAACACCCTTTGTCCATTTGGTATAATCTTACTCCAATTCGCCTAATCGGGCAAAAAATTTCACCCCTGGGACAAAAAACAGGTAAATTTCCCAAAATCCTCCCTTACCTTTGCCGCAAACGGTATCATCTGCGATTGAGATCACCGTCACGGCCCATGAAATCACGGCCACACGCCCGAAGGACGCTGACACAGCCGGCTACAGTCAGCCCCGAGAGCCGCGCCAACGATATATGGATCCGTAGGAGTACTCCGACAGGCCTCGACCGCAGAACCCGACCGACAACGACAGCGGAAGCAGATGGAGTCGCCCGAAATACATTTCGCTAAGTTTCAGGAAATGACCTGGAAGACTGCTTGAAATTGGCCCGATATCATGCGCGCGGGCCACCAACACGAAGCCGCCGTCGTTGCCGGCCGGGGATCCCTTTTATATTATCCTTAAATGTCCTAATTATTAGAAGGAGCTACATCTGCAAATAGGGTGTAAGTGGCTCCCGGCAGAGTGTGGATATCGTAGATGTAAGTCGGCGTTTGGATTGATGCTGTGTTTAACGGAGCATTGGCGGCGACGAGCGGACGTCTTATATCCTGTGGTATCAACAATGGATTGCTGACCGTTATATCTTCTTTTACGAGCGACATTTCTGTGTCGCATTTCAATGGCGTGGCAGATGCGATGCGTAGGATGCCGCCATTTGTTGAAGTTATGATAGCTTGTTTCACCGCATTGTTTTCCCACGTCATTTCATCCAATGTGAATCCGCCACGGCAGCGAAGTCCTTTCACCGCCCCATCTTTCCATACTCCTGGCAGAGCGGGAAGAAGGTGTATGGCACCGGCATGGCTTTGGACGAGCATTTCCGCAATACCGGCCGTGCAACCGAAGTTGCCGTCAATTTGGAATGGTGGGTGCGCGTCGAAAAGGTTTGGATATGTCCCTCCGTTCTGGCCGCTTTCCTCGGTGGTGGGTACAAGCTGTTCTGTTATAAGTTTATAGGCATGGTCGCCGTCAAGCAATCTCGCCCAAAAGCAGACTTTCCACCCCATTGACCATCCGGTAGAATGGTCGCCTCGACCGTTTAATGTCTTTTTCGCAGCCTCCATAAGTACCGGAGTGCGGTAGGTGATCTGTCGACCCGGATATAAACCCCATAAATGAGATGTGTGGCGATGATGGTCGTTGGGATTGTCCCAATCCTTCATCCATTCCTGTACTTGCCCCCAACGCCCTACCTGCATGGGCGCGAGGTTATCAGCCACGTTGCACAAACTGTCGACAAATGCGGCATCCTCATTCATCACGGCTGCGGCGTCGATGGTGTTGCGGAACAGATCTGACACCATCTGATTGTCCATTGTGGCGCCTGCGACAATGACGAATGATCGTTTCCCATTCACCGATGGCGAATTTTCGGGCGAATAGGATGGAGCCACTACAAGCCAATTGTTTTCAGGTTCGCGCACAAGGAAGTCGAGATAGAATTTACAGGCTTCTTTCATGATAGGATACACGCCTGCGAGGTAGTTCTTGTCGCCTGAGAAGAGGTATCGATCCCATAGATGTTGGGCAAACCAAGCGTTGCAAGTGGGCCATACGCCATATTTAGGTCCGTCAACCGCTCCTGTCGACCGCCATATATCGGTGTTGTGGTGAAGCGTCCATCCTCGGCAGCCATACATAGCGGCCGCATCCTTGCCGGTGATCGACACATCTTTCACGAGCGATAAGAATGGCTCATGCATTTCCGGTAAGTTGGTGACTTCCGCGGGCCAATAGTTCATCTCCACGTTTATATCGGTTGTGTATTTGCCGTCCCACGGCGCGCGGAGTTTATAATTCCATATTCCTTGTAAATTGGCGGCTTGTCCGCCGGGCATTGAGCTGCATATAAGCAGATAACGCCCAAATTGGAAATATAAAGCCGCAAGCTGGGGATCGAATGTCGACGCGAATTCTTTTACCCGGATGTCGGTTGGCTTTGACGCTTGTGCGTTGGATCCCAGATCAAGCGAAACTCGGTTGAATAGTGATGCGTAGGCGTTTTCGTGTTCACGAAGCATTTTGGCATAGTCGCGTTTCCATTTTGTGAGATATTGCCGGGCGCTTTTAAGCGCGTCGCCTGAAACATCATGATAGTTGACGAAGTTTGTGCCGATAGACACATATATGGTAACTTCATTGGCTCCTGTGACACGTATGGCAGTGTCGCCGACTGATATTGTCTTTCCGCCTTTTGCGTCTATTTGAGCCAATGACGCAAAGCGCACAGCGCCGGGAATCCCCTCGTGGTCGTCGGCCTTGCCTTGCAGAAGCAGTTCATTGCGCGCGGGTGTTGATGTTGTCGCCGTGGAATAGGGCGTGTCGTAGCGTGCGGTGAATGATATTTTACCTTTCTGTGAGGAGGTGAGCTTTACGATAAATAATCGGTCAGGGATAGATGTGAACGCTTCCCTGATGTATTCTGTGCCGTCAACTTTGAATCGGGTAGTGGCTACCGCGCGGGATATGTCAAGATCTCGGTAATACTCCGTGTAGCCTTCGGTTCCGTCGAAATCCAGCATAAGCGAGCCTACGGTTTGATACGGCATACCGTTGGCTCCATTTGGAGCGCAAATCGCCGGACCGCATAATTTTTGAGCCTCAGAGTTTTTCCCCTCAAAAATCAATCGTCTTATTTCGGCAAGCGATTCCTTGGCTCTGGGATTAGTGTTGTTGTAGGGTGAGCCTCCCCACACAGTCTCTTCGTTGAGTTGAAACTGCTCATTTACGGGGTCGCCAAACACCATTGCCCCGACCGCTCCGTTGCCGAGCGGGAGCGCTTCGACCCAGAGTGATGCCGGCTTGTCATACCATAATTTCAGATTATTCTCTGTCGCATGCAGATTTATGAACGTCATAATTGCTGCGGCAGTCATGATTTTAGATAAGGTCTTGTTCATACTATGACGGTATATTGCTGTTATTTAGATTGTTTACAGTGTTATTGATTCCGCGTTCACCGGCTGTGATAGGAATATGCTTGCCGATTCGTCGAATTTATCCGCATTCTCCGTTGTCAAGTAGATACATGAACCGCCTTTTGTGAGCCGCCGTTCCATTTCAGGGTGTCGTGACAGGTAGTTTACAAGGCTTTCCCCTACAAGTTTTCCTTGTGGAAGAACTGTGATGCCCTCCGGAACATATTTTCTTATTTTGTCAATGAGAATCGGATAGTGGGTGCATCCAAGAATAATGGTGTCGATGTCGGGTTCTTTGGAGAGGAGTCTGTCCACCTCCTGCTTCACAAAGTAGGAGGCGCCTGGACTGGCCGCTTCGCCGTTCTCTATGAGCGGAACCCACATGGGGCATGCGTGTGTCACTGTTTTGAACTCCGGATACAACTTGGCGATCTCCATTTCGTAGCTGCCGCTCTTCACTGTGCCGGGAGTTCCGAAAATGCCTATTTTACCTGTGTGGGTTAATTCGCCTATCGTCTCCACGGTGGGACGAATTACTCCGAGCACTCTGCGAGAGGGATCGATTTGCGGCAAATTGATTTGTTGTATGCTTCGAAGCGCTTTGGCTGACGCAGTGTTGCACGCCAATATCACAAGCGGACATCCTTTGTCGAAAAGATAATTTACCGC
Organism: uncultured Muribaculum sp.; assembly: GCA_964512855.1. Lineage (GTDB taxonomy): Bacteria > Bacteroidota > Bacteroidia > Bacteroidales > Muribaculaceae > Muribaculum. The sequence continues at coordinate 4,052 of CAZELD010000055.1, forward strand.
CTCAAGAGTGAACCGATATACAATGTCGAAAGAACGGGTACCGTAAGGCGCCCTGGCGTTGTCGCCGAGATATATGTAATCATATTCCGGCAATACTTTGCGTATTTCACTGAGGATTGTAAGCCCTCCGTAGCCGGAATCAAAAATCCCTATTGGCCCGGTTGTGTTGCGTTTATCGGTCATGACTCAAATTAACAAACAATGTGTGAGAAAGTAAATAGTAGTATGTCAAAATCTCAAAAGAGATACTTATATATAAAAGAAACAGAAGTTGATTTAAAACGCTATTAAATAGCCTGTTCAACTTCTGTTTCTATGGGTTATGCAAATTGTGTCATCCTATAATTCTGACACAGTTTATTTTTGATGTTGATCGTTATTTAAGGCCGAGCTTGGCGCGAACCATCGGAGTAACATCGGTAACATCGCTTCCGGTGTAAACAGGCATCACGTTTTCAAAAATGAAAGTCATATTGTTTTCCAATCCCACGGCGTTCAACGCCTGGCGTACTTTTTCCTGAATAGGAGCGAGAAGCGTTTCCTGCTGACGCTGGATGTCCTGAGTTGCGGTGGCGTGGAACTGTTGCATCTTTTTGTCAAGATCCTGAATGTCCTGCATACGACGTTCCTTTATTGATTCGGGAGTGTCGGCGGGAAGAGCCTGAAATTCCGTGTAACTTTTTTCCATCTGCTCCTGAAGTTTCTTGAACTCATCTTCATACTTCTTTGATGATGACGCTACTTGCTCTTGAGCTTCTTTAAAGTCGGGGAGCTCTTGGATAATAGTTGTAGTGTTTACTACACCGAATTTAGGAGCCTGAGCAACGGCAATCATAGGAAACGCTACAAGTATAGCGAGTAAAAATTTTTTAATCATATCGATTGGTAAAGTTTTTAAAATTTTCTAATTGTGTTAACGATTTAGGTGCAAAGATAAGAAACTATTGTGAAATATACTATTAACAAATGTGAATATCTTACTTGGCATAGCCCATTTTAGCGAGGACTTCATTGCTGACATCGATTCTCGGCGATGCGAATATGATGTTAGTCGATGAAGCACGGTCAAAAATGCATTGATAGCCGCGTTCTTCGCTTACTTTCTTCACAGCATTATACACTTCGTCTTGGATGGGCTGCATTAAGCTCTGACGCTTTTTGTAAAGTTCGCCTTCGGGTCCGAAATATTTATAGCGAAGCTCGCTGGCTTCTTTTTCTTTTGCAACGATAGCTTCCTCTTTCTTTGTTTTTTGCTCATCAGTGAGGAACACCATGTCGCTCTGATAATTTTTATACATGGTCTGTGCTTCGGCGGCTTTGGCTTCGACTTCTTTTTGCCAGCGTTGCGATATCTGGTTAAGCTGTTCATTGGCCATCTCGTAAGCGGGCACGTTCTTCAATATGTATTCCATGTCAATTAGCGCGAATTTTTGCGCGTATGCTCCCGCCGTGCATAAGAAAACCATTAGGAGCGCGAATGTCAACTTTTTCATGTCGTGATATTTTAGATGTCTAATATATAAGACGTTTTACGAGTTTATAAGTTTATCCCGATTAATATTTTTTAGAATTCTTGTCCCAATATGAAGTGGAGCTGGCTTCCTCCCTTTTGTCCAAACACTTTGTCGAAACCGTATGCCCAGTCGATACCCATCATGCCGACCATCGGAAGGAAGATACGTACGCCGACGCCGGCGCTGCGTTTCATATTGAACGGCTCGAAACTCTTCACGCTGGTCCACGCATTTCCCGCTTCAATGAATGTGAGGCCATAGATGTTGGTCGAAGCTGAGAGCATGAACGGGAAGTGCAGTTCCATGCCAAAACGAGTGTAAGCGTAACCCTCTTGTCCGTATGGCGTGAGCTGTCCGTTTTCATAACCGCGCAGACCGATTGTTTCAGTCGCATATTGGTAAGATCCCGACATACCGTCACCACCCACATAGAATGTTTCAAACGGTGTTTTCAACCACTTGTTGTAACTTCCGAGAAGTCCGATGTCAGCACGTGTCATCAACACGAGAGTCCAACGTCCGGCCGGATCGGTGAGCGGGGTATAGGTGCGCGATTTTATTCTAAGCTTCCAATATTCAATCCACTTGTACAATTCTTTCTTTGATTCTTCGGTATTCTCCTGGCTCAAGCGTTCCCAATCCTTATTTCCGCTGAACAGTGATGCCGGCGGAGTCATCTGCAAGTTGATTGAGAATATTGAACCGCGGCGAGTGTACAACGGGTTATCTATTGACTGGCGAGAGAGTGTCAATCCGAGAACGATAGAGTTAGACACGCCGTTGGTCATATAATAAAGATAATCCCAGTTCTTCAAATAGTACCACTGGTAGCTGATGTCGGCTTGGAATTGGAAATAGTCGTCAGGCCAGCTTAGACGTTTACCTAATCCCACTGTCACGCCAACCATCTGAAGAATCTTGTTCGGGTCGTATGCGTTCTCGTAAGAATTTTGATAGTAGTCGCTGCTGCCATATCCGTAGCCGTATCCATATCCGTAGTATGAATATGGGTTATACCAGTTGCTGTTGTAGTAAGAGGAGTTTATACCGGTTTGACGCGCATAGTATGCCGATACAGAGAGTGCGTTGGGGCGTTTACCGCCAAACCACGGGTCAAGGAACGACACTGAGTAACTTTGGTAGTACTTGGCGTTGGTCTGAGCGCTGATGGTGAATGTTTGTCCTTCACCTTGAGGTATGAGGCCGCGATATGTGCCGGGGCGGAACAAATTTTTGATTGAGAAATTGGTGAACTTCAATGCCACTTTTCCAATGACGCCGGTTTGTCCCCAACCGAAGGATACTTCAACTTGGTCGTTAGCTTTTGATTCGAGACCGAATATAATGTCCACGGTTCCATTGTCCATGTCGGGTTCGGGGCGAATGTCCATATTTTCAGGATCGAAGTGTCCTGTCTGAGCGATTTCACGCGCGGAACGCATAAGATCGTCCTTGTTAAACAATTGTCCTGGTTTGACGCGCAATTCGCGTCGTATTACCTTTTCATATAGACGGTCGTTTCCGTTTATTATCACATTGTTGATTGTCGCCTGAGGCCCTTCGATGATGCGCATTTCAAGATCGATAGAATCGCCGTTTATGTTCTTTTCGATCGGCACAAGGTCATAGAATAGATATCCTCGGTTATAATATAGGTTGCCTATCGCGTCGTCATCGTCTTTAAGGCGCTTATCAAGCAATTTCTGATTATATACATCGCCTGGCTTTATTTCCAGAATTCGGTCAAGAATATCGGATGGATACACGGTGTTGCCCACCCAGTCGATATTGCTGATGTAGTATTTCTTGCCTTCCTCCAGATCAATGTACACGTCGACGTGCTTTTCATCATATTGAGCCACGCTGTCTTTTAAAATCTTTGCGTCACGGTAGCCTTTTTCGTTATATTTGGCTATGATGAGGTCGAGGTCGTTTTCAAAATCGCTTTCTACGAATTTTTTCTGCTTGAAGATGTTCAGCAGGTTGCCGCTTTCGTTGGTTTTTTTCATCGTGCGTTTGATCACTCCGTCGCTCAACATTTCATTACCATTGACATATATTTTGTGGACTTTGACTTTGTTGTGCTTGTCAACATTTATGTTTACGATGTTATCACCGGGCTCTGACAAATCTTCGACCTGATCGATTTTTACAGTGGCATTTCCAAAGCCCTTCTGCTTATAGTAGGCTTGAATAATTTGGGTCGCGCGGTTCACAATGTTAGGCGTGATCTGATTGCCTTTCATAAGTTGCAATCGCTCTTCAAGGTCTTTCTTTTCGCCCTTTGACACGCCGTGGTAATTTATTTCCGAGATTCTCGGCTGCGGCTTCAACGCGTATTCAAGCCAAGCTCGGTCGCCTGCGGTTTTCTCGACGATAATTTTCACAGAAGAAAACAAGCCTTGTTTTACAAGACGCTTTACCGCGTTTGTGATTTCCGGGCCGGGAATCTCTACACGGTCGCCGACATTGATTCCTGCATATCCAATGACGATGTAATCCTCATAGTTGGGAACGCCGGTTACCTTTATCCCCGCAATTTCATACGAATTGGGCATCCCGGAGTATATTACATTCGGAGCATAAACGGTGTCGACCGGTACGTTGCCGACGCCTCTGACTTGAGCCTTGGCGCTCATGCCCATTATCGTCATTAGTATGATTAGCAACTTTATTCGCATAATCGTAAGTGATGTGATGATATCTTAAGTATATCGCGTTATCTAATGTTATTTATTCTCGTTAACTTGTTCTCCTGTAAGACCGAACCTTCGTTCTCTTGATTGGTATTGCACTATCGCTTTATAGAAGTCCTCTTTGCTGAAATCGGGCCAAAATGCGGGGGTGACATAAATCTCGGCGTAAGCCAATTGCCATAGCAAGAAATTACTTATGCGGAAGTCGCCTCCTGTGCGTATCAACAGATCGGGGTCGGGATATGCCGCTGTTGCAAGATTTTCCGTAATTGTGTCGGGGGTTATATCTTCCGGTTTTAACTTGCCTTTGGCCGCCTTGTCGGCAATTTTACGCGCGGCTTCAGTTATCTCCCACCGTGAAGAATAGCTTATGGCGAGGATTAAGGTTAGGCCGGTGCAGTGTGACGTGTCGTCAATACATTTGTTCAGGCGGTCGTAAGCGAATTTAGGCATACGGTCAAATTCTCCGATCATGTTAAGACGCACATTGTTCTTTATTAAATCGGCCGTCTCCCGTTCAATCGCGATTACCACAAGATTCATCAAAGCGTCCACCTCCTCTTTAGGCCGGTTCCAATTCTCGGTGGAGAATGTGTAGAGGGTGAGATATTTGATTCCTGCTTGTGACGCCGCCTCCGTAATTTTCCTCACAGAATTCACGCCTTCAACGTGCCCTTCGTGGCGTTGAAGGCCGCGCGCTTTTGCCCACCGTCCGTTGCCGTCCATTATTATTGCAACGTGCTCGGGCAAGCGTGTGAAGTCGATTTCGTTATATAGTGACATATTGTCCATACAGTTAGTCAACGTAAAAACAGTTTTTGCATCGTTCACCGAACTCATAACTGATTGACAGCATAATGGTTGAGTACCAGTCAGTGTTCTTTATGAACGAGCTTTTTATTTGATACGGATCATCAAGTATTTCACTGTCCACTTTGTCGCCGAGCGCTTTTGTCATCGTCCATTCCAAGCCGATGTTTACTCGAGGCTTCAATTTGTATTTTACGCCTAATCCTATGGGGATGTTCGCGTAAACGTGGGTTCCGGATGAGGAAGCCGCAGTCACGCCTATGCCTAATGACAGGAATGGACTCCAACGCTTCATTTTCCGGTAGGATTCACCTATGCCGTAATTAAAAAAATTAAACTCAATTCGTCCTCCAAGGTCATAGACTGTGGAGGTGAACTTGTATGTTTCCCCTCCGGGAAACACATTTTCCATATCCGCGCTGTTGCCGCTCAATCCGGCGGTCATCAACGAACCTCTTACCGCCCAACGGGTGTTGATCAGATAACGGAAGTTTACAGCCGCCGCAAAACCCGGATTTGCGAGAAGATTGGCGTCGTTAGCATCGCCGAGATATCCGCTCATACCAAGTGACGCGCCAAGTTCAAACTTATACGTCGATTCCTGGCTCATGACCGGCAACGCAGATAACAGCATTGTTGCGGTTAGGATCAGCGATGCGATATGCGGTTTCATTCAATGGGCTTGAAAGTAAGCTGGTTGATAGCTCCTCTCCATACGGTGGGATAGAGCGTTCCGGCCTCGTCGACGCCGCCATACAGGTATATGAATGGAGCATCCCACGATGTGATAGGCTCTACTGCCCGGCTATATGGATTGCGGCGAAGTGTTGATATTTCATTCCAAGCGCTGCCCGATGTTGAGCGGGATGTGAATGTAATATCTCGTACAATCGCTTGCGCGTTGGCGAACGGCGGGATTACATCGGGTAGTTGGAGCGATTCATCGGCCATGTCCCAATGGATTCCTCCGTCAAACGAGATGTATACAGAATCTGAAACCGAACTGTCGCTCTTGCGGCCTCCCATTGCTAAAATTGCAGAGTTGTCAGTGAGGCGCCACCAGTTAGTGGTTGAGCGTAGGGCGAAATACGGGAACACGGTCATATCCTCATATTGAGTGGTTATTGGCGCCAGACTTAATTTGGCCCACACGTTTCCGTCATATCCCCAGGTGGCGCCTGTAAGGTTGCCGTTACTTATGCGTCCACCAACCACAAGCGCTATCGGGTTTTCAAACCAAATATTTTCAAGGATAACTAATTGGCTTGTGCCTGAAACCGGGCAGTCGAGCGCGGCTTTTACGTTTGACCCATCGGCCGGATAACTTACATGGTAGTATTCATCTCCTGATTTTTCCAACCCGAGAAGTTTATCGACATAACCGCCATAAATGTGGCTCCACGTTTCGCCGGTCGCTGTCCAAGCGGCGCCATCGGTTGACGTCATCAACGAGCCGTCGTCGCCGAGACAGTAAAGCGCTTCGTTGGTCGCAGCAAAAGAGGATATTACCGGAGTGGATGGAAATGATGCGGCGCTAAGCGTGCCGGTTGATTCCGGATCGGGCGCTGTTAGCACGTTATATCCACTTGCGTTATGGAACAGTGTGATGATGTCATCGCCAAATTCGATTGTTTTTTGCTCATCAGGAGAATATTGCATATCTTTCCATGCCATTGATCCCCATTCGAGCGAGTCGGATTTCACCGTGTGGACATTGACGCTTATGTCATAGGTCTGGCTATATGATGAGTTAAGCGATACGACCCTAACGCTCACCTTTGACGGCGTAGAGAAGTCAATGCTGTCAGATGCGTCGGAAGAATAAGTGAAAGTGGTGTCGTTCATAACCGAACTTCCGCTCACCGATATCTCGATGAGTGAGCTTCCGTTAGTGCTTATGCTGGGAACGAGTTTGGTGACATCCGTTCCGTAAGGCAATGAATCGGCATTGAAAATCTTGCTCTGCACGAGATCAATGGTGAAATAGCATGAGTCAAGATTATTTAGTATCGATGAATTGGCCTGTATATAGAAGGCTGTTATGGCAGTAGCCGAGTAAATGTTGTCCGAAGTGAAACCGGTGTCAACGGTGTCATCGGAGTCGGAATTACAAGCTGCCGCACCCATTGCTATAATTGCCGCAGCCAGTAGATATCCCCCTGATTTTATCCTCATTTTAATATATTGACATTAATTTTCAATTTGCAAATTTAGCAACATTTTCTTTAATGACGCAGATATTGGACGTAAAAACATATATTTAGGTCTTTTTAACGGCTTAATCAGCATTATTGGTATAGTAAATGATGTTATTTCGTTGAATTGTTAACATCCGTTGAGGAATTGCTGGGAGTGCCGGGGCTTTGATTCCGTCGGTTAGTCGGCGTGGTGAGATTTCCACTTTGGCCATATCCCATAAGCCCTGATCTATAAATGATTGCAGCAGTTTTGAGCCGCCTTCGACGAGCACTGATGTTATTCCGCGGGATGAGTACAAGTTTTCCATTTGCTTGCGCAAGTCTGTGGTCTCGGAAGTGTCGAGGATGATGGTTTCATTGCCGTCGGTCAGTAAACGACATTCCGGCGGAATGTTTTTGGGATTGGCGGCGATAATCCTTGTCGGCGTTTTCCCTTTCCAACGGCGCGGTGTCAATGACGGATTGTCGGCGATGACCGTTCCGCATCCTACCATTATTGCGTCATTGAGCGTTCTGAGCCTATGTGACATGGTGAACGTCAATGGAGTGGAGAGTTTGGCCGGCTCTTCGTCGGCGTTTCTCGTCCTATCGATGAATCCGTCGGAGCTTTGCGCCCATTTTAATGAGATATAAGGGCGATGTTTGGAGTGCGCTGTCATAAAAACAGGATTTATTTGTCTACACTCCTGTTCAAGAACGCCAACAGTAACCTCTATGCCGGCTTCTTGCAGCATTTTCACGCCGCGTCCGCTTACTTTTGCGAATGGGTCGAGCGATCCGACCACCACTCTCGGAATGCCTACGTCTATTATCAGTTTTGAGCATGGCGGAGTTTTTCCATAATGAGAACATGGTTCAAGAGTCACATATATCGTAGAGCGCTTCAGCAACTCACGGTCTTTTACCGCAGCGATGGCGTTTACTTCGGCATGGGCTTCCCCACATAGTCGGTGATATCCTTCGCCAATTATTTTCTCGTCGTGTACGATGACGGCTCCCACCATGGGGTTGGGGGATGTGTTTCCTATTCCGTGCCGTGCGAGTTCAATGGCGCGGCGCATATATTTTCGGTCGATTTCTTCGCGCATTTGTTTCTTAGTGTAGATATTATTTGTTAATTTTGTTATCTATGGCTGATATCTCATTACATGACGCATTTGCTGCCACTCGACAGTCGTTGGCCGGGCATTTCCCTGCTGATGAGGCCTTGGCGTTGTCAAGGGCTGTTTATTCCGAGATTGCCGGATATACGCCTGTCGATATTGTGTTACGCAAAGATACTACAATTTCTGATTTTACCCGGCGCAGGATTGATGAAGTTGTCAATCGTCTTCTTGCCGATGAACCTCTTCAATATATACTGGGGCATACTCGGTTTTATGGGTTTGATATAATTGTTTCTCCGAGCGTGCTCATCCCTCGTCCTGAGACTGAGGAGCTTGTGGATATGATTGTTAAAGATTGGGGAGACCGCACTGATTTGCGTGTCCTTGACATTTGCTCGGGATCGGGATGTATTGCGGTGGCATTGGCTCGCTATCTCAAATTTCCGATAGTGAGCGGGGTTGATGTGTCGGGAGCGGCCATTGAAGTGGCTCGGCGCAATGCCGCGGCGTTGAAGGTGAAGGTGGATTTTGAGATAGCGGACGCGCTAACTATGAAAATGCCTGATGAGCCGCAGTATGATATTATTGTGAGCAATCCACCTTACGTACTCGAAAGCGAGGCGAAAACTATGGATGCCAATGTGATTGATTATGAGCCTAAAATTGCGTTGTTTGTTCCCGATGATGATCCGCTGAAATTTTATAAGGTGATAGGACGTTATGCCGTAGCCGGCTTATTGCCGGGCGGCAAGCTGTATTTGGAGATTAATCCGCTTGAAGTGGGGCCGCTGTGCGAGATGTTAAGTTCATTGGGATTGAATGATGTACATTCTGTCGCTGACATGACCGGCCGGCAGCGTTTTGTGATAGCAAAATCTCCACTGTATGATTAGGCACCAGCTAACAACTAAAGACGCGTTGGCGAGAGCCGAATATTTGTGTGCTCGAAGCGAGCGGTGCAAAGCTGAAATTTCAGAAAAATTGAGGCAGTGGGGCGTCGGCTCATCTGACGTTGAGAAGATATTGGAATCCCTTGAACGGAGGCGTTTTATAGATGAACGTCGTTATGCCGAGGCGTTTGTTCGGTCAAAGTTCTTATTCAGCCGCTGGGGACGCGTTAAAATCGGGCAAGCTTTGTCGGTCAAGCGTATTCCGAGCGATTACGTTGATGCCGCTCTTGAGCTTATTGACGAGGATGAATATGCCGCAGCGGCATTTTTGGTTGTGAAACGCAGAGCTGGGGAGCTGTCATTGCCGCTCTCTCGCGAGTATGGGGCGCAAGTGGCTCGTTTTGCCATGGGTCGCGGATTTGAGTGGCGATATGTCAAGATGGCGTTGGATAAGCTTAAATGCGTGGATGATGAGGATTTTTAGCCGTATATTGAATCTGATTTACCCTAATCTTTGCGAGGTGTGCGGACGTCGTCTTACCTCGGGAGAGGAGGTGATGTGTCTTCACTGTTCTTATGATTTACCTCGCACTAAAGCTCATGAATCATCTTTTAATGTGGTGCATGAGCGTCTTGCCGGGACTACTCCGGTGGAACGCGGAGCCGGATGGTTTTACTATTATCGAGAGAATCCGTATGCCGCAATGATTCACAGGGGAAAATATAACGGCCATCCGGAGTTGCTTCGCTCGTTGGCTCGAAAGTATGCCGGGGAATTGCAACGTGACGGCTTTTTTGAGGGCATCGACATGATTGTCGCTGTGCCTTTGCATCCGTTTAAATTGATGATGCGCGGATATAACCAAACGGATTATATCGCTAAGGGTATAAGCGATGTATCGGGAATAAGGATTGGAAATTGTCTTAAAGCGACAAAATTTCGTAAAACACAAACTAATAAGGGAGTTTTTTCACGTTGGATAAATTCACAAGGGGATTATGTGGCAAAAAACGCCGGGGAACTTGCCGGCAAACATATTCTCGTCATTGACGATGTGCTCACCACCGGCGCCACGCTTCTCACTTGTTGCAACGCCATCCATCATGCCGCTCCAACCGCCAAGATTTCAGTCCTCACACTCGCAATCACCAAACTAAGCTGATGCAACCTCCGGGGTTTGCACGAAGATATCTATTTTGAAACTTTCATCTGACACATTATATACATATATAATAATATAAATCAGGCAGGAATGGAATCCCGGATCACGTGACAGTACAAATATTGAGCGTGCTAATGCGTTGATTTAAGGCTGTTTAGGCGTGAATAGCAGTGCGTATGTACTAATATATAAGCGGGAAAAATATTTGTTTAGCTGTCATCTGTATCTCTTAGCAAGAGTTACTTCTCTGTATGCAAATTTAAGAAAAATATTTAGATTTAATATCATAGAATTTGATTTTTAATTGATTTTTCC
>CAZELD010000056.1:0-14438 GCA_964512855.1 uncultured Muribaculum sp.
GTCGATAATGCAAAAATATTTTGTCACGTGAAAGATTTTGACTAACTTTGTCGCAACAGTTCCCACCACGCCTCTCTCAGATGCGTACCACGGTGGGACTTCGGTTTTATATACACGTGAAATACGACAAGAATCCTATTGACTTTCCTGCTCAGAGTGATTTGCTTAAAGAGAGAGGAATGATATTCACAGATGAGAACATAGCCCTTGGAGGCTTGTTCTCCATAAGTTATTTTCGTCTTGCAAGCTATTGGAGGCGTCTTGAGTATCGTAAGTCTCGCCAATTCAAACCGTATGCAAAATTCGATGATCATTGGCAATGCGTATCTTTTCATCAAAGATACGCTCGTACGGGGTTAACCACAACGGCACATTGCTATTTCTCAATTCTGCAACCCTCTCACCATATATAAAGATGACGCGTGTGTTTTGGGCACGAACTTGAGGAGGATCACCTCACGACGCATATCGCAACTGCGGGTGCGGAAATGCTTCAGCAGGTAGAAGTCATATTTGTCAACATTCTCCGGCAGATAGGTTTTGCCGTCGTCGACAGTTATTATCATATAGCCTGGTTTATCGGCTGGAGCGGTGTCGATACTCTTCAGACGGTCGTTTAGGTAGTAATTCACTCCGTAAAAGCGTGCATTGTAGCCCTTTGTGTAGGCGTACAGGTTGCCCTCAGGCTCCATCTCATTGAGGGCGACGGCTATACGTTTGTCGCTCTTGGTGTTTAATATGGCCGGTTGATATACGCCGGCGAATGCCCAGTACAAAGCCACTGTTACTGCTATGCACCCCGCCAGAGCCGCAAATCCCGACATTTTACGCATACGTATCAGCATTATGAAGGCGAGCACAACCGGAATCTCTACGATAATCCATTTAATGAATGGGAAATGGAGGGATAGGGATGTGACATACAATGCGTTTTCCAAGGCGTGTTTCCCTTTGAGCGCGCTGTATGGAAAATCAATGCATTGAAGCGTCAGAAATGCGGCAAACAACAGTATAGCCGTCGTGCAAATCAACGCTGAATATATTTTAATAACGCGCTTTGACACCCCGGCGAGGTAGCGGATATATCCGGCGATAAAATATGCCATGAACGGATACATGGGCAGGAGATAGACGCTGCGTTTGCTCGCCGGAATACAGTAGAATATGAATATTGCCGCCGCCGATACGAGCGAAAGCATTGTCGCAGGGTGAAGATTGAGGAATCCTCGGATAAACCCTTCTGCCGGCTTTTGAAATTTGTAGTGGCGGAACACGGTGAAAAGCGATATCAACAACAGAAGCGTGTAAGGCAAGAATCCCGCTACTAAAGTCATTATGTTGTAATACCAGGGGTTAAGGTGTGATTCGTAACTCATGGTTCCGGTCATGCGGCCTACATTTTCTTCAAGCATAAGTTCGCGGAAATGTTCGCCCCCTTGTTGAAACGCTGCGATATACCAAGCCGCAGGGATGACGCATGACGCAAGCCCCCACAAAGCCAACAGCCCGAACACTTTCCAGAAGCGTCCGCCGCGCAAAAGCATGAACACGCCCATCACCGCACATGGAAGGACTACGCCTACCGGTCCTTTGGTGAGAAATGCTCCGGCCATCATCAGCACAGCGACCCACGGCATCCCTTTAAGTCCTCGTTCCCAATAAGCGTAAAGCGAATATATGGCGCCTACGATGAACAGCGTCAGCAGCATATCCACACGACAGGCGAAGCCGGCGCGATACACCTCGAAGGATGTGAGAAGAATAAGCGCGGTGAGCAGGGCGCGCCCTTTGCCGCTCCGCTTCGCATAGAACATGAATGTCCACATAACCAATGCTATCAACGCTATCGCCGAAGGAACGCGCGATGTGTATTCTGTCACATGGACCCAGGGTAGTGAAGCCGCAGCTATGCACCATGCCATGAACGGAGGTTTGTAGGGTATCATGTCTCCGTTGCTTATGGGAAGGATCCAATTGCCGGTCTGTAGCATTGAAACAGCGACTATAGCTTCGCGCGGCTCGCCTTTTGAGTAAAACAGCGCTTCCCCTAAGAATGGGAGAAGGGTGAGCGACGAAACGATCAGAAGCAGCAGAAACATATATTTTGTTTTCATTGGCGATATGAATTTCATTGTTGCGATATGCAAATTTAAGCGATTTGCTGCCGTTGGCGCAACGATAAGTCAAGTTTTTTGCGTAAGTTTGCATAAACTTATTAATCTCATACCAAAATAGCAGTGAAAAAAATAGCTCTTACTTCGTTAGGTGTAATAATATCTTTGACTGCCGCCGCGCAGCAGTGGCCTGTGGTGAATCAAGAAGCGCGTCCCGGCACCCGATGGTGGTGGATGGGTTCGGCGGTCGATTCAGCCAATTTGAAATATAATATCGGCGAATACGCAAAGGCCGGGTTGGGGACGGTGGAGATAACCCCAATTTACGGTGTGAAGGGGAACGACGTTAATGAAATCCCCTTCTTGTCAGACGCATGGATGAACGCATTGAGCGTAACTCAGGCTGAAGCCGCCGCTGATAACATTCTCGTTGATATGAACCAAGGCACGGGATGGCCATTCGGAGGCCCAGAGGTGTCAATCGAGGATGCTGCCTGCAAAGCCATATTCCTTGTCGATACAGTGGCTCCCGGCGCGGAGGCCGTGACAACTGTGGATCCTAAAGAGCAAGGGTTGGCGAAACTCATTGCCACATCACGGCGCGCTTTGCCATCGGGCGACGAAGAGGTGATAAGGGTATATGAGAGCCGTACACGGCAGAAAGTGAAACGAGCCGCGCCCGGGGGTGAAGGGTATGTGATGGATCACTTCGATAAGGGCGTGGTGAAAAAATATCTTGATAAGTTCGGACAAGCGTTTGATTCGCATCATGCGGCATATCCTCACAATTTTTTCAATGACAGCTATGAGGTTTATGGAGCCAACTGGACTCCCACGCTTTTTGAGGAGTTTGAACGCCGTAGAGGCTACAAGCTGCAAGACAAGCTTCCGGAATTGCTTGGATTGGTTGATGACGGCAACGTCGTGTTGAGCGATTATCGTGAGACATTGGGCGATATGCTGCTTGAAAATTTTACGGAGCAATGGACTGAATGGGCGCACGGCAAAGGTGTGCAGACCCGCAATCAAGCTCATGGGTCGCCGGCCAATCTTATTGATATATACGCCGCTGTAGATGTCCCTGAAATAGAAGGGTTTGGATTGTCGGATTTCGGAATAAAGGGGCTTCGTACCGATAAGGGTTTCACTCGCGCCAACGACAGTGACGTGTCAATGTTGAAATACGCCTCATCTGCGGCTCACATCACCGGCAAACCGCTTGCGTCAAGCGAAACTTTCACCTGGCTTACTGAGCATTTCCGCACATCATTGTCGCAGATGAAACCTGACATTGATCTCATGTTTACTTGCGGCGTCAACCATATGTTCTATCATGGCACCACCTATTCTCCTCGAGAGGATGCTTGGCCTGGATGGAAATTCTATGCGTCGGTCGATATGAGTCCCACAAACACTATATGGCGCGACGCTCCGGCGTTGAATGAGTACATAACCCGTTGCCAAAGCTTCCTCCAGATGGGAAATCCCGACAATGATTATCTGGTGTATCTGCCGGTGCGCGATATGTGGCGCGAGCGTCTTTCCAAAGGAGCTAAAGGCCTGTTGCTCACGTTTGACATTCATGGCATGAAAAAGAAAGCCCCGGGATTTATCAGAAGTATTCTTGAGATTGACAGCCTTGGTTTCGATTGCGACTATATAAGTGACAAATACCTGCTGTCCACCGAGTTCAAGGACGGTGTGCTCGTTACGGCCGCCGGCGCTCGTTACCATGGACTGATAGTTCCCGGCAGCGGACAACTCACTCCGCAACTTCAATCGCACCTCGATTCGTTGAAAGCCCAGGACGCGACAATCATCATGGGCGTAGATAAGAATGCTATTAAAGCCGGAGCTAAAGCCGAATCCGCACGCTCGGAACTCGGGTTGCGCGCCATTCGCCGCAGTAATGACGAGGGGCATCATTATTTCATCGCCAATCTGACGCCGGCGGATGTCAACAAGGCTGTGCCTTTAGCCGTAGATTTTGTCGATGCCGCATGGTTTGACCCTATGACCGGCGATATTTACGGCGCCGAGATTGAGGATGGTAAGATTTTGATGGATTTCCGGTCGGGAGAATCCCGGATACTCCAAACATATAACCGGAAACTGAATCTACCCGTTCGTAATTCAGGTATTTCCCGTCCTGACACCATCGATTTGTCAACCGGCAAATGGACGCTGACATTTACCGAAGCGGTTCCCGAAGTGAAAAACCGGTTTGAGCTCGACGGTCTGAACCCGTGGACAATTCTTGGCGACAGCGCGTTGAATGACCTTGCCGGCACGGGAGTTTACACTACCACGTTCAAGATGGATAAGAAAGACCTCGACGGTGACTGGAGCATTGACCTTGGCGATGTGCGGGAGAGCGCGAGAGTGTATTTGAATGGCCGCTATCTTGGCTGTGCATGGGCGGTGCCATTCACCCTCAATTGCCGCGATGCGTTGAAGAAAGGTAAAAATGAGCTTCGCATAGAGGTTACTAACCTGCCGGCCAATCGCATAGCCGCGCTTGACCACGCCGGAGTGAAATGGCGTAAATATAAAGAAATAAATATTGTAAGCATAGGATATAAAAATGGCACCTACGAGGATTGGGAGACTGTGCCGAGCGGTCTGAACTCGACTGTAAAACTCGTGCGCCGTTAACATTTATTGTGAAACAAGCGCTGACGACACTCTGTTTTGTAAAATACGCGCTTCTTTGTATCTTTGCGTCAATGTAATTTTTAAAGATTTATTTTCTTATGGCACAAAAACCGTTTGTATACCAAGAAATGTTCCCGATGTCGCCCGACACCACGGAATATTATCATTTAACTTCCGACTATGTGAAAGTTGAAACCTGGAATGGCCGCGAGATGCTTGTCGTTGAGCCTGAGGCTTTGCGGGTATTGGCTCGTCAAGCCACCCACGATAATGCGTTCATGTTGCGTCGAGAGCATAATGCGAGGGTGGCTAAAATACTTCATGATCCCGAGGCGAGTGAGAATGACAAATTTGTCGCATTGACAATGCTTCGTAACGCTGAAATTGCCGCAAAAGGCCAGCTTCCATTCTGTCAAGATACCGGAACTGCGATCGTGATAGGGAAGAAAGGTCAGAACGTATTTACAGGCGGCGGTGACGAAAAGGAGCTTTACCACGGTGTCTATGACACATATACCGGAAATAACCTGCGCTACTCACAAAACGCTCCGTTGAATATGTACGACGAAGTGAATACCGGATGCAATCTCCCTGCGCAAGTCGATCTATATGCCGTTGATGGGAATGAATACAAATTCTTATTTGTCGCAAAAGGTGGTGGATCGGCCAATAAGACTTATCTTTACCAGGAGACCAAGGCGCTCCTTAACCCGGAAAAACTTGTGCCATTCCTCGTTGAAAAAATGAAATCGCTCGGAACTGCGGCTTGTCCTCCCTACCACATAGCATTTGTCATCGGCGGCACGTCGGCTGAAATGAATCTCGCCACGGTCAAAAAAGCGTCGGTAAAATATTATGACAATCTCCCCACTTCCGGCAATGAGTATGGACGCGCTTTCAGAGATGTGGAACTTGAGCAGACATTACTGAAGGAAGCTCAGAAAATAGGTCTTGGCGCTCAGTTTGGCGGCAAATATTTTGCCCATGATATCCGTGTGATACGTTTGCCGCGTCACGGCGCTTCATGTCCCGTAGGGTTGGGCGTAAGCTGCTCCGCCGACCGAAATGTAAAAGCTAAGATCAACAAGGATGGCTTGTGGATTGAAAAGCTCGATGCCGATCCTGGAGAACTCATACCCGAAGAGCTGCGTAATCAAGGCGAAGGAAACGCTGTGAAAATCGATCTCAACCGTCCTATGCCCGAGATTCTTGCGGAGTTGACCAAATACCCTGTTTCAACGCGTCTGTCGTTGAACGGCACAATAATCGTAGGACGTGACATTGCTCACGCCAAGATTAAAGAACGCCTCGATGCGGGAGAGCCGATGCCCGACTATCTGAAAGATCATCCTATCTACTACGCCGGCCCCGCAAAGACGCCTGCGGGAATGCCTTCCGGATCTTTCGGCCCCACCACTGCCGGCCGCATGGACTCATACGTCGACCAGTTCCAGGCAGCCGGAGGGTCAATGGTGATGATAGCAAAGGGCAACCGAAGCAAGCAGGTGACCGACGCTTGCCACAAGCATGGCGGGTTCTATCTCGGAAGTATAGGTGGCCCGGCGGCCATCCTTGCGGCTAACAGCATAAAGAAAGTGGAATGTCTTGAATACCCTGAACTCGGAATGGAGGCCATCTGGAAGATTGAAGTGGAAAACTTTCCGGCTTTCATTCTTGTGGATGACAAAGGCAACGACTTCTTCACCCAAATAGCTGAGCGCTGCCAAGGTTGCCCCATAGCAAAATAATATCCTCAATTGAGGATGGCGCCTCAATATTAAAAAGGGTCATAAACTGTCATACGCAAACAAGAAACAAAAGACTATCAACTGACTTAAATTCAGTAAATTGAAGATGTCTTTTGTTTCTTGCTTTCTTTTAACCCGTTGTGACGACGGGGATATATGATATTTATGCATTTTTCTCTAAACTTTAGTGTCGTTAGAATTGTTTGATTAAGAAACCGAAATTCTAAAACTATAAAGTTATGAGTACAACAAAAAGTGTAAAAGGCACCAAGACCGAACAATACTTGGTCAATTCTTTCGCAGCAGAAACTCAAGCTTATGCACGTTACACATTTTATGCGCAACAGGCCGATAAGGAGCAATATTTCCCTATTGGAGTAATTTTCCGCGAGACCGCCGACAATGAGCTGCGCCATGCGAAGATATTTTTAAAATTCCTTCCCAATGATGAGGCTACTTGCAATGGTGGCGTAGATGCCGGATTTCTCGGCGACACTGCATCCAATCTTCAAATAGCCATTAAGGAAGAGGAGACTGAAGGATACGAATATTATGAAGAAGCCGCGAAAGTGGCTACCGCCGAAGGGTTTGACGATATTGCCGACCATTTCCTCGCCATTGCGGCAGTGGAAAAGGTGCATCATGACCGTTTCCAACGCTATTTGAAGCAGGTTCAAGATGGAACTGTATGGAAACGCGACACCCCTATCAACTGGCGATGCCTTGTATGTGGATACGTACATTATGGCACAGAGCCACCGGCAAAATGTCCGGCTTGCGACCATCCTTACCAGCACTATATGGCGATGGACGATCAGTAATCCATGCCCCTTGTTAATGATTGGAAATAGATACAAAAGCATACATATAGTTCGGAGTTTTTGTGACTAATATATTGTTTTTAGACCAGAGAACCAAAGAAAACACCTTTGGTTCTTTGGTCTAATCGTTCGCTACACCGTTTTACGGGGGTGCCTATATCAAAAATGCCGGTTGTCGCCTATGATCTCTTGACCTTTCGTATAAATATACAGCCAAATTCATGTGCCGTAAAAAAGATAAACTAATGTTACTTGCAAGGGCGTTTTTTTTTCAGTAAGTTTGCATTTGATAAATTGCAAAGAATGAAGAAAATTATAATATTGCCCATTGCCGCGCTTGCGTCATTGCCGGGAATGTCGCAAATCAACTCACCGTTGCCAGCCGGTAGTCTGGCGAGAGGAGAGCTGATGTTGCGTGATAAAACTTATTACGGAACCATTGACCAAATATCCAATGTGGCTCCCGGCGAATTTGTCGGCACAGAACAGGAGCGCGCATCTATAACTCTCGCTGCGGCGCAGATGTTTGCCGGAAACCTCTCCGAAGCGCGCCGCTTATTCTCCCGATTTGTTGAAGATTATCCCATATCTCCCAATTGCATAACGGCCCGTATGGGCATTGCCGACTGTGATTTCTATGACGGAAATTACAAAGCCGCCTTACGGGCTTATAGGAATATAGACAGCCGTTCGCTCAATCTATCGGCTGCTGAAGATTATGTCTATCGCACATCCTTCAGCCACATGATGCTTGGCGATTTCGACGAAGCTGAATCCGGGTTTGAGTCATTGGCCGATGTGCCCCGTTATCGTTCAGCGGCATTATTCTATCAAGGATATATAAACTACGCCCAAGGCTCGTATGCGAAAGCAAAACGGCTCTTCAATGAGGTCAACTCCAAAACACCTCCCGGTAACAGAGCGCCCTATTATCTCGCCCAAATCGCCTATATCGACGGTGACTACCGTACGGCTCTCTCATTGTCGCGCGGACATATCGACGACATAAAGGCATATGCTCCAGAGTTGAGGCGTATTGCCGGAGAATCATTGTATAATCTCGGTGAAGAGGGGCAGGCGATAGATTATCTAAACAAATATGTTTCTGAAACCTCCGATCCTCAATTGTCGGCTCTTTACATACTCGGCGTAAGCTATTACAAAGAGGGCGATTATCAAAAAGCTATTGAAACGCTCGGCAAAGTTACTGCCTCAGATGACGCAATGGGACAGTCGGCTTATCTATATATCGGGCAAAGTTATCTCAAAGAGGGCAACGCCAACGCCGCATTGCTTGTGCTTGAAAAGGCCTACCGCATGAATTATGATCGGAACGTGAGCGAAACGGCCTTCTTCAACTATGCTGTGGCTCGCAGCGAAGGAGGGAAAACTCCATTCGGAAGCTCGGTGGATATGTTTGAATACTTCCTACAGCAATATCCCAACTCGCGCTACGCCCCTGAAGTGCAGGAGTACCTTGTCACCGGCTATATGACTGACGACAATTATGAAAAAGCTCTTGCGTCGATACAGAAAATACGCCGCCCGTCAGCCGCCATCTTGAAAGCGAAGCAAAGGGTGCTTTACACATTAGGTTCAAGAGAATTGGCTTCAGGTAAAGCGTCGCAAGCGTTGTTGCGCTTTAAAGAAGCCCGTGCTATTGCTGACGGCGACAAAACAATCGCAGCCGAGAGCAATCTGTGGATAGGCGATTGCTATTATCGTCTTGGGAATTACGCGGAGGCCTCAAAAGCTTTCAATGACTATCTTAAAGCAGCCGGAAACTCATCGGACAACCGATCGCTGGCTTACTACGATTTGGGATACAGCCGATTTGCCGAGAAAAAATATGATGCCGCCCGTAAAGACTTTGAACGCGTTATCACATCTCCCGGCGACCTCGGAAACTCGATAGTGGCTGATGCCTACAACCGTATAGGCGATTGTTATTATTATACCTCTCAATTCAGCAAGGCAGAGCAGAGTTATGAAAAGTCCTACTCGTTGAATCCCTCGACAGGCGACTATGCCCTCTACCAAAAGGCGATGATGAAAGGCCTCGGACGAGATTACAACGGAAAAATACAGCTCCTGAATGAGATGACCGGCTCATATCCATCCTCAGGATTGATACCGTCGGCATTGCTTGAAAAGGCTGAAAGCTATGTGGCTCTTGGCAGAAGCGGAGATGCCGTTAACCTATACCGTGAGCTTGTGAAAAAATACCCCACTACGTCGCAGGGTCGCAACGGATATATCCAGTTGGCCGTAACTTTGCAAGGACAAGGCAAGACCGGCGAAGCTATCGACACTTATAAGAAAGTGATAAAGGATTATCCCACGAGCGAGGAGGCGAGGGTCGCTTCTGATGACCTAAAACGCATACTTGCCGATGCCGGCCGTCTTAACGAATATACTTCATTTATCGCATCGGTGCCAAACGCTCCGAAATTCGAGACTTCGGAACTCGACGGGTTAACATTCCAAGCTGCTGAGAAAGCCTATTTGCTTGACAACTCCAATACCGTGCGATTGAAAGATTATCTTTCGCAGTATCCCGGCGGACGTCATGAAGCCCAAGCATTGAACTATTTGATCGAAGCGTCGATGGCCGCCGGAAATGAGGCCGCCGCATTGAAATATTCGACTCAGATTGTTGAAAAATATCCTGACAGCGATGCGGTTGAAGACGCGCTCGCCGTGAAAGGGACGGTAGAATATAATTCCGGTCAAGGCGAAAAGGCGCTTTCTACATTCAAGCAGCTTGAGAAGCGAGCCTCAGTAACGCGCAACATCGTGACAGCGCGTCTTGGCATAATGAGAGTGTCAAGCGACTTGGAAAAATATAATGACGTGATAACCGTAGCCGATCAGTTGCTGGCTTCTGAATCGCTACCTTCTGCCAACCGCACCGAGGTGGCTTATGCCCGCGCCCTCGCGCTTTCTGAAACAGGACATGGAGCTGATGCCGCAAAAGAGTGGGAAGCCCTTGCCAAGAACACCGACGACCTATATGGTGCCAAGTCGGCATACTATCTTGGACAATACTATTTTGACACCGGACAGACGAAGAAAGCTCGCAGCGTAACTGAAAAACTGATCGATTCAAATACTCCTCACTCCTACTGGCTTGCGAGAGGCTACATATTGCTGAGCGACATTTATAAAAAGCAGGGTAATGACTTTGAGGCTAAAGAGTATCTCAAGAGTTTGAAAGAGAATTATCCGGGCAAGGAGAGCGATATATTCTTGATGATTGACAAACGTCTAAACAAGTGAAATTGAAAATGATGAAAATTATTAAATATACTTTTGTCGGACTGATGGCGTTTGTCGGTATAGATGCCATGGCTCAGGATTTGACAAAGGAGATAACGGTTGAAAAAGATATTGTCCCGATTGAGCGTGAAGCGTCGCGCATAGACAGACTGCCGCAACTAAAATTGCCCGCTGTCGCCATGAAAAAATTGTCATGGAGCGACCGCGGAGTATCGGCTCCCGTTACCGCTACCATAGCTACGTTGGCTCCGGCCGCCTATCTGTCGTCGATGGAGCGTCCGCAATACCGGGGATATGTCTATGCCGGATATTTCCCTACACTTCAGGCCAACTTGTCGGCCGGCTACCGATTCGTGGATAATGACAACACTGTTGCGGGAGCATGGTTGCAATATGATGGGAGCCAATACAAACGTCGCAATATAGTTGATAATAAGTTGGCTTACCGGAACCACACTGCGAAGATTGGAGCCGATGTCAGCCACAAGTTTGATTATGTCGGCACTCTGTCGGCTCGGCTTGGATATATGTTCTCATCTTTCAATTATCCTCAGCTTGATGACAAAGGGTTTTCACAAGCTGTTAACAATGTTGATCTCGGCGTTGAGTGGCGTTCCGAACCGGGAAATTTCGAGTATACGGCGGCTGTTGATTATGGATTTTTTAAATTCGGTAAACCTGATTACGAAGCGTGGAAGGCGATTTCCGAAAATTATGGGGCATTGAACCTGGGGGCCTCTTACGCGTTGAGCGACGCCAACCGCATAGGCGCGGATGTCGATGTCGCATTTCTTAATGATTCAGGCGCCGATACTTACGGTCTTGAATCCACGACTGCAAATATTGCCGTAGCGCCCTATTTCCGCGCTTCAGGCAGCCAATATAATGTGAAGATAGGAATTGTTGCAGGCCATGTGTTCAACCGAGGAAGTTGCACTTATGTCGCTCCCGATCTCAAGCTTGAATGGATGCCGGTTTCGCAGTTCACCATCTATGTTGGAGCCGATGGAGGCGCGCGTCTTAATAGCGCCGCATCTCTTTTTGCGGAGAATCACATGATAAATCCATCGCAGGCGTATCTTGCGACGCGAAAGAAATTCGGTATTGACGGCGGTTTCCTAATCGGCCCGTTTGCGGGAGCCTCGATAAAAGCATGGGGTTCTTATGCGAGCCTTTCACGGCAACTGATGCCCGAATTGAGCGGAAATGATTTTGGAGAGTATACGGGAGTGTATATGGGCGCTTACGATTTCAAGAGCGTCAATTACGGAATCATGTTCAGCTACACTTATAGGCAATTAGTGTCGGGATATGTGAGCTATGAGGGCGCTCCGAGATCCTATGACAAAGGATATATGTACTGGCGCGACAGAGCTAAAAGCGTTTTTGGAGCCGGTATTGCCGTGACGCCTATGGAGGAGTTTGATATCACGCTCGACTACAGATTGCGTTGCGGAAGAGCCGTCTATGCGCGCGGAGAGGATCTTCCCGGCTCGTTGCCCGGAGGCTATGCCGCAATCAAGCTGGGGAATATAAACTCCCTTGACCTCGGCGCTTCCTATCGTTTCAATGACCGCTTTAATGTGTGGTTGAAAGGGGAGAATCTGCTCGGAGCTCGTTGGCAGGAAAACTACTTGCTGCCGTCAAAAGGAGTGACCGGTCTTGTTGGAATCGGATATAAATTCTAAATTGAGATAAAGAAAAAGTAGCACTCCTAATCAGAAATAACCAAAATTGAACAACTTAACACAAAAAACATAAACTATGGCAACACTATCCATTATCAAAAATGATCCGTGGCTCGAACCCTATGCCGACGCGATTGAAGGACGTCATCGTGACGCAGTGGAAAAGGAGAAGGAACTGACTGCTGTTGACGGCTCGCTAAAGGCATTCGCCAATGCGTATAACTATTTCGGGCTTCACCGCACCGACACTGGATGGGTGTTCCGAGAGTGGGCGCCAAACGCTATCGGCATCACTTTAGTGGGTGATTTCTCTGGTTGGAAAGAGTATCGCAAATATTCTCTGAAACCGGTGGGCAACGGTGTGTGGGAGATAAAGATGAAACCCGACGCCATCCATCACGGAGATTTGTACAAGATGGTTGTGAACTGGGATGGAGGTATGGGAATGCGCATCCCTGCTTACGCCACTCGTGTCGTTCAAGATGAACAAACAAAGATATTCTCCGCTCAAGTGTGGACCCCGGAGACGCCGTATAAATGGAAGGTTAAACGATTTGTTCCCGATACCAAGCCGTTGCTTATTTATGAATGTCATATAGGTATGGCGCAGGAACGGGAAGGAGTTGGGACCTACACGGAATTTAAGGACAATGTGTTGCCGCGCATCAAGGCCGATGGATACAATGCCATTCAGATAATGGCTATTCAGGAGCATCCTTACTACGGCTCCTTCGGCTATCATGTGTCGAGCTTTTATGCCGCGTCAAGCCGCTTCGGCACGCCCGAAGAACTGAAAGCTTTGATCGACACCGCTCATGAAATGGGTATTGCCGTAATCATGGATATTGTGCACTCTCATGCCGTCAAGAATGAAAACGAAGGCCTCGGGCGACTTGACGGAAGCTACGATCAATATTTTTACGGCGATGGACGCCGAGAGCATCCTGCTTGGGATTCGCTATGCTTCGACTACGGTAAGAATCAAGTGCTTCACTTCCTATTGTCGAATTGTAAATTCTGGCTTGACGAATATAAGTTTGACGGATTCCGTTTCGATGGAGTCACCTCCATGCTCTATTATAATCACGGCTTGGGGCAGGCTTTTGGGTCTTATGGAGATTATTATAACGGGGGACAAGACACAAATGCCATAACTTATTTGACGCTCGCCAACAAGCTCATTCATGAAGTGAATCGTAAAGCCATAACTATCGCAGAGGAAATGAGCGGAATGCCGGGACTTGCCGCACCGTTTAAGGCCGGAGGCATAGGCTTCGACTACCGTATGGCTATGGGCATTCCGGACTATTGGATTAAGATGCTTAAAGAGAAGAAGGACGAGGATTGGCATCCGACATCGATTTATTGGGAGCTTACCAACCGACGCGCCGATGAAAAGACCATAAGCTATGTTGAGAGCCACGACCAGGCGTTGGTGGGCGATAAAACGGTCATTTTCCGTCTTATTGACGATCAGATGTATTGGCACATGACGAAAGGCGATGATAATGCCGCCGTGAATCGAGGAATAGCTATGCACAAGATGATACGCTTAGTCACCCTTGCGACAATAAACGGAGGGTATCTTAACTTCATGGGCAATGAATTCGGACATCCTGAATGGATTGACTTCCCGCGCGAAGGCAACGGATGGAGTTACAAGTATGCTCGCCGCCAATGGAATTTGGTGGATCGCAAGGAATTGCGTTATTGTGAATTGAACGCTTTTGACAACGCCATGATAGAATTGGTGGGCGATGTTTATGACTTCCAAGCTTTACCGGTCGTGAAGCTCTGGGACAAAGATTCCGATCAAATATTGGCGTTCATGCGCGGCGACCTTATATTCGTGTTCAACTGGGCGCCGTTTGAATCCTATCAAGATTACGGCTTCCTTGCTCCCACTGGAGAATATGAAGTAGTCCTTTCAAGCGATGACGCTGAGTTTGGCGGCTTTGGCAACATAGACGATTCCGTGCATCATTTCACTAATCCGGATCCACTTTACGATGAACAGGGCAAAGGGTGGTTGAAGCTGTACTTGCCGGCCCGCACTTGCCAAGTGCTTCGTTATGTCCGCAAGAAGTGATACCCGCAACATAGAGCATATATGCGGCCATGCTAAATACACTT
>CAZELD010000057.1:0-14321 GCA_964512855.1 uncultured Muribaculum sp.
TATGATGGAATATGCCAACAATGCGCCCATACTCATTTCTATTTTTCATTATTTTTCTCAACTTCATCAATAAGGCGGCGCAGCTCATCAATAGAAATCTCCTCATCCTTCACAAAAGACGAAACTACTCCAAGATATGAGTTCTTAAAGAAGCGCGACACAATCGATTTCATTGATTTCAATCCAAGTTCCGACGCGCTGACAATCGCATGGTAACGATATGTCTTCCCAAACGCCTCATGTCCGAGATATCCTTTCTCTTCCAACCCGCGCACGATTGTGGATATAGTGTTGAAATGTGGCTTAGGATCATCATAGAATTCAAGAATATCCTTGACAAACAGTTTTCCATGCTGCCAAAAATAATTCATTATCTCTTCTTCTTTAGTTGTCAATTCTTTCATACCACGACTATTTTTAATCAGCTACGTCATTTTTACCTATATATTTCTCAAATATTCGTTTTACTTTTCCCGAACTCCACCCTTTTGTTTTTTCAAGTAGCGTCCTATCCGGGCCGAAAATACACAGCGTCGGAATAGCCTCAATTCCATATTTCAATTCCGCATCACTTTTCCATCTCTCACCGTCGGTTCGTATTAACGGAATTTTTCCTCCGCTCTGATTCACCGCCATTTCATAATAGGTAGGATCATCGTCTATCACATATCCCACTATTGCAATTCGATCACTCAAATCAAGAGCTTCAATCTCCTTTTTCATTCGTATGCACGGGCCGCATCCCATACTGGTAAAAAATAGAGCTATATAGTCATTTTTAACATCACTAAGCTTAAAGTAAGAGCCGTCGGCTATCGTACCGGCAATATCATAATCAGCCAATTTATCACCTACTTCTATACACTTTTTATTGACCAGTTTAGCCATCGACTTGCCATACCTTGAATCTCGATATTCCGGTTCGAGACGATTATATAACGCAGTCAGGCGCTCATGCGTAAATGATGTTTTGTACCAAAATGAAAAAAAATTCAATGACACGTATGAATTGGGATTATTCTCAATAAAAGAGATATTCAACGAGTCTATTTCTGACTTTAATTTACGCCTTTTATCATAAATCCTGCACAAATTCTCATTACCCTCCGTAATATACAGCGAATCGCCCAATATATGCTCCTCTTTAAACTTGTCTCCAAGCAGATTGCCCCAAGCCATCAACTCAGCGCTCCATGGCGCTCCATCTATTTTCAGATTGTATCCACTGAATTGGCTTCTATCGCCAGTCACCCTCTCATGATATCCATTTTGCCCAAGCATATACAATGAGCAATATCCAGGCGACAGCGGCAGCGGCCCGGCAAGCCGTAGATCTATCGGGCCACTTTCTCCAGGCGCTTCAGGAATTTTAATCTCAAATGATGCCTTACCGGCTATTAACATCGCAGTATCACTTAGATTTTTAAAATCAGTAAGAGTAAATAGCGTGCTGTCGGGGAAACCTGTCAATTCGATATCAAGTCTATATGGCGCCACATCTTCCGCCAACACATTAATAGCGATTAAGCATGAAGCTAATATAGCAATCGGAGTTTTTAAATAGTACTTAGCCATAGCAATGTCACTTATTCATTGCAAATATAAACTAAAAGTTTTAGTTTAAACTAATTCCTTTAGTTAATTAACTATAGTTAATAGTTAAGGCTTCAACGAGAGAGTTCTTATTGAAGCCTTATGATGCTATATCCCAGCATATTATTAGACCAATAGGGCTAATTAGGCTAATTAGACTAATTATATCATTTAGTCTTGGCGCCTTTAGCACCTTTCACTCCGCCTCCCATACTGAATATGTTTTGATCATAGCTAACGGTTTTCAAACCTTGCTCACGTTTACGTTTAAGAGCAAGCGATACAAGCTTTTCCATCAGCTTGTCAAACGGGATTCCTGTCGCTTCCCATAGATAGAATGACAACGATCCTGGAATGGTATTTATCTCATTCACATATATATCATTGGTATCTGCGTCAACTATAACATCAACTCGGCTTACACCATGACATGAAAGCACTCGAAACGTCTCCCCGGCGAGAAACCGTATACGCTCACTCATCTCCACTGGCAAGTCGGCGGGAATACGTTTTTGCGACGCTTGCATACCTTTAGTGCTTTTCGTGCCCCCCATATATTTGTCTTCGTATGAGAGAATAGCTCCGCTCTTGATAGGCTCCTCACACACCGAAGTTTGATAATCGTCACAATCGCCAAGCACTGAACAGTTGATTTCCTTCAGATTATCAACCATGTGCTCAACAATCAAGCGGGTGGAATATTTTTCTGCAACTTCCACTTTCTCAATTAGTTCTTCGCGATTAGCAACACGGCTTATGCCGACACTCGATCCAAGATTAGCCGGTTTGACGATAACAGGATATCCAAGCTTATCCTCAATGCGGGCAATTACCTCGTCACGCTTTGCAAACCACTCTTTATCAGTAAACCATACATAGTCAACTACCGGAATATCACAAGCTTGGAGTATCATCTTCATAGTTATTTTATCCATTCCGTTGGCGCTGGCGAGAGTGTCACAACCGGCAAACGGTATGCCTATAGACTCTAAGACACCTTCAAAAATTCCATCTTCGCCATTGCTTCCATGAAGCACCGGAATGACAACATCAAGCTTGGTAATCACCGGATTACCAAACACTTTACGCTGTTTACGGTAAAGATTATAATCTCCATAAGATGGCTCCATATACACTTCCTCACACTTTTTAAGAAGTTCCGGGATATTGCGATAGTTGGCAACATCAAAAAGCGCATCTCCGGTAAACCATTTACCCTGTTTTGTAATGTATATTGGGGTCACATCAAACTTCTCTCTATCAATGGCGTGCATAGCCTGTGACGCTGAAATTACCGAGATTTCATGTTCGGTGCTTCGGCCACCAAAGAATACTCCTATGTTAGTTTTCATACTATAATTTTATTTTATAAAAGTCTTATTTAAATGTATCAGGAAGGTCATTTTCGAGCAAAACATAGTCTCCAGGACCCGCCATTTTAGTGAGGAGGTTGTATGCTTCAGTGAAGGTGGTTACGCTATGTATGCGTGTTGCTTCCATGCTTCCGGCAAGTAGACCATCCATAATAGCATCATGATTATATTGACCTACGATTATAGCTTCGTCAACCGATGATGCGATCTTCTCTCCCAGTTTTTTGTTGTACTCATATTGTTTTTCGCCCAACTCAATCATTCCCGGCGTTATCACGAAGCGTTTTCCTCCGGTCATCGACGCAAGCACGTCAAGCGCCATCCTCGACCCGTCAGGATTGGAGTTAAACGCATCGTCGATTATGGTGTATGAACCAGGAATGCGTTTCAAACTTAAGCGATGTTCCACTTGCTCGATGCGTGTCACGGCGTATTTTATTTTTTCAATACTCATTCCGAGATAACGCGCCACAGCGATAGCGGGAATCAGATTGGAGATATTGAATTCCCCGATCAAACGAGTGTGAAACTCATACTCCCCATCTGGTGTCGATAGCGTAAAATCGGTGCCATCTGAAGTGAAGACCATAGATTTCACAAAATATTCTCCGCCATTTCCATCGGAAATTGAATAACGATGACATTCCACATTATCCACAGGACGATTGGCGATAAACGGAAAATCATTGTTCACGAAGGCCACTCCGTCAGAAGGCAATGAATCGATAAGTTCAAATTTTGTGCGTTGCACGTTTTCAATCGTCTTAAACGACTCAAGGTGTTGTTCACCAACCGCAGTGACGATACCAATAGAAGGATGCACCAAGTCACATATTTCTTTAATGTCACCAATATTTTTAGCGCCCATCTCGCAGATAAAAATCTCAGTATAGGGTTGCATCATTTCACGCACGGTGCGAATCACCCCCATCGTTGTGTTATAGCTGCCGGGCGTCATTAACACATTAAACTGTTCACAAAGTATGCGGTTAAGATAATGTTTCGTGCTTGTTTTACCATAACTTCCCGTGATACCTATCACTTTAAGTCCGTTTATCCCTTTCAGTATACGTGCGGCGTCATCATAATACCTTTTATTTATGCGATTCTCCACCGGCTTCAACAAGGCTACGGCAATCAAAATAATTATATGGGATGCAGAATATAAGCCTGTCGAGCATACGGCAACCAGAAAAACAATACCCTTCAAAGTCCCTCTTCCATAAAAAATCGCAACCAAGGCAATCACAAGAGCCGACAACAGGCACATTACAGAATATATGCGTTTGGCGCGCGCCGTCCACACAAGAGGCTTTTTATATTTCGCGCTCAACAGTCTTGTGCCGCAAAAGCAATCAAAAGCGATTATGACGAGCATTCCCAATAACTCGGAAGAGAAGGCCACAAACGCAAACAGGAACGCTCCCATCCCGCAAAGTCGTATTACCGACGTTGTATCTCCGCTTGTCGACAACCATTTTCGATAGCGCTCAGGACGATATGAATTTTGCTGCATCATCATCAAATCGCGCTTATATTCAAGCAACATATTTGCAAGCGCGAACAATGCAATAATTAAGAACAAGACAGCCATGAGATGTATCTATGTTAAGTTAGGATTTCAGAAAACTGCGCAACACAGCGGCAAATTGATTGGGATTATCAAGGAAACTATAGTGACCGCATCCCGGAAAAGCCACCAAGCCGGCTCCCGGAATATGCGATTCCATGTAGCGAGCGTCGCTTATCGGAGTAGCTGTGTCGTTCTCACCCCAAATAAGCAAGGTTGACGCTTTTATTTGGGGGATACATGACTTCAAATCTTCATTTACAACCTTGCTCAGAATCGCTCTCATCTTAGGTGAGGCCTGAGTATAATCGCTTGATCCAGCTTTAGCTCTTATAGCGTCAAGACGGGCTTCTGCCTCTTTGCGCCCAAGAGTTAAATAAAGCCACCACTTCATTAATTTGAATGAATATACTTTGATATAATATTTCAATGAGCGTTTTGGCTTTATCCCGGCGGCATCGACAAGAATAAGCTTGTCAACATCTCCATGACGAGAAGCGTAAAGAATACCTACTCTACCGCCAAATGAATGTCCAAGCAGAGAGGGATTCTCTAATTTTTCCGCTTTCACAATCCCGTCAAGAACCGCAGTATATTCTTCGATGCCCCACACCGTCGGGGGTTCCGGCGATTTGCCGTGTCCGGGAAAATCAATATTAAGAACCCGATTGGATTCAAGAGCCACTTTCTCAATGCTCGCCAATGTTGTAGTGTTGCACCCCCACCCATGCATAAGCACAATCGGGCGACCGGCGCCATTGTCGGTGTAATGCACTTCGGTTCCATTAACGGTTATGCTCTTGTCCATGATTTAAATATCGGATTAACGACGACGCATATTACGCATCATCTTCATGGGGTTGGCTTTCATATTCATTGCCGATTTCATAATCTTACGCATATCCTCAAAATTTTTAAGGATACGGTTCACTTCTTGCAGAGACGTTCCTGAACCGGCGGCGATGCGGCGGCGACGGCTGGCATCAATGATATCGGGGTGAGTTCTCTCTTTCTCAGTCATAGAGCGTATAACGGCTTCTATACTCTTGAACGCGTCGTCATCAATGTCGACGTCTTTAATCGCCTTCCCTACACCTGGAATCATCGAAGCTATATCTTTGATATTTCCAAGTTTCTTTATCTGTTGTATCTGATTGTAGAAATCGTTGAAATTAAATTGGTTCTTTGTGAATTTACGTTCAAGTTCGGCTGCTTGCTTTACGTCAAACTGCTGCTGCGCCCTCTCTACGAGAGTGACGATATCACCCATTCCGAGAATACGGTCGGCCATTCGATCCGGATGGAAATAATCGAGCGCGTCGAGTTTTTCGCCGGTACCGACAAACTTGATGGGCTTAGTAACCACCGTTCTAATTGACAGAGCGGCGCCGCCTCGTGTATCACCATCGAGTTTTGTCAAAACCACTCCGTCAAAATCAAGACGGTCGTTGAATTCTTTAGCCGTATTCACCGCATCTTGACCGGTCATTGAATCAACAACGAATAGCGTTTCCTGCGGTCTTACCGCTTTCTTTATCGCCTCTATCTCTTTCATCATCGCCTCATCAACGGCAAGACGTCCCGCGGTATCGACGATTACGAGGTCAAAATTATTGGTTTTTGCATAACGTATAGCGTTTTCCGCAATCTGCACAGGATTTTTATTACCCTCCTCAGTATATACCGGAACATCAATCTGCTCTCCAAGCACTTTCAACTGCTCAATTGCCGCAGGACGATATACGTCACCTGCCACAAGAAGAGGACGGCGTCCTTTTTCACTTTTCAACTTTTTAGCCAGCTTGCCTGACATAGTGGTTTTACCGGAACCTTGAAGACCCGACATAAGAATGACGGTGGGATTACCGCTCAAATTAATCTGTGCTGTATCACCTCCCATCAATGCGGTAAGCTCGTCGTGAACAATCTTAATCATAAGTTCACTCGGCTTAATCGCATTGATCACATTCTGACCGAGCGCTTTCGCTTTAACCGTGTCAGTGAACTGCTTGGCGACCTTATAGTTTACGTCGGCATCCAACAACGCACGGCGTACATCCTTTAAGGTTTCGGCTACATTTATTTCCGTTATACGGCCCTGGCCTTTCAACAGCTTGAAACTCCGTTCAAGTCTTTCGCTAAGATTTTCAAACATATATGATTGAGATATTCGTTTCGTTAATTATTTAAAAGTTGGATTACTTCAGGAGTCGATTTGTGGCTGTATCGGGAAATATGACGGCCGGTTTGAATGTTTTCGCTTCATCAAATGGCATTGTGGCATAACTCATAATAATCACTACATCGCCGGGTTGCACCTTACGAGCAGCCGCGCCATTGAGACATATCATGCCCGATCCTCTTTCCCCCGGAATAGTATATGTGTCAAATCGCTCTCCATTGTTGTTGTTAACGATATACACACGTTCTCCGGCTATTATATTAGCAGCATCCATTAAATCTTCATCAATTGTGATGCTGCCTATATAGGAAAGATTACTTTCTGTGACGGTTACACGGTGAATCTTCGACTTTACGACTTCTATCTGCATCATTTCGTAGAATATTTAATATTGTCAATGAGGCGGACATCACCCACATTCACCGTCACGCACCCCACGGCATAGTCGGTTGCCGACCAGTCGGAAATTGGCTGCATATCGTATCCGTTCACAATTTCATAATATTCCACCTCCATCCCGGGATAAGCGTTTATGTCATCGACAACGCGCTCTTTTACCGTAGCCACGGATGCTGCGGGAGCCCATCCAACGCTTTCGGCAAGCACTTTGTGGATTTTCGGAGCAACAGCGCGCTGCTCTTTGTTTAGACGCACATTGCGAGAACTTAGGGCAAGGCCGTCATCTTCACGCATTATAGGGCATGGGACTATTTGCAAGTCAAAACCTTCAAGCTCAACCATACGGCGAATCACGGCAATCTGCTGAAAATCTTTCTCCCCGAAATAAGCTCGTGTAGGCTCTACCATGGCAAACAATTTGCTCACTACCTGAGCTACTCCGTTAAAATGCCCGGGACGCATCTTCCCTTCCATAACATCAGCCACCGATCCAAGATCAAACACCCGTGTGTCGGGTTGTGGATACATCTCCTCGACAGTTGGAATAAATGCATAGTCCACTCCGGCCGCTTCAAGCTTCCGGCAGTCAGCATCTTCAGTACGAGGATAGGCGCGCAGATCTTCAGGATTATTAAATTGTGTAGGATTTACAAATACACTTACAACGACTATATCGTTTTCTTTACGGGCACGGTCAATAAGCGACACGTGTCCGGCATGAAGAGCGCCCATCGTTGGAACGAGCCCAATGCTTTTTCCGTCGGTTCTCGCAGCGGCGAGCGCGCCCTTTAGTTCATCGACTTTACGTATAATTTCCATTGTATATATGAGCAAATTTTGCTTTCAACACGCAAAATTAAGCATTTAATAACAATGTAAAAAGTAAAAATGCGAAAATTACGCCTTACATCTTGTCACGTTCATTGTTTTGAGCTAACTTTACATTGTAATTATGGAACAGGAATACGCTTCTACCCTACTTGAAACGGCAGTAAACGAGCTTTCACGCCTACCCGGAATCGGGCGTAAAACAGCGCTCAGGCTCGCGCTCCACATCTTGCGACAAGACGAAAAAATGGGTCAATCGCTTGGTGAGGCTATTATAAATCTGCGTAAAGGCATACGATATTGCTCCGTGTGCCATAATATTTCAGAGACCGATGTGTGCCCGATATGTTCCAATCCGTCGCGCGACACATCGACAGTGTGTGTCGTGGAAAGCGTGAAAGATGTAATGCTTTTTGAAAACACAGGGCAATATCTCGGCCTTTACCATGTGCTTGGGGGGCTAATCTCCCCTATGGACGGCATAGGCCCATCCGATCTTGAAATAGCTTCGCTTATCGAAAGAGTGAAATCAGGCTCTGTCAACGAAGTTATCCTTGCTCTCAGCGCTACGATGGAGGGTGAAACCACCAATTTCTACATATACCGTCAGCTCGGAACGTCACCGGTAAAAATAACTCAACTCGCCCGAGGAGTGTCGGTCGGAAATGAGATTGAGTACACCGATGAAATAACACTCGGACGATCATTGTTGAACCGCACCCTGTTTAGCGATTCTTTTAATCGAAACTCACGATGAACGCGCGACATTATCTATACGACGACACAATAATGCTACGCACTCCGGAGCCGTATGATCTGGATGCGATTTATTCTTGGGAGAACGACACTGAACTATGGGCGGTAGGAACATCCTGCGCGCCGTTTTCACGGAAAGTCATCGAAGATTATATCAACAGTTATAATCCGGATATCTACGTAACACGCCAACTGCGGCTTATGATTACAACTCACGATAGTCATGAGCCGATAGGCGCTATTGATTTGTACGATTTCGATCCCAATAATCGCCGCGCCGGGGTCGGCATAATTATTGATCGACGGGTTCAGCGCATGGGATATGGGAGACGCGCGCTTGGATTGATGGCCGAATATTGCCGCGAAGCGCTTGGAATGCACCAACTCTACGCCACAATTCCAGTAGACAACGAGCCAAGCCTAAAACTGTTTCAAAAATTAGGATTTAAGATTTGCGGACGTTACCGCTCCTGGATGAGAAGAGGCAAGCGCTATATAGACGTATTCGCACTTCAACTATTGTTCACTTAATCAATTCCAACAAGGATTCTGAGGATGATACTTCCATCCGCGGCAGTCCTCACCCATTTCACGCACAAGTCCATGCCAATACCCATCGGCAGAACCCGACAACAATTCTTGCGTAGATTTAATTTTTGTAACCGCCCACACATTGTCGGCAAGTTCTGAATCAAGCTGTCCGGCATCCCACCCGCTATATCCAATATAGAAACGGATATTCCCGTCAAGCGGATACCCTGAATTAACATAGTCAACGATCGCTCCAAAATCGCCACCGATATATAATCCCTCGCATATTTTTGTGGCTCCGGGGATTATTTCAGGGCCTAAAGAGTGAATGCAATATAATCTATCGGTCGACAACGGGCCTCCGCAATACACTTTCACCGGATCTTTTCGCGTGACTCCCGCAACTAACTCAGACAACAGATAATCCGTAGGTTTATTGAGCACTACACCCATGGAGGTAACACCCTTGCCACCATACTCAATCAGGCATATTACACTATGATTGAAATAGCTTTCCCGCAAAAAAGGCTCGGAGACAAGCAATGAACCGGCTTCCACATCACCGCGAGGCACACGTATGTTGAATAAAAAGTCATCAATCTTGTTCATAAGGCATTAATTTATAGCGTTTTCGTTATAAATTTACGACAAAAAAATTGGATATGCAACCATTTTCAAATGCAATTTCAAAATTGACGCATCTTAAATAATCTTAACAGGGCTATCCAATAGTCCTTCACTTCATCAATATATCACGAAGGACGACGGCGTTGTTGTGTTCGGTGTCATGCGAGGAATATAGCAATGTAACTACAGGTTTATCCTTAATTTCATATTTGAAAGCCGGAAATGCGGGATTTGCAAGAAGCTCAGAACGGTATCTTTGCTCGAACTCACTCCAATCTTCATCAGGATTCTGATGAAACCATTCTCTCAACTCGGTCGAAGGGGCAATGGCTTTATTCCAGGCATCATAGTGGGATGTCTCATGTGACAATCCACGAGGCCACAGTCGGTCGACATAAATGCGATAGCCATCATCCGCCGATGCCGGCTCGTATGCTCTCTTTATGTTTATTATTTGCTTCATAACATATATAAAAACATACTGCGATAATGAATTGTTACAAATTAAACCTAATGTTTCACGAAATTGTTTATGACGATAGAAACTAAATCTTAAATAATAATATGGACACCAAACCGAGTATGTTTTGCTATCAGTGTCAGGAGACGGCACGAGGCAAAGGGTGTGAGCTTCAAGGCGTATGCGGCAAACACGCCGACACATCAGCCCGTATGGACTTGCTTCTGTATGCAGTACGGGGAATTGCAATAATCAACCGGGCATTGCGTGAAAAAGGAGAGCCAAGCCGTGAGGCGAGCCATTTTGTGATTGATGCCTTGTTTACTACAATCACCAATGCAAACTTCGATAATGATTCCCTCGATGGCTATATTCTCAAGGCGTTTGAGCTGAAAAACAGCCTTGCAGGAACTGCCAAGAAGCAGGGTATTGAACTACCCGACCTACCGCAGGTTGAATTTTTCGCCACTCCCGATGAGGCTGACAAGTGCGAGCCAACAACCGGAGTGTTCGCCGAGCCAAATGAGGATATTCGCGGATTGAAACAACTTGCGATTTACGGGTGCAAAGGTATGTCGGCTTACGCCCGTCATGCCGCAAATCTTGGCTACGACGAGGAAGACGTGTATGCAATAATCGAGAATGCCATGGCTGAGACTGCCCGTCCGGATCTGAGTATTGAGGAACTGTTGTCGTTGGTTCTTGAGGTTGGTGACGGAGGTGTCAAAGTGATGGATCTTCTTGACCGCGCTAACACCGGCACGTATGGTAATCCTGAAATTACCAAGGTTGACATAGGAGTTCGCAACCGCCCGGGAATCCTAATCAGCGGTCATGACTTGAAGGATTTGGAGGAGCTGCTTGAGCAGACCAAGGATAAGGGTGTGGATGTATATACCCACTCCGAGATGCTTCCGGGACAATATTACCCCTTCTTCAAGAAATATCCTCACTTTGCCGGAAACTACGGCAACGCATGGTGGAAACAGACCACTGAGTTTGAGAAGTTCAACGGCGTGTTCCTGTTCACATCCAACTGTATAGTACCAACCCGTGGAAATTGCACTTATATGAACCGGGTATATACAACTGGAGTTGTTGGTATGCCGGGTACGCATCATATCCCCGATGGACATCCGAAAGATTTTTCCGAACTTATTGCCCATGCACAGAAATGTCAACCGCCAACAGAAATTGAGCATGGCGAGATAGTGGGCGGTTTCGCCCATCATCAGGTTGTGGAACTCGCGCCGAAGATTATCGACCTCATTAAACGTGGTAAGATTCGCAAGTTTGTTGTGATGGCCGGGTGCGATGGTCGTATGCCAAGCCGCGACTACTATACCAAATTTGCAGAGGCACTTCCGGAAGACTGCGTGATACTGACTGCCGGTTGCGCCAAGTATCGTTACATAAAAATGCCTTTGGGCGACATTGAGGGTGTGCCGCGTGTGCTTGATGCCGGGCAATGCAACGATTCCTATTCGCTTGTGCGCATAGCACTCGCGCTAAAGGATGCGCTGAAAGCGCCGTCAGTCAACGACCTGCCGATTGTCTATAACATCGCATGGTATGAGCAGAAAGCCGTAATTGTTCTGTTGGCATTACTTTCTCTCGGTGTGCAGAACATTCACACCGGGCCTACACTCCCCGCTTTCTTCACACATGACATTCTGAAAGTGCTTCAGAATAAATTCCACATCGGCACTATCTCAACCGTTGAGGACGATATTGAGAACCTGATAAACAAATAATGAATTATGGAAAACATAACAGAACTGAATGAGGTTATTCGTCTCGTTGACAAGATTGAATTTATTGAAGGGAAACCACATTTCAAGCGTATTATAGGCAATGACAACGGCGAAGTGTTGCTCGTGTCATTCGGCAAGGATGTTGAAGTCCCCCGTCATCATGTGCATTGCGATGTACTTGTGCAAGTGATCGAGGGTGAAATGATTTTTACAATCTATGGTTCGCCCGACAAACATTTTAACATGAAGGCCGGTGATTGCATCCGCATGGCTCCCGACACTGAACATTCGTTGCGTGGAATCACTCCCGTTAAGATAACCGTGACTAAGATAAACGCTTAGAACTTTACGAATATGGATCAATGCGGATGTGAAGTATTCGACCGGGTATATGACCTCGCAGTTGTAGACTCTAAATCGGAGTGCAAAAATAAACATTAATTTGCATGAATTTGTTTGGAATTATAGCTTAAGTAAATATAACACGAAGATGAATCAACCGAAAAAAGTGGCTGACCAGGTCGCCGAGATGATTGCCGATGCCGGAGTTAAACATTTATACGCAATAACGGGCGATAGCCTGAACGACCTTACGAATGCCCTTGTTAATGACGGACGTGTAAAATTCATACATATGCGCCATGAAGAGTCGGGGGCTTTCGCTGCGAATGCCGTGTTTACGGTTGACACCGGGATGAATAATTTATGGACTTCCCATTATCTCACGCAGAAGAAAGACCGACGCATGATTGGCTCATTTACCCATGGTTCGATGGCAAATGCCATGCCCATGGCAATAGGTGCTAAATTTGCTTGTCCTGACCGCCAGGTGATTGCCATTTGTGGAGATGGTGGATTCTCAATGCTTATGGGAGAGTTGCTCACCATTATACAGTACAAACTTCCGATAAAGCTGTTGGTGGCAGACAATAGGAGTCTCGCTTTTGTGAAATGGGAGATGGAGATGGCCGGTCTAAAGCCGAATGAGACTAACCTCTCAAATCCTGACTTCGGAAGTATGGCTACGGTAATGGGATTTCATGCCGTGACTGTCGATGACCCTCTGCAATTGGAGGGGGCTATGAGACAATGGCTTGAAGCTGATGGGCCTGCACTTCTGTCGGTAATGACGGATAAAGATGCCGCCTCATTCAGTTTCTCAGAAAGCTTAATGGATTCGGCAAAACCGGAAAATTCTCTCAGCAATTTTCACTTCCATACGTCCCGCAATATCAGAACAATTCAATTCTTAATCAATCGCTTATCAGCGGTAAGTCAGCAAGCATTGACTTAAGACGGATTGCAAGCCGAGGCATCGGCTCACCCACGGTCAAGGCTACAAGTTCTTTGACTTTGGCTATATCGTTGATTAGTCGCACAACCTCGTTCAGTTTCATACCTCCATCGGGGCCATCCGCTACGGCAGCAAGTATGTCAGTAGGATCCATAACATCCATATCGAAATGAATCATTACTTTCGATTTTCACCTTATGTTAAGCCAATCTATTACGGGATGACTCGTTTCAGTCAAATCAGTCGGAGAGAAGTGAGTGATGCCAAAATCCTCTATGCGCTTGGCGATATACGGAAATTCAGTATCCTGGAACCGGCAATACATATATCATTAGGTGAAACTTTACCGGGAAGCCGACCCACAATCTTCGAGTCGCCCATTCCCATGCAGGCGGTGAGAGCCATTGCGTGGTATCCGTTATAATCATCGCCCGGCAATGTAATGTCAGGGTGCGCGTCAATCCACACTATCGCCACATCATTACTGTATTTATTTGCAATATAAGAAAACACAGGAGCGCTACCGAACAATCACCGCCAAGAGTAACAACCTTGTCAGGGTTAGCAATCGTGAGAATATCAAGAGCCGCTTTAGTTTGCTCCGCAATTATATCACGGTCAAGCACACCATCGACCTCAACCCTTTCAGATATTTCGGTTGAAATCGGCACGGTATAAGTTTCAGCATTTGTTTTAGGTGCAAGAAAATCAAGAAGCATTGCGCCAAGATAATAATCTTTTGAAGAATCTTTGGCAGGGATATTCGGAATCCAACGGGCAATATTGCCTCCCTGCCACTGCGGATAGATCAATCTAATAGTTTTCATACATAAATATAACACACAACCTATTGTTTAGGTTTAGGCAACAAAAATTTTAAGACGTTTGTTTCAATACATTTTTATCAAATATTTCATTTAGAACATTTTGAATTGATATGGATATATGTCGTCG
>CAZELD010000058.1:0-13962 GCA_964512855.1 uncultured Muribaculum sp.
ACCATAAAGTCCGTTTAAATCAACTTGCGAAACTTGAATAAAAAGTTAAACTCGACGAAAGAAAGCATAAAATTGACGAGTTTATCAAATGGCTTTTTTCACCCACAAATATGGCCTCAGTCTTGACTTTCTTATTCTGTGGGTATAAAAATCCCAATATTTTATGTACTTTTGCGTTAGAAAGTAAATAATTCCGAATATAAATAGAGATATGATAGGAAACAGCGGATCTTTTTTTAGGTCTATGCCTCCTGTTACGAAAAATCTGATTATAATCAACTTTATCGTATGGGTGGCAATGATTCTATTTTCGGGTAAGTTCGGCAATGCGATGATCAGATATGGAGGATTGCATTATGTGGGAGCTTCCGATTTCAATATAGCCCAGATTATTTTATATATGTTCATGCATTCGACGGATGGCATCGCGCATCTGTTTTTCAATATGTTCACTTTGTTCATGTTTGGTATAACTCTTGAGCGGGTGCTTGGTGGAAAACGGTTCCTGTTCTATTATCTGTCGTGCGGCATCGGAGCCGCCTTGGTTCAGGAAGGCGTGTGGGCCATGATGATCGATTCATTTGTAAATAAGAATGCTGAAATGTATCTTGCCGAGGTGGCTCATGCCAATAATATGAGTATGGCCGCTGTCAATGCGTCGATATCACTTCTTCAACTGGCTCATCTTAAGGAAGCGGTAGAAAATATGCTTGTCACTATTGGCGCTTCGGGAGCTATATATGGCGTGTTGCTTGCGTTCGGAATGATATTCCCTAATCGTCCGTTGTATTTAATGTTTGTTCCGGTTCCGATCAAGGCTAAATGGATGGTTCTTGGATATGGCTTGATTGAACTTGCTCTCGGAGTGGCATCCGCAAATGATGGAGTGGCTCACTTCGCGCATCTTGGAGGAATGATATTTGGATTCTTGATTTTGCTCTATTGGAAACATAAGAATATAATAGGCCGGGATGGATTTTATTAAAGAGCTGAGAATAAAGTGGATCACGGGTTCAATGCTTATTAAGCTCGTGTTTGTGAATGTGGCGGTATTTTTGTTGCTGCATCTACTGACATTCGTGCTCGGCTTTACGTCATTAAATCCGGAGAAGGCATTGCTTATGGTTGAACTGCCGTCGGATTTAGGCTCGTTTTTACGTGTTCCGTGGACGATAATCACATATATGTTCTCTCAATATGACTTGTTGCATATTTTGTTTAATATGCTGTGGTTATATTGGTTTGGAGAAATATTTCTACTTGCCGACAGTTCAAAAAGTATGTTGGCGCTCTATCTGTATGGCGGCCTTGGAGGAGGAATCCTCTTTATGCTGTGCTATACAATGTTCGGATTATATGGGTTGATAATCGGCTCTTCGGCTTCAGTGCTTGCTATTGTCGTTGCTACTGCTGTGAGACATCCCGATTATAAGATGAATCTGCTGTTGTTGGGCGAAATTTCGTTGAAGTGGGTTGCTATAGCGACTATAGTTATTGATTTCATTAGTATTGGCGGCAGTAACAGTGGCGGCCATATCGCGCATATTGGTGGCGCTATCATGGGTATATGGTACGCTTTAGCTCAAAAAAACGGCATTGACATAACTCGGCCATACTGTATTGCAGCAGATCGTATCATCAATCTTCGTAACCGATTGTTTGATAGAATCTATAAATTTTATGGCGCTAAGCCTGCGTTTCGTTCATCCAAGTCTAAACCAGATGAGGCTTGCCTTGATGAAATTCTTGATAAGGTGAAGAAATCGGGCTATGGTTCTTTGACAAAGCAGGAGAAAGATAGATTGTTTGATGTAAGCAGACGTATAAAGTGATGGGCATCGTGCGTGTATTGAGAGGCGTTTTTATGACAATATGGCTGCCGGTCAATCTTATTGTCGCTGTTTTTACGATCACTTCCGCTTATGCGGGCATGGCTAACCCTGAGAAATTTCCACTTGGACAGTTGGTCAACATGACTTTTCCGTTCTGGATTCTTATCTCAGCGCTGTTGTTGGCTGTTAACATTTTTGTTTCTCGGAAGCGATTGCTTTGGTTGTCAGTAATAGTGTTCGCCCTATGTTTTGGACCGGTTAAGTCTAATTTTCCGTTGCACGTATTTAAGCCGACCGTCATGCGTGAAGAAATGAAAGGCGCGTTCACGTTCATGACATATAATGTGTTTAATTTTACCGACCACCAAGGAGAGAATCCTTCACGGGGAAACCGCACAATCAATTATATTTTGTCGCAAAATCCTGATATTGTATGTCTTCAAGAGGCATATCCGTTATATGGAAATAATTCTTTTTGCAACAAAGCGCAACAAGATTCGTTAAAATCACGGTATCCATATTATATTGATACTCCTAATCGGGCCGGAGAGATGATTTTATCCCGATTCCCGGTTAGGTTGCTTGATGTGCCTATATCATCGGATTGGGCTTCAGGTCAATATACCGCATATAACGCTGATATTGACGGGCATAATGTGACGATAGTTAACTGTCATTTGCAGTCTTTGGGACTGACACCTGACGATAAGGCTCTGTATCGCGAGTTGACTAATAAAGAGTCTAAGCCGACGCGCAGTGAGTTGAGTCAGGCCAAGCATAATATAATCCCGAAACTTCTTGACGCATTTAGAGCACGGTCGGAGCAAGTCGACAGTATAAACAAGTTTCTGTCCTCGTCATCGCAAGATGTCATTCTTGCTGGAGATTTCAATGATGTGCCGGGAAGCTATGCTTACAGAGCCATGCTTAAGGCCGGACTTAGAGATGCTTATAATGCTTGCTCTTTTGGCCCGATGATAACTTATAATGACAATCGATTTTATTTTCGGATAGATCATATATTTTATCGGGGAGGAATGAAAGCATTAAGGGTGAAACGGGGAAATCT
Source organism: uncultured Muribaculum sp. (assembly GCA_964512855.1). Classification (GTDB taxonomy): domain Bacteria; phylum Bacteroidota; class Bacteroidia; order Bacteroidales; family Muribaculaceae; genus Muribaculum. Next base: position 2,902 of record CAZELD010000058.1, read on the forward strand.
GAAAAGTTCCGACCATTATCCGCTTACTGCGACTTTCGTATGGGATTTAACTTCAAAATAGATCATATTACCAATCATTAATTATATGAGAAAAACTAAATTACCATTAACTGTTGCCGCCGCTGCGTTATTGTGCGGGTCGGCGTTTTATTCTTGTAAAATGTCACAAGAACACAAAAATCCATTTTTGGAGTCTTACACCACTCCATTTGAGATCCCTCCATTCGATCAGATCGAGTATGAGGATTATCTTCCGGCGTTAAAGGCCGGAATTGAGGAGCAGAAAGCCAATGTCGAGGCTATCGTGAATAATCCGGAGAAGCCGACATTTGAAAACACCATTCTTGCCCTTGAGGAGAGCAGCCCTATTTTGGATCGCGCTGTAGCCGTGTTCTCAAATCTTGACGAATCTAATTCCAGCCCGGAGATGCAGGAGATCGGCAGCGAGTTCTATTCATTGCTTTCTGTTCATAGCGACGAAGTGTCGATGAATCCAAAATTGTTTGAGCGTGTAAAATACCTGTATGATAATCGTGACAGCGTTGATTACACTACAGCACAGCGCCTTCTTGTAGAGAAGAGCTATAAAGGTTTCGTGCGTAACGGCGCGCTGCTCGATGATGAGGCAAAGGAGGAGTTGAAGAAAGTTAACGCGAACTTGTCGGATCTTTATTTGAAGTTCAATAAAAACCTTTTGTCGGCGACTAATGCCTTTGAAATTGTGGTTTCGGACTCATCTCAATTGAGCGGCATTCCATCGACTTGCGTAGCGCTTGCTGCTGAAACAGCGGCCAATAGCGGCAGAAAAGGGCAGTGGGTGTTCACATTGCACGCGCCCAGCCGTCTGCCTGTATTGACTTATGCTGATGATCGCAATATACGCGAGACTATGTATAAAGGTTACACGTCATTGGCTTCTTCGGGAGAGTATAACAATTATCCTGTTATTGCTGACATTTTGAAAGAACGCGCCAAGAAAGCCTCCCTTCTCGGGTTTGAAAATTATGCCGCTTATATGACTGATGCCGTTATGGCGAAAAATGTGTCAAATGCGGAAAATCTGTTGATGCAAATTTGGAAACCAGCGGTAAAGAAAGTCGGCGAAGAGGTAGCAGAAATGCAGGCATTGAGTAATTCGGAGGGCAATACTTTTGAGATAGCTCCATGGGACTACTATTATTACAATGAGAAAGTCCGTAAGGCTAAATATGACATCAATCCTGACGAAGTGAGCCGCTATTTCCATGTTGACAGTGTCCGTAAAGGCATTTTTGAAATGGCTAATCGCCTTTATGGCATTACATTCACTGAAATGGCTGATGCTCCTAAATATGATCCTGAGGTCAATGTTTATGAAGTGAAAGATGCTGACGGTAACCATGTGGCAGTATTTATGACTGACTACTATAGCCGTTCCTCTAAGCGTCAAGGCGCATGGATGAGCGAATTTAAGGGATCAGGAGTGATTGAGAATATTGATCCGGAAAAGGGCGGGGAAATAAAGATTGAACGTCCGATTATCTTTAATGTATGTAATTTCACCCATCCTACTCCTGATAGTCCATGCTTGTTGTCTATCGACGAAGTTGAAACCATGTTCCATGAATTTGGTCACGGGTTGCACGGAATGCTTTCGAGAGCTAAATATAAGAGTCAGGCCGGCACAAATGTGGATCGCGATTTCGTTGAACTTCCCTCTCAGATTCATGAACATTGGGCGTTTGAGCCGGAGTTGCTGAAGTCCTATGCCCGTAACTCTGAAACCGGAGAGACTATACCCGATGAATTGATTGAAAAGCTCAACCGTGCGTCAAAGCATAATCAAGGATTCCGCACTACCGAATTGGCTGGAGCCGCTCTTCTCGACCTTGAATGGGGTAAGCTTATGGATACCGATAATATTGATATCGAAGGCTTTGAAAAGGCAGTCGCAGATAAACTCGGTATGCCGAAGGAGTTGACTTATCGCTATCGCAGTCCATATTTCAAGCATATATTCGGCAGCGATGGTTATGCTTCAGGATATTATACCTATCTTTGGGCCGAAGTGCTTGACACAGACGGATTTGAACTGTTCAAAGAAAAAGGCATATTTGACCCGGAGACCGCTAAGTCGTTCCGTGAAAATGTCCTTGAAATGGGTGGCAGCGATGATCCGATGGCTCTTTACGTGAAATTCCGCGGCAAGCAACCTTCGGCTGATGCTCTGCTGCGTAATCGCGGATTGATAGACTAAGCTATTATGACACATTCTCTTGTTGTTTTTTCTTAGGCTGGATGCCGTCCTAACCGTCTCTAAGATTTGAGGTTTAGATGATTATAGAGTTATAAAATCATTATTTTAGAAGAAAATAGGCAAAAAAATATTAAATTCTAATGAAAAGGATGAATTTTTTGTAGATTTGCAATAAGTTTATTTGTGGATTATATCCACGGGTATATTATTAATATTTTTTGTGCTTAGTTTAGGCGAGTTATGGAAGAAATTACAAAAAAAAGAGGCGGTCGCCGTCCCGGTGCAGGCCGAAAAAAATCTACCGTGAAGCGTTACGGATTTAACGCTCCGGCAAGAGTTCATGCGGTGCTTGAGCAGGTGGACAGTATCACTGAATTTATTTGTGAGGCTGTTCTGAAACATGGTCAAGACAAGGGTCTGTGTTAGACCGAAGTGTTATTAGCATTCTACGCTAAAAAAAAGCTGCTTCTACGATAGGGGCAGCTTTTTTTTATTGGAAATAGTAGTGGCGATATGGATAAAAAAGTGTAAATTGCATAAAATTAGACCATGATAAATGAAACAAGAAGAAATAAGACTTATTGAACTTCCTAAAATAGAGGATGCGCGCGGTAATCTTTCGTTTATCCAAGCGCCTGACATATTGCCGTTCGAGCTTAAACGTACATATTGGATATGTGATGTCGCCGGCGGAAATTCCCGCAAAGGTCATGCGTTTCGTGAGCAGGATGAGGTGATTGTGGCATTATCGGGCTCATTTGATGTTTTGCTTGATGACGGCGTGAATCAACGCCGCTATCACTTGGCTCGCTCTTATTATGGACTTTATGTGCCAAGAATGACATGGCGAGTGATTGATAATTTTTCAACCAATTCAGTGGCATTGGTGCTTTCGTCGACCGCATATAATGAGGCTGATTATATAAGGGATTACGTAATATTTCAGAATGAAAAAATATCCATTTCTTGATTTAGGGCTTGTAAACCGCCGTTATGCCGATGAACTGAAACAGATTTGCTGCCGTGTTGTTGACAGTGGCCGTTATGTGGGCGGCGATGACGTAGTTCAGTTTGAGCATGATTTGGCTTCGTATACGGGAGCGTCTTATTGCGTGGGAGTAGGGAATGGGCTTGACGCGCTGCGGTTGATTCTTAGAGCGTATAAAGAGCTTGGCATAATGACGGATTATGATGAGATTATTGTGCCGTCAAACACTTATATAGCAACCGTGCTCGCGATAACAGACAATCGACTGACCCCGGTATTGGTCGAGCCGGATATTGCGACATATAATCTCGATGATTCGCTTATTGAGCGGCACATGACTCCCAGAACGAAAGCTATACTAACCGTGCATCTCTACGGATTGCCCGCATATTCCGAAAAAATGAAGCGTATAGCCTCAGAACGTGGATTGAAAATTATTGAAGATAACGCGCAGGGTATAGGCGCAAGCGTAGGAGGAAAGCTTACCGGAAATCTTGGCGATGCGGCCGGATTCAGTTTTTATCCCACAAAAAATCTTGGCGCGCTCGGTGATGCCGGAGCTGTGACTACTAATGATTCTGACCTGGCCGACGTTGTAAGGGCTCTTGGCAACTATGGGAGCTTAAGGCAATATGACAATATATATCAAGGGGTAAACAGCCGTCTGGATACGATTCAGGCGGCCATGCTATCATATAAATTAAGGTATATTGATGAGGAAAATGTGTCGCGCCGCGCATTGGCTGAGGTGTATAACAAAAATATCCGCAATGAAAATGTGGTATTGCCTACATCTGCCGGGGGATATCATACATATCACCAATATGTGGTAAGGGTCAATGACCGTAAAGCTTTCAGGGCTTATCTTGATGAGAATGGTGTCGGTACTGCCATCCATTATCCCACGCCGATACATCATCAGAAATGTTATAGGGCTTGGAAAGGACTCTCCTTCCCGATAGCCGAGCGTATTGCGGCAGAAGTGGTGAGTTTGCCGATAAGTCCTGCGTGCACATCAATTGATGATGCGGAAGCGATATCCGAGATTATAAATAGATTCAGCCTAAAATAAGAGCTTGATTGGAATGAAGAAAGTAACAATAGATGACTGCAGGGTATTGGATCTTGATACCTATAATCATCAGCGCCGAGGAAATTTAATAGTATGCGAGAATGGACTTAATGCTCCGTTTGACGTTAAACGAGTGTATTATCTGTATGACGTTCCCGGTGGTGAAAGCCGAGGTGGACATTCGCACAGAGAGCTGCATGAAATGATTGTGGCGGTTAGCGGCAGTTTTACGGTAACTCTTGACGATGGGATAGAAAAACGGTCATATATGCTCAATCGATCTAATAAAGGACTGCATATTGTTCCGGGAATATGGCGTACGCTTGATGATTTCTCTTCAGGAGCGGTGTGTCTTGTGCTCGCATCTGATAAATATATAGAGGCGGATTATATCCGCCTCTATGAAGATTTCTTATTGTCGAAAAAAGAAAATTAAATCATTTTTAATGCTGCTTCGTAATCAGGCTCATGAGTGATTTCGTTGACGAGTTCTCTGTATATAACTCGATGATTCTCATCAATAATCACAACCGCGCGGGCAAGAAGTCCTTTTAATGACCCGTCAATTAATTGCACGCCGTAATTTTTAGCGAATTCCGGTGATCTGAAAGCTGATGCAGGGTAAACATTGTTTAGCCCTTCGAGAGTGCAGAATCGTTTAGCGGCGAATGGCAGATCCATTGATACGCAAAGTACTGCCACATCGTCTTTTTTTGCTGCTTCTTGGTTGAATCTGCGTACGCTCATAGCGCATACTGCGGTGTCGAGGCTGGGAAAAATATTTAATACAATTTTTTTCCCGGGGAAGCTTTCACGCGTCAGTTCCTTTAGATCGACATCGACAAGTGAGAACTCGGGCGCTACGGAGTCTACCGCAGGTACAGATCCATAAGTGTGGCATTCGTTTCCGCTGAAATATACAGTTTCCATACATTTAATACATTATAGTTATTATTTTGCGGCAATCGCCGCTTTCTGTATAACAATTGATGACATATCATTGTTGAATCCAATGACGACATCGGCAACCGTGCCGTCATCTTTTGAGATTATTGTAACCGGATAGGCTGACACTCCGCAATCACGCGCTAACGATTTAGCGCTCATCAGTAAATGTTCTCCTGAAAGGACTGTCGGGATAATTTCTTCAATTTGGTCTACATTGTTGCTTGTGAAAGCCCATATTATATCAGCGTTTACAGGCATCAGTTCAACCGCTTTACGAATTTCAGATATTGTCGGTTTCGCAAAACCTGATTTTGGATCAATCAGTACGATAAGAGTGAGTGCACGGAACGGTTCACCGGCGCGTCGAGAATATCGCTCTCCGGTAGTTGTCGGCAGAGAGAATCCCGGAAGCCGTTGCCCATGCATATTTTCTATGGCATAGTTGCTCTCACGGAATTTTTCGAAGATAAGCGGATAGCGCTTCATCAGTTCATTGTCGGTTATCGGCGCGCAATCATCGTTTATCCTTGTGTTGCTGTATTCGGTTATTATCGTTTGTTCCACCAACGCTCCGGGATTATTTTCTATCTCGGAATATAATGGCATACCGTTTGTGCGATTGAACGCATATATAAATTCTTTGCACACTTCATCGTTAACGATCATGACGCCTTTTATGGCTGCGCAGTTGTTGCCGTTCACTGTCGTATCGGCGTGAAAAGAATAATCGTATTTATCAGGGTGTGATATTATATCATCGAGTTGCTCTGCTATAAATTGAGGCAATAATGAACAGAATTGCATACGTCTCTGTATTCCCGGAAGAGCTTTGTTGGTCTGAAGAAATGGTATTGAATCCCAATCGTAATGATACTCTAAGAGTCGTTCTCCGTGAAAATCATATACGTTTCTATTGTGATATGCCGAAAATCCTGTTTGCTCACCTGAAGGTGTATTCATAGACCAGTCGATAATGTAATCGCATGGTGATAGCGAATCGGTTGAAGCTGTTATTGCTTCGAGGGTTATGTGATAATCTACATCAGGTTGAAGCGACATCATTATGTGATAATTAACGTCGGCGGTATAGCAGTGAGTGTCCTTTAGATGTCCAATAATTTCACTAATCCCTTGAGCCTTTGGACTCAAGGGATAGATAAGGGCAATTGCTAAGAACAAATTCAATTTCCCAATCATAAGTAAATAGTTGTTTGATATAATAACGGAAAAAGGGTCAAGAATGTTTGACCCTTTTTTACGTATTTTCAATTTCAATTTTATTAAATGTTGAAACGGAAGTGCATAATGTCGCCGTCGTTAACAACATATTCTTTTCCTTCAATACTTAATTTTCCGGCTTCTTTAACTCCTGTTTCTCCGCCGAGAGCTACGTAATCGTCATATTTTATCACTTCTGCGCGGATGAATCCTTTCTCAAAATCAGTGTGTATGATTCCGGCGCATTGCGGAGCTTTGCTTCCCCTCATGAATGTCCATGCTCTAACTTCATCTGGCCCTGCAGTGAAGTAGGTCTGTAAGTCGAGAAGGGCGTATGCAGAACGGATAAGACGGCTTACACCGGATTCTTTTAGCCCTATCTCGTTAAGAAACTCCTGTCGTTCTTCCCAAGTGTCAAGCTCGGCTATGTCGGCTTCTGTCTGTGCTGCTACGATGAGCAATTGCGCTCCTTCGTCCTTTATGGCTTCACGCACAGCATCGACATATTTATTGCCGTTTACAGCCGAAGCGTCGTCCACGTTGCACACATACAGCACCGGTTTTGCCGTGAGGAGGAATAAATCGCGGGCGAATTTATTTTCATCGACGCTTTCAAATGTCACAGAGCGCGCAGGCTTGCCTTGATCAAGCGCTTCTTTGAATTTACATAGCACTTCATACTGCATTTTGGCTACTTTATCGCCACCGGTTTGCGCTTGTTTTTGGGTTTTCGCTATTCGTGCTTCAACCGTCTCAAGATCCTTAAGCTGGAGTTCGTAATCGATTATCTCTTTGTCTCTAACCGGATTCACTGAGCCGTCGACGTGGGTAATATTATCATTGTCAAAACAGCGCAGCACATGGATAATGGCGTCGGTCTCCCTAATATTCGCTAAAAACTTATTGCCGAGACCTTCTCCTTTGCTCGCGCCTTTTACGAGGCCGGCGATATCGACGATTTCTACTGTTGCAGGAACAACGCTTTTCGGATTGCACATTTCGACAAGTTTATTAAGACGGTCGTCGGGCACCGTAATTACTCCAACATTGGGTTCTATTGTGCAAAACGGGAAATTGGCTGACTGTGCCTTTGCATTGGACAGGCAGTTAAAAAGGGTTGATTTGCCTACATTAGGCAAGCCTACTATTCCACATTGAAGAGCCATGATTATAATCTTTAAATTGTAGTGCAAAGATACTTATTTTTGTCGAATCGCGCATTATAAAAAGATTGATACGAATACATAAAAGAACATAAGAGGCAGGAGATGTCGCTAACTATTGTAGAGGTGTTAGCTGAGCATCTTCTGCCTCTGTGCGTTTAAACTGCTTTATCGCTCTTTTCTAATCGAGCGCGTTGCAAGTTAGTTAACTTGGACAACGAGGTAATTGGACATACTCCAGAATTTATCGGGGTTAGTTACGTTTATCACCATCATTCCATCGACTTCATGTAGGTCATAACTTCCTTCCGGCATATTGGTTATGATTTTAGCCTTTTGTGAGTGTGTCGGTATTGTTGTGAGTGTGCGTTTGTCGGCTTTAGTAAAATAGCTCTGTTGGAAATCAGCTTGCAGAAGTTTGGTTTTGCGCAGGAATCCTGTTTCGATTATTTTCGCTTCCTTCAATTCTTTTTTCGTGCCGATAGCATAGTAACAAGTGTTGAGCTCGTTGATCGCGCTTTCGGTAGCTTCTTCCGCTTTCGCTTTTTCTTCACTTACAGATGCTACTGTAGTGTTAAGCGAATCCACTTTAGTGCCGAGATCTGCAATTTGAATCTTAGCTACGGCAAGGTCGTTGCGTAAGGTTGAAATTGTAGTTTCCTGATTCGCTATTTCGGCTTTAAGATTGTCAATAGTGCGCTGCAAGGTTACATTGTATCCCTGAGAGTTTTTGAGTTTTGATTCAAGTTCAGCTAATCTCTGTCGACGTTCCTGGAGCGCTTGTTGTATGGCAAGCATATCATTTTTTATTTGCTCTTTGCGTGATTGAGATTCAGCCGTAAGATCAGTTGAATTGGTGAGAATCTTTTCCAAGTCCTTAATTTGATTCATTCCATCGGTAATATCATTGAGAAGCACCAGCAGGCTGTCTTGATTAGCGAGAGCCACACGCAAAGAATCGTCCGTTAATAGTTTTGCGTCTTCAAGCTGTTTTACTTTTCCTCCGTTACATGCAGTTAAGAATATCATTCCTACTGCAATGATTAAAACGATTTTTTTCATCTTCTTTTAAATTAGAATATGTTATAATGTTTATTCGTCATTATTCTTATATTTGTTTTTGTGACGGCGAGGTTCGGTATCGCCATGTTTCCCTCTAACGATTATAACAATTTCGCCGCGTGGATTGTTTATTGTGAAATGTTCAATCAATTCTCCGAGAGTGCCGGTGACTGTTTCGTTGTGCAATTTTGAAATCTCCCGTGACACTGACGCTTCCCGTTCATTTCCACAAGCATCAGCCAATTGTGTCAAAGTTTTCAGTAGCCTTAACGGTGATTCATATATGATAAATGTGCGTTCATCGTTTGCGAGAGTTGAAATTCGTGAGGCTCTTCCTTTTTTTTGCGGGAGGAATCCTTCAAAAACAAATCGGTCGCATGGCAACCCAGAGTTGACCAGCGCCGGAATAAGCGCCGTTGGCCCCGGAAGAGTTTCTGCGTCAATTCCGTTGGCGCGACATTCACGCACAAGATAGAATCCGGGATCTGATATTCCCGGGGTTCCTGCATCGCTTATGAGAGATATTGTCATTCCGCTTTTCAGTTTGTCTATCACGGAAGCGGTAGCCGAGTGTTCGTTAAACTTATGATGGCTTGCCGTGGGGGTGGATATTCCGAAATGGCGCAGCAGTACAGAGCTTGTGCGTGTGTCCTCACAAAGGATTAAGTTGCTTGACCGCAATGTTTCAATCGCCCTCGGCGACATATCGTCAAGATTGCCGATTGGGGTGGGCACTATAAATAGTTTTCCGCTCATTTGCCTGAAAAGTGGTGAGTTACTATCTCGATAAAGTCAATCACGTCCTGATTGGATTCATCCCAGTTCAAATCATTATAGAAATAATCGAGGGCTTCGCTGATTGATGACATGGCTTCAATTGTGTCCAATGTCTCCATCATTGTTGATTCGCTATTAGAAAACAGTTCGCGGCGGAACCTGAATTTGTCATTAAGCGAAAACGCTTTGCGTAAATTTTTTGAATTTTCGCGTGCGAGTTTTTCATCAAGACGTATATTGCTGTTTGCGGAGTCTGATGCCGACACTTTTTGCTCAGAAAATGGGACATACTTGTCTTGGAGATTAATTCTCGGCTCTTCGAGCGGTTCAGCTTCTGCCGCTTCCAACTCCTCCTCCTTTATTAGTGTCATCATCTCATCGGGAGTGGCGGGTTGTGTCGGCTCTTCCGGAATCGGCAACGGTTGAAGCTCATTGGTGTCTTCAGCGTTATGAGTTGGTTGATTGTCATTATCGTTGACAATTGCTTGCGCTGCATTTCTGTTTTCATTGTTTATGGTTTCTTCCTCGTCGTCATGTTGCGCAACAGTTTTTTCCTCGTTGTTGTCAGAGAAGTTGTCGGGAATGGCTTCGCGCAGCGACTCTATTTTAGCCGATATCATTTCCCATACTTTTGGCGGAGTGTCGTCTCCGCGGTGAAGGGCGAGGTAAAGCAATCCTTCAAGCTCATAATTGAGCGTAATCATTTCCTCGATATTCAGATTCATAAGAATATATACAGGTTTGTTAACTTACAAAAGTACATAAAAAATCTCAGATTTTTACACCGGCAGAATAAAAAGGTCAAGGCCACCGCAACTTATCTGTCTTTAGATACCGTGCTCTTGGCACATTTTTCGTAAATTGAGGGCAATAAAATTAAATTCCTCATCTATATGGACAGACAACGGACTGTGGCAGGCCTTGACGTCCACAAAGATAGCATTTATCTTTGTGTGATGGGCCATGACGAGGCCATTATTTTTCAGAAAACGTACGGGACCCTGACTCCCGAACTCCATCAAATGTGTGCAGACATGGTGTCCCAAGGGGTAACGGAGGCCGCGATGGAGAGTACCGCGACCTACTGGGTCCCTGTGTGGAATGCGTTGTGTGACAGCATGTCGCTCAAGCTGGTCAACCCGTTTTTCATCAAGCAGCTCCCCGGTCGCAAGAGCGACGTGAAGGATGCCCAATGGATAGCGGAGCGCCTGCTCAAGAATCTCATCAAAGGCAGTTTCGTGCCGGATGCCGCGGTGCAGGATATGCGCAAGTACAACCGCCGCATCTTTGACCTCAACGATGATCTGGTGTATAACACCAACAAGCTTGATGCCGCCTTGCAGAGGTGCGGTTTCCGTCTTAGCAACTATGTGGCGCAGGTCAAGGGCAAAAGCTGCCAATCGTGCATTACGGCCATTGTCAAGGGTGTGACTGACCCCGCCGAACTCGTCAAACTCATTCACGGAAAAACAATCAACAAACATGGCAAGGACGTGATAACGGCGGCGGTGACCGCTGATTTCCATCAAGCCGACATAGACCTCATCCGTCAGTACAAGGAGATGATTGACGTCATTGAACGTCAGATTAAGGAATG
>CAZELD010000059.1:0-13854 GCA_964512855.1 uncultured Muribaculum sp.
GCGGTATTCCCGGCGGTAATCGTTGCGGCGCAGCGCGTCGAGGCCGGCGGCAACATCCTGTTCGGTTATATCATTTTATGTCAGGGTTGATAGCGTCAAGCGAGGTGCTCGTAGCCGGCTGGCCGTCGATTACGAGAAGCGGAGTGCTGTCAATCGAGAAAGACGAGATGCCTCGTATGCTCATCTGATTGTTGTACATCGTAAGTCCGGGAGTTATACCCTCCAATTTTGAACTTAAATCGGGCGCTTGTATCTTGTCGAGCTTATCCTTGTTTACCACGATGGCCGAGCCGCTGCGATTTTCATGTGGCTGGTTATAGATATGTTCATAGTCTATAATATGATTTTTTTCACACTGTGATTGTTATTCGTTGTGATTATTCAACAACAACTTTGGCCGATGCCGAGCGATTGTTGCCATAAACAACGATTAAATAGATGCCTGAAGGAACATCGAGAGTGATGACCTGCGATTCGCTTCCGGCTGCGATTGCCACTTCTGCGACTTTGCGGGCGGTCATGTCGTAAGCTACTGCCTTAGTGCCTGCTGCGGTGTTGATGCCGCCGGTTGAGCCTTTGGCTACTTTCAAATAAGGAGCGCCCTCAGCAAGAGGAGTGTAAACCTCTGATTGAACTGCTATAAGATCACCTTTAGATAAAGTTTTTGTGATGGTAGCGTCCTCATCGCCTACAATCGCAGGTTCACCTTCGCTGAAATCGCAAGAAAGTTTGTTGCCGAAAGATGATGTGTCTTCATCGCCTCTTACTGCCTTGCCGATGTTAAGCTCTGTGCCCTTAGCGGCATGGTTGATAAAGGTGTATTCGCCATCTTCGGGAACCTCAAACACTTTGTCGACAGTCCAATATGCGTTAGCGTAGGTGGTCTCAACATCAAGTTCGAGTTTCTGTCCGCGGCTCAAGTTGTTGTTGCAGCTAAGAGCAGCCGTTGCGTTAAGTCCGAGTTGGAAATTAATTATTACTGTCCGCTAAAAAATTTTGAGCGTATACAAAATTAGGGCTGATTCCATTTGGTGGAGACAGCCCATTTTGGTTATTTAGCTGTCGCCAAACAAAACCGAATAACCATGAGCAAAAGTACCCATTTTTTCGGACAGCCGGTGTATGGTCAGCTAATAAAATCACTCGACCGGGCAAAAATTGTTGAAATGAGCCGCAAAAACGGTGGAGAAAGGTATGTAAAGAACTTTGACGGCTATGTTCACCTGCTGACAATGTTGTCCGCTGACCCTAAAAAAGGGAGATTCCTGCGGAACTCCCTCAGATGCTCCGTCCATTGCTATTTGCGGCGTCTCACTGAGCGTGTGGCCGATGACGACGCGCTGGCGCTTTTGGGCTGTTTCGCCTTCTTTACCTTTGTGGCTTTCGGTTTAGCGGCGCGTTTGGCGCGAGATGATGATGCTTGAGCGGTAGTGACCGTCTCGTCACGGCTTGCGATGGTGTCGCCCGATGCGAGACGTTCGCGCTCCTCACGCTGCGCGATTATCTCCTCGCGAGTGGGTACCCACAGCTTCTTCTCGTAGTTTTCAAGATAATTTTGGATGCTGTCCTGAGCCTTTTTCATGTCGTCGGGGTCAGGATATAGCTGCATCATCGAGCGATTGCGCAGATTGCGGGTCTTGTAAATATCTCCCTCATAAAGAGCGAGTTTGAAAAAGTCATCATAATTATATGACGCAAGATTATTGTCGTCGTCAATGAATATTGATTGCTGGATAAGGTAAGGGCGCAATGAATTCATCTTTATCCAAAACATGGGATATTTCACAGCCTCGCCGCCGAAGTCGCCCGAGCGATGAAGCACGGGGCACACTGCTTCAACGGTGGTGCGCATACGATTGCTGCGCTTGTCTAGCTCCCACTTTTCGAGCAAGTAATAGCTAAGTACTTCATTGCAAGGTACATCGCTCTCTTCAATGGTGAATCGCGGATTCTTTTCGGTAGAGCCTTTGGCGTCAGTGTAAAGAATATGGAAGCGGTCGAGCATATCGCGCACATTCACTCGATACTGGTCGGTAAACACTTCTCTGCCATCGAGATATTCGTAGGCCTGCAGTTCGCCCGATGCAAGAAGACGCATGATTATGCGGAACAAGTTCTCCTGGCCCTCGGTAAGTTCCTCAGGATAATACAGCGGCGCGTTTTTCACCTTGTCAAGGTCAAGTTGGCGATAGACGATTTTCATCCACTGCGCGTCAGCGTCGCTGCTTTCGGGCTCTTCAAAGAATTGCTGCATACGTTCGGTCACGTTGGCGCTGTTGTCAGCGCTTTTTGCGGCCGCGTCACGGGTGCCGCGACGCACTTCGGAAGAGCGTGAGGTGGTTTCCTGCGCATGGGCTGAGCCGGCGGTGACGATGGCGAGAGCGATCAAGAGAATATGATGTATATGCTTCATGACTGAAATATTGAAATCATTAATTTACTATTACTTCCATTGGGGCAAGGTCACGTTCGATGCCGTCAGGACCGATAGCGCGGACACGGGATATGTAGAATCGTTTGCCTCGTGACAAGCGGCGGAAGGAGTCTTTTTGTCGTTGTGAGAATTGGCTGCCTTGCGACACTTCCGGAATCGCGTTGCCCATGGAGTCGAAGAACACCGTCTCAAAACTCAACACCTTATAACTCACGTTTAGTAGGTCGTCGTCGATAGCCGCCTCTATGCCGGGAGCGGCGAGAAGCAGAGTTTTGGCAAACGGTTTGGAACCTTTATACCGCTCGGTGTTGCCCTTTGCGTCGCTGAACGATATATAGGGTGTGGGATCGGGCAATTTACGCACTCGGAAGGTGGTGGTCGCCACAGTTTGCGGGCGGCCGTCGATAGAGGCGGTGACGGTAACCACCGCTTCGGTGCCGACTTTCGATGGACGGGCTGTCCAAGAATCCCCGTTGCGGGTGAGAGTGCCGTTGGTCATGGTTGCGGATACCGATGAAGTAGGCACCCCCGGCACAGAAATGCTCATGGGATTGTCGATGCCCGCATACAGCACGTTCATCATGGTCGCCGATATGGTGGCGGTAGGCTCAATAACCGTGTAGCTCGATGAAAAATCATGCCGGGTCACGGTGCCGTCGCCGTGAGGCACTTCAAGGTAACCTTTATAGTCAAATGTTCCGGTGCTTCCGGCCACTGTCTCAAATAATCCGAGATCGTTGTCGAGTTGTTTGCCATTGATGTATATCAACGGGCGCTGGGTTGTGTCGACCGCCGCAAGAACAATGTTGGCGGAATATCGGCTGCCGCGCATCACGTTGCGCGATTGTGGAATCACAAAAGCGTTGAGTTCGTTTACCCTTACATCGCCGGCATCCACGTTGGAAAGCAGCGTTGACAAGGCCTCACCCTCGGCGTAACGAAGGTCGTTCTGCAATTTTGTCAATAGGGTTATGGCCGCCACGACAGGTTTGTTGTCAAACATTGTTTCTTCCCATGGCTGGGCGGTCACTGTGCCGGCTTTAGTCGTGGAGTTGGTGGAGAGGGCCGTCTGAATGTTGCCGCGCTTCACCGAGTCGGTCATCAAGCCCGATATGTAATCGCGGTATGAATCCACGCGCTGACGCAGCTCTTTCCCTCGCTTATTGGCCGGATTCAGCATGATCACCGACGCTATTTCCAAATTGTCCTGATTCAGTATGTTCGACACGTCGGCGTCCTTGCCGTCGGCTTCGACTGCGATCATCTGTTTCAATGAATCGATGTGGGTATAGAGCGCTGCGGTGATGCGTCTCACTTCCGACGCTTTATCATACCACACGCCGCCCTTGTCGGGGTTTTGGTCGTTGAATGTCTCCAGTTGACGATACAACGCGTCGTTACGCTCCGTGATATTATCGTTGGAGCGCGACAATCCGTTCTCAACCTGCTTAAATCCCTCCAGCACGTCGCTCGACACGTTGAGCGCGAGCATGGCTGTCAGGACGATATACATCAGGTTGATCATCTTCTGACGTGGCGACAGTCCGCGTGTGTTATTGCTTCCCATTGGTCTGCATCATATTGATTGTCATGGCATGAAGCATCTTTTCATACACTGCGTTAAGCTGTTGCATATAGCGGGCCATCTTCTCGGTCTCCTCGCAGTAGCGTTCGCTCATGGATGAAGATTTTTCATACATATCACGTATATCCTTTATCCCTTTGTTCACTTTGTCAATTGAGTCAAGCTGCGAGCTGACGCTCTTTAGCTGGATCTCATAAATGGTGTTCAAGCCGGCGATATTGCGGTTGAGCGATTGCATCTCCTCCACGTAGCCGGTGGAACTCTGGTTTATGCTGTCTGAGTTTTCGGTGATGGCGCGGTAAGAGGCGAGAAGCACCTCCGACACTTCATTGAGCGCTTGAGTGGTCTGGCGTAATTGGTCGAGTTGAGCCGACAAAGCGGTCATCTGTATGGCGCACTCTTCTCCGGGAGTGGCGTCGTCAGGAATAACCGGCGCTGAGGGCTGAGTGGAAATCTGCGCTTGCGCTTGGCCTTGAATCGGCTGCCCTCCGGTGATTACGATGCCGCCGTTATTGCCGTTGAAGTCGGGGCGGTCTTCCGGATCCTTGGACGAGAGCACCGGAAACACCTCTTCCCAGTGATATTCGCGGGGTGGGCGGTCAAATGCGGTTAAGATAAACATTAGCACCTCGGTGCCCATACCTATTGAGAGCAACATATTGCCGCCGGGGAGGTGCAGGATTTTGAAAAGCGCACCCCAGATGACGATTGCCGCGCCTATGGAGTAGGCGAAGTTGAAGAAGCGCTGTCCTTTCTCTCCAGATAGAAAACGCTCTACGCTATTTTTATATTTTTTTATTTTGCCCATTGCTGTGATAGTTATTTTTTCTGGCCTTTAGCAAAGCCGATTTGTGTTCTTACGTTACGGAATCCGATATAGCTGCGTTGCTCATTCTGATATTCCCACATACGCAGATCGCTGCGCACATTGTGGGCTACATCTTTCCACGAGCCTCCGCGCACGATTTTGCGTTTCATGCGGTAGGGATCCTCGATCGCCGCGTCATATCGGTATTCGGGATTCAAGTCGCTCGTCAGCTTGCTGATGCTTTCGGTATAAGCTGTGGATGTCCATTCGCTGACGTTGCCCGCCATATCATATAGCCCGAAATCATTGGGCGAATATGTTCCTACACGCGATGTGATGATGTGTCCGTCGCGCACATAGTTACCTTCGTCAGGCTTGAAATTGGCGTAGAAGCACCCTTTGTCTTCGGTGAGCGTCAATTCTCCATCCCAGGGATAGATGTTCTCACTCTTTCCGGCGCGTGCGGCATACTCCCATTCAGCTTCAGTGGGCAGGCGGTAAGGCTCAATATACACGCCCTCTTTGCCGAGAGAGCGGCGCAGGAAATCGGTGCGCCAGTTGCTGAATGCGTTGGCCTGTTCCCAACTTACGCCCACTACCGGATAATCATTATATCCGCCATGAGAGAAGTACAAGCGCACGTAAGGCTCGTTGTAAGCGTTGTCGAAGTCATTGATCCATGCGGTGGTGTCAGGGTATATGTTGACGATGTAGGTGTTTACGAAATCATAGTCGCCGGTGAGGCCTCGGGTGATGGTCTGGCGGATGATTTCCCCCTCGTCATTGATGAATGCTGTGTCTTTCGATATGATTGGAATATCGGTGGGCACCGGCTTGTCGGTATTGTACTCCCGGCTCGAGGGTTTCATGCGGTTTTTGCGTTTTGCCGCCTCGGTGTGGTTGTAGGTTTCATAGCGGTAGGTCATCTGCTCGGGGTCAAGCTCCTTAACGCCTGTTATCGGATTGATGCGATACACGCTCTCAATGGCGCGCGCTTCATCCTCATTCGGGTTACGCCAGGGGATGGGCTTGCTCCAATTCAAGAACGGGCCGATGGGGTTGCCTTCTTTGTCCTCCTCGATTTTGAACGCTTCATTCCCTCCGTAAGCAGGGTCGGCAAGGCGTTCGCGGATGATTGAATCGCGCACCCAGAACACAAACTGCTTATACTTGCTGTTGGTGATTTCGGTTTCGTCCATCCAAAATCCGTCGACTGAGATTCCACGCGCGTCGGCGCGGAGATTCCATGCACTGTCGGCTTTGGCCGGTCCGGCTTTTATTGCCCCGCGGTCAATAAGCACCATTCCGTAGGGTGTGGGTTCTGCCCATGAGGAGGCTCCTACTCCGACGACTTCGCCGCCTGAGCTTCCCCGGCCGCCCACCGCGCATGATGTCGCGAGCGAAGCGGTGAATATGGTTATAAACAGATATTTTAAAAGTAGTTTCATATCGGTTGTTACATTATGCGTATGCTCTTGTGTTTGTGCCTGTTTTTCTCGCCGAGGTCAAGTTTGAGCCGATAGCCCGCCCACACCTCATGGCTGCCGTTGCTGGCGCGTGATATGGCCGACACCGGGTAATCATAGCTGTAACCGAGGAAAAAATCCTTGTATTCAGCTCCAAGTATAAGCGAAACCGCGTCTTTATAGCGATAGCCGATACCTGCCGTCAAAAACTTATTATAGCGCGTTCTGACGGTGAACTCCGCAGTGGTGAAGGTGAAATCGGTTTTTACCAGCATCGACGGCTGTATTTCAAATAACGTATTTTTGACCGGAATATTGCCGTCGACCATAAAATATGCTATGCGGCCTGCTTTAAACTCATATTCGTTATCGGTGCCGGACCCGTCGGTCGACATGGTGACTGTCGGCTCATTTAAGTGTGTCACAGAGATTCCTGCCCGGAAATAACGGTGCGTGTAAAAGACGCCCAAGCCCAAGTCGAATGAAGTTCCGCGGATGTCGGTGGTGGGGATGCCGTCGTCGGTGCTTTCGTGGTAATCGTCGCCGTCAGGGAGAATCACCTCCGACCCTTTGAACGATTCATCGAAAATGCCCGCTTGCGCCCCTATCGACAGCTCCCCTTTCCAAAGCTTTATTTTATATGCGGCTTGAATGGAGAGGGTCATGTTTTTATATAGTCCCATGCTCTCTTGTTGCATTGTCAGGCCGACGCCTAAACGCTTGTTGCCCAATTTCAGCGGCATTTCGGCGGTGGCTAGAAATGTGACAGGCGCGTTGGGGATGCCGGTCCATTGCATACGTGATCCGGCGCGGATGCGTAGATAATCTGTGGTGCCTATGGCTCCGGCGTTATAATAGTTGGGAACTTCATAATATTGTGTGAACTGCGCGTCAACCTGCGCTGCGGCTTTAAAAGCAGTCGCGGCGAATATGAAGGCGGTCAGTAATAATATGAATCTTTGGCGGCGGAGCATTTATTCAAAATAGAATGATAGAACCACCATTTGAGTAGTGGCTTTTTTTAATGAATTGGTGAATTTCATGCTATCGGTGTCGTCTTCAAAGTCGGGACGTTTGTGTTGAAGTATGTCCGACAAGCCGAAGCAAAATTTTATCTCCGGACATAGTTTGAAATATGGCATATAGATGTCGCAGCCGAATCCTGCAGTGAGCATTAAATCGGAGCTTTTCAGCCGTAGCAGTTCGCGCGGGCGTTTTTTTGACACGTCAAATGCTCCCATGACGCCTCCTATGAGATAAGGACGCGCGTTGTGATAGCGGGTGGAGGAGAATTTCAAGTCGAACGGGAGCACCACGTAGTTGGACTTTATGTTCTGTTGTTGCCATGCGTCGTTTGTGACGTCGTGCATTTTCACAACACGGTTTCCGAAATACATTCCCGGCGAGAAACGGACATTGAAGTAGTCGTTGAGACGAACATCGAGCAGCCCGGTCACGCAGAATCCGGGTGAAAAATCGGGCTGCTCCATAAACCATGTTTCGCCATTTTCAGTAATAAAGCCATTGTGAGTGAATGAGAGGTCGAGTGTGTGCATTCCCACCGAGAACCCTAAGTGCCAACGGCGTAGGTCGGCGTAGGGGCGGTTGAGAAGCTTGTCATTGCGTTGTTGCGCGGCTCCCGTGCTTACACAAGAGACCGCCAAAAGGCAACATAGCAAAATTTTATATGCGAATCGGTTTAAGTTCATCTCCTAAATAACGGCGCTCCATCCCCCTTTATTGTTGAAGCTCCCCGCCGAGTCACAAAATTTTGTACTTGCCAGTTATAGTTCAAAAAGCTATATTTGCGAAAAAAAATATGCTGATACGACCTACAGAATTACGTGACCTTGACTGTATTGACGAAATATTTGCTGCGGCAAAGCGATTTATGCGGCGTTCAGGCAATCTATTTCAGTGGAGCGGCGCATATCCTGACCGGGGTGCTGTGCTTGCCGATATGGAGCGGGGTGTAAGCTATGTGGTGGAGAACGATAATGGGCTGGCTGTCGTGACTTTTGCTTTCATTCCCGGCGAGGAGTCTACATATCGTGAAATCAAGGGAGCATGGTTAGATGCCTCCCCTTACTGCACCATCCATCGCATTGCTTCCGACGGTAGCGAGAGAGACATGCTGAAAAGGTGTCTCGACTGGTGCTTCAACCGCTGCGGCAATATAAGGATTGACACCCATGCCGACAACCGGCTGATGAGAAAAGGGCTTATGGACTACGGATTCACCGAGTGCGGCATAATCCACCTCCCCGACGGCTCCGACCGCATCGCCTTCCAAAAACATATCAAGATTTAAATATCCGTTGCAGCAAATAATGCTGATTTTTCCAGTATCATTCAAAATAAATTTTCCTATTCGTAAGTTAAAAATGTTTTTATGAGGATAAAAGCAAGACTTGAAATTTTGTATTATGCTGTAAAATCATTATGTTTGCAATGCATAATAAATAAGGCGCATGAAATTCGTTGATAGAATAGATGAAGCTGCACGTTTGAAGGATGCTCTTTCGAGAGAGAGGTCTTCGTTAGTCGTCATGTATGGCCGCAGGCGATTGGGGAAGTCTACGCTTATCAAAAGAGTGTTGTCGGGCAGGGATGTGTATTTTCTCGCTGACCGTTCTGAAAGCCAACATCAGAGAACATTGCTCGCCAAAATGATAGCACAAGTGTTTCCGGATTTTGATAAGTTGACATATCCTGATTGGGAGTCTATGTTTCGTGCGGTCAATTATCGAACAGACAAGCGTTTTACCCTATGCTTGGATGAATTTCCATATCTTGTGGAACAATCTCCGGAGCTGCCGTCTGTTCTACAGAAACTGGTTGACGAGAAGCGACTGAAATATAATCTTGTGCTATGTGGTTCTTCTCAAAATATGATGTATGGATTGTTTCTTGATTCGAACGCGCCTCTCTATGGTCGTGCTGATGAGATAATGAGGCTTACACCGATACGCTTGCCATATATTCAGGAGGCTTTGAGTCTTGATGCAATGGAGGCAATTGAAGAATATTCCGTATGGGGAGGTGTGCCACGTTATTGGGAACTAAGGGAAAACAGAAGCTCGCTTGATGATGCGTTGTGGCACAATATCCTTTCTGTGAATGGAACGCTTTACGAGGAACCAGTCAAACTCTTTCAGGATGATGTGAAGGATATTGTCAAGACTTCGACAATAATGTCTTATATCGGAACTGGAGCAAATCGTCTTTCTGAGATTGCTGCACGATGCAATGAACCGGCAACAAATCTGTCACGACCACTAAAGAAACTTATCGATCTCGGATTCTTGGAAAAAGATATTCCGTTTGGGATTGACGAAAAGAATGCGAAAAAGAGCCTTTATAAAATAGCCGATCCGTTTATGGCATTCTATTACCAGTTTGTCGTTCCAAATCGCTCGTTCATTGAACTTGGTCGTCGCTTGCCTATTGAACAGGCTTTAAACGCCCATTTTTCGGAGTATGTGAGTATGCGATGGGAAAAACTGTGCCGGGATGCTGTAACATGTAATCTTATCAATGGAGTAGTTTATGGCAAGGCAAAACGCCGGTGGGGTTCTGTCCTCAATGAAGACAAGAAGCTCGAACAGGTTGAGTTCGATGTAATGGCTGAATCGCTTGATAAAAAGTATCTATTAGTTGGTGAATGCAAATGGACTACTCAAGAAAATGGTAAACAACTAACAGCCGAACTTCTCCGCAAAGCTAATCTGCTGCCGTTTGTCAAGAACTACACCATCGTTCCGGTACTGTTTCTTAAGAATACTCCGAAGGATGATATAGGTAATACGATGTTGCCGGAAGATATTGTCAAGTTAATGAAATAAGAGGGCGTTTGATAATAAATATTAATCCGTGGGCGGTTTATTTCGGAGAATAGATTGAAATTTGTGGTGAATTGATTGGTGGGAATGGTTTAATTCGCTATCTTTGCAATAAATAAGTAACTGTTTATATTTATAGCGATTATGAAATTTTATCTCTGTTCAGCATTGGCGATAGCCGGAATGCTCTTTGGCGTGTCGGCTTGCAACACCGGTGGCAGCAGAACACTGGAATCTCCCGACGGTAATGTGAAAATCGAATTCAAGCTCACCAAGCAAGGCGAACCTACATACGAAGCCCTGTACAAAGGGGAAAAAATCGTTGATGAATCGAAGCTCGGATTTGTGGCTCAAGGGCTGCCGCCGTTGACCGAAGGTTTCAAAGTGGTAGGTATAAAGTTCGGATCGGAGGATGAGACTTGGGCTCCCGTGTGGGGCGAATCCGATTCAATTCGCAATAACTACAGTTCCATGACTATCAAGATGCGTAAGGATGCCGATTCTGTCGAGGTGTTGATGGGGGTGGAATTCCGCGCTTACAATGACGGTCTCGCATTCCGCTATGTTTTCCCCGAGCAGAAAACCAAGCAGTTTGTGATA
Organism: uncultured Muribaculum sp.; assembly: GCA_964512855.1. Taxonomy (GTDB): domain Bacteria; phylum Bacteroidota; class Bacteroidia; order Bacteroidales; family Muribaculaceae; genus Muribaculum. The sequence goes on from CAZELD010000059.1 coordinate 10,736, forward strand.
ACCGACGAGATGTCGCAGTTTGCCATGACCGACGATCATATAGCATGGTGGATTCCCGGCGATTACGATACCCAGGAATATGAATATGTGAAATCGCGCCTAAGCGAGATTCGCGCGAAGAATACTGACGACAAGCTTGGTAATGTGTCGCAGACCGGATTCTCTCCAACCGGCGTGCAAACTTCGCTCATGCTAAAAACCGCCGACAGTATTTACCTCAACATACATGAGGCGGCGCTGATCGATTTCCCGGCGATGCATCTAAATCTCAATGACACTACGATGGTGTTTACCTCCTGGCTCACGCCGTCGCCCGATGGGACTAAGGCGGTCATAAAGACGCCGTTCAAAACACCTTGGCGTGTGGTGATGGTGTCGGACAAGGCTACTGATATACTCGCCACCCAGATTATATATAATCTCAACGAGCCATGCGCCATCGACGACACTTCATGGATAAAGCCCGTGAAATTCATGGGTGTATGGTGGGAAATGATTACCGGAAAAAGCGAATGGTCTTATACCAATGCTGAAGATTTCGATTTGGAGACATTTGATTATTCAAAAGCTAAGCCTCACGGCAAGCATGGCGCGAATAATGAAAATGTAAAACGGTATATAGATTTCGCCGCAGCCAATGGAATGGATCAGTTGCTCGTCGAGGGCTGGAATGTTGGTTGGGAAGATTGGTTTGGGAAAGAGAAGGACTATGTGTTTGATTTCGTGACGCCTTATCCTGACTTTGACATTGCCATGCTCAATGATTATGCGAAATCCAAAGGCATCAAGCTGATGATGCATCATGAGACATCAGGATCCATACCTAATTACGAGAAGCATATTGATCGGGCCTACGACTTGATGAACCAGTATGGGTATAATGCGGTGAAAAGCGGTTATGTCGGCCCGATTCTCCCTAAGGGGAGATACCATTACGGACAGGCCGAAGTGAATCATTATCTTGATGCTATCAAGAAGGCTGCCGAGAAAAAGATAATGGTTGACGCGCATGAAGCTGTGCGTCCCACCGGACTTGCCCGCACCTATCCCAATCTTCTCGCCAACGAGAGCGCCATGGGCACCGAATATCAATCGATGTCGCCGGGTCATGTCACAATCCTTCCGTTCACTCGTCTTAAAGGCGGCCCTATGGATTTCACTCCCGGCATCTTCAAGATGGATCTTAGCACGTTCGCTCCCAACAATCACAATAAGAAGCGTGCCACTATCGCCAATCAGCTTGCCCTATATGTCACGATGTGCTCGCCGTTGCAAATGGCCGCCGACTTCCCGGAACATTATGCCGAGAAGGCCGATGCGTTCCAATTCATCAAGGATGTGCCTGTCGACTGGAGCGAGAGCCACTACCTTGACGCTGAGCCAGGAGAGTTTATCATTGTCGCACGCCGCGAAAAGAACGGCGACAGTTGGTATGTGGGCGGTGTAACCAATGAGAATGCGCGTGAAGTCACGTTGCCGTTGTCGTTCCTTACGCCCGGCGTTGAATATGAAGCGACTTTCTATATGGATGCCGCCGATACCGATTGCGACACCAATCCAGAAACCTACGAAATAAAAAAGGAGACAGTGACATCCGAATCTGTTTCAGAGATAAGGATGGCCCGCGGGGGAGGCTTTGCTATATCCATCGTTCCTCTGAAATAACCGTTCCGGCGTAACATATAATAAACACGAGGCTGTGTCAAATGTGGTTGGCGCGGAAAATCGAGAGAAAACAAGAAACAAAAGATATTTTTAACTTGAGGCTTTTTAATCAATTAATTATCTTTTGTTTCTTGTTTGCGTGTGTGTTTTTTGTCTTTTTCTAATTTTGACATAGTCTCGTGACTGTGCGTGATTCGATAGTTTTAGTATTAGATGAATATCATTGTAACGGAGCTTCACAGGTAACGGCGGTGATAGGCAATTCGTTTCCGTCGAGGTCGATGCATTTTGAGGCGCCTTTAAGCGTATCGTGCAGCTTTTTTGCCGGAACAAAAACCATATTGAGATAATTATTCAGGCTGAACAGGCTGTAAGGCGCTCCATACACTTTTTCGTTATAGCTGGATTCCCGCGGGCTATAATCAACGTCTAATGGATGGTTGTTATAATTGTATCGGTCGATTAATTCATAAATATCCGTTTGAATAGAGTCCTTATTGCCATAAAAATATTGTCTCACATATTCAGGCAGAGCTTTGAGCCGGGGTATGATTATAGTGTCCCAGTATTGCGTGTCTTGTATTTTGTTGATATTCCTACGCTGTAGTTCGGAAAGCATTTCATGGCAAATGTTTCCCACGATTCTTGCATTCCGGCAAAGATAGGTGTAGTCTCCGTCATTGTCAAACAGCAAATATTCGCCGTTGCTATCTATGAATGCAAGGCCAATGTAGTAATTCATGCCCCCTTTTTGCTCGTTCTCTTCTTTCGGCTGCAATATTATGACCGGAAAAATATCGGAGTCAGTGTTCTGTTCGCCGCTATTTGCCGTCCCCTCATTTGTAATGTCGGAATTATTGGAGGTTAACGGTGAACAGCCAATGCAAGTTGTTGCTAAGTAAAATATTAATGTAGGGATGATGAAGTTTTTCATAGTGTGGTATTGATTAAGTGATTACGCCGGAACCAAGAGCAGTCAGCCGGATTACGGTGTGGCCCGGTGACTCGCGCATTATTGTCAGCGTGACGATAGACATTGCCGACGCATAGATTGAAAAAGACATTCTCCATTTTAAATTTTTCCATGCCTCGGTCATCCTCTCGTTGGCTCAATGATTGGTTTATAGGGAAAAGCGTAGGAATCTGTATCTGTCGCCGTCCAGCTTTCTGAGGCTTCTCGCATTGCCCATTGGTCGATAGACGGCAACGCAGAAGCCCACGCCTGTATATGCAATAATTGATTCGGCTATATCTCTCCCGAGATACCGCAGCCGAATACCGGGTATTACATATCCATGGGCATCTATCGTTGCTACTTCTTGACGACCAAATGAAATTTTGCGAGAATTTCAGAAAGTCAAGAGTCAGCGCGGATAAACGCTTTTATTATGTCGGATGCAAAATTACAAAATTTTGGCGGATATCAATAAAATATGTTGTAAAACATATATTCA
>CAZELD010000060.1:0-13736 GCA_964512855.1 uncultured Muribaculum sp.
ACAACCGGAGCCATCCTTATGACCGTCGACGAGATACGCGTGGACCTGAAGCCTGTCGATAAAGCGGTGAAGGGGGACCACTTCTCGATTAAAGTATCAGAGAAGATACGTCCGTCGGACCGCTTGTTTATCTGGGAGAAACGATAGATACCGGTTGATGATGCGCGGCTTCCTCACTCTCCTCCTGCTGGTCATCGCCAACAGTCTGTCAGTCATCGCTGACGGGCACCCACGCAGAATCAGGAATTTCACCAATCGTCAGCTTGCCACGACCACTCTCACCGATTTCAGCCGTGGCGACGATGGCTTTGTATGGATAGGTACCGGAACAGGGCTTCTGCGCTTCGACGGCTCCAACTTTGACTCCTTTTTCTACGATGACGCCAATCCCCGTTCACTCAGCGACAACAGGGTCAACAAACTGCTGCACGACAGCCACTCCCGGCTATGGGTGGCAACGTGTGAGGGGCTGAATCTGTACAATCCTGACAGTGACGACTTCACCCGTGTGTCCCTGCCCGGCATTGAGTTCAACGGCTACATTTCCGACCTCTGCGAATGCAGCGACGGGACGGTGGCTTTTGTCGCGGCAGGAATAGGCGTGTATAAAGTTTCACCATCCGACTCAATATTATCGGCAGTGAAAATAGAGCTGCCCGGAGGAACCAATATAAATTCCATCGTCGAATCCTCCTCACGAAAACTTGTGTGCGGCACTCATGGAGGCACATTGATGACCGTGGATGATGACGGCAGTGTGAAGATTGATAAAATCACCGATGGCTACATACGCTTCCTGATCTCCCGTAAGGATGGCGACATACTGGTGTTCTGCTCGGAAACTCTATTGAAATGGCGAGCTTACGACGGCACAATATCCCGGATTGAGATTGACGGAAATATGTTTCCGACGCTTACTTCGGCTACACTACGAAAAGATGGAAGCATCATCGCCGCAGCGGAAAAACAAGGAATCTTTGTACTCGCCAAGAACAGTAACAGGCTGGAGCCGGAAAGAGAGATAAAAATACCGGCAAGCACCCGTGAAACCCATATATCGGCACTATATGAGGACTCGGAACAAAACCTATGGATAGGAGTCCCTCGCTACGGTGCGGTCATGGCGGCGGCAGAAGAGCCTGACTATGAACATATTGATATTTCCGAAGTAACCGGAAGTCTGTACACCGGTCCCATATTGACGGTAGCCGATGAGGGAACATTGTGGTGCGGACTATCGGACGGACGTCTGCTGAATATTGATAGGCAAGGCAATCTAAAGTCAACACGCCGGTTTTCCAACGCGGTCACTTCCCTGTTGCGCACCGCCGACGGCAGACTGCTCGCCGGAATAGACCACGAAGGGCTTTACGAAATAAACGCCTCATCAGGAAAAGACAGGCTGATATTCCGCCCTGAGGGAAAATATCAGGGCAGTTCGATAGCCACCGATTCACACGGCAACATCTATTTCGGTGTGCTTGGCGGAGGTGTGGCGGCAGTGGACTCAAGCACCGGTGCCGCCGAGATGTTGCCGCTGGGCAACAAGGGCTCCAACCTGATATGGGTGTCCTCGCTGTTCTGTGATTCCCGTGACCTCCTTTGGATAGGCATGTACGGCTCATTGGCGGTATATGACACCGCAACAAAGGAGATAATCCATCTGAGCCAACGATATCCCCAATTATGCAAAGGAGTACACAATTCCATCGGAGAGGATGCCAACGGCAATGTGTGGAGCGCCACAAGCAACGGAGTGTATATCATCAACCCCGATGACTGGAGCTACAGGCATCTGTCGGTTAAGGACGGATTGCCCGATATGTTTTTATCATCCATAGCATTTGACACGGAGGGCAATGCCTGGATAGGATGCCATGAAGAGATCGCTCAGGTCGATTCAGCGTCCCACATCAGAACCCATAAATTCAGAGGCAACATTGACGACTTTGGATTCTCATGCTCCACAATCAACCAAGCGAAAGTGATTTTAAGCGGCAATCGAGGAGTTACGGTTTTTGACCCTGCCCGTCTTAACCCTCAACACGCTCCGAGCAAGCCATCGGTATCGGGACTTTTTCTTGATGGAAACCGCATAACTAAAAATTCATTCCGGCGGGACGGAAAACCCTATTTGACCAAGAACGGAGAGATAAACCTGAGTCATGACAATGGCAATCTCACCATAAGGCTTGCAGGGAAAGACTTCACACGCGGAGAAAACCGCACATATATGTGGTGTATGCCGGGGATGTATGATTCCTGGACCCAGCTACCCTCCGGCATAAGCACCTTGGCTCTTCCTCATCTCCCTCCCGGCACACATTCAATTCAAATCAAGGCAAAGGAGGACACCCTCGAATCGGAACCGCTTGAAGTGACCGTGATGGTCTCAGCACCATGGTATCTCACCCTCACCGCCAAAGTCATCTATGCCATACTGATATTTGCTATCCCCCTGCTTGCATGGCTTTATTACATGGAAAAGAAACGTCAGAGAATAAAGCAGGAAAAAATAAAGTATATAGTCGACACCACCGAAGAGATGTGGCAGCCGGTGATGAAAGGCAACGATGAGAAACTCATAAAACGCATCTCCGACACTGTCAATGAAAATCTTCATGACTCGGCATTCAATGTTGAAAAGCTCGGAGAAGAGGTGGGCATGAGCCGGGCGCACCTCAACCGAAAGATGAAAGAACTGTTTGGCATGAGCCCGAGCGAATTTCTCCGCAACGCGAGAATGAAACAAGCCTGCGAACTGCTCAAGAATGATGATCTCGACATATCACAAGTGGCGTTCCGAGTAGGATTCTGCACACAGGCACACTTTGCCAACTCCTTCAAGCGTTTCACCGGAATGCCGCCATCCGATTACCGCGCGTCACAAAAAGGCGACTGACGCATTTGCGGAAATGTAGCGCACGTTTGCCAATTTGTATCATTGCCGCCAACTGCTTGCGTGTCATATTCTTATTGACGAGTCTATTCTATACCTTTGCGTCAATTGACACAAATAATACCATTATGAAGAAGACAATGTCAGCCATTATGTCGGCTATCCTTTGCTCAGGAGCGGCAGTGGCAGCGCCATTCACGGTGCAAGATTTTGAAGGTTGCGATATAGGCACAACCTTCCCCATGTGGAATAATTTCGGGGGCGGCGTCCAAACCACCGCAACTGTAGTCGCCGATCCGAAAAATCCGGCAAACAAAGTTCTGCATATCCCCAATAAAGGGTGGAACGAGTTTGTGGAATTCACACTCCCCGAGTCGCTCGGAGGCGTTGCTCTCACATCACAATATGAATATCTCATCTTTGACGTGTACTTCGATCCCGGCACAGAGGGTGGACAGTGGCTGCAATTCAAGGCATTTTATGGCGATGACCAGCTTTATGCCGACGATGGCTATCCCGCACAAGGCGACCCCGGCTCATGGATGAAAAAAACATACGCCCTACAAGCACCGGCTGACGGCAGCAACGCCGTAAAGCTCAGATTCGGGTACAACAATGATAAGACCGATTATTACATCGACAACGTGATTCTGAAAGGTCGCTATGACGATTACATAACCCCCGAGGATGGAAAGCTCGACATCTGCAATCCGGCAAGCACCTCAAGTTCCTACACCGAGTGCTCCACTCCGCTGAACATACCGCAAGGAACCACACTCGATGTCTACACCTCACGCTACACCTACTGGACCTCGCCAATCATAGGCGAAGGCACTCTCAACATTCATTCGGCAGGTGAACGCTGCTACCTCGGTTCGGCAAAAGGAGCATCCTTCCCTGACTGGAGCGGCTACACCGGAGATATCCATGTGTATGCTTATCCCGAAGGATGCAATGCTACCTGCGGATTCTACGGACTCATCATGGCTGCCGGATCAAAGAAATTCTATTCCGACAATATGCAGGAGTCGATCAACAAGCGTGACTTCACTCCCATTTTTGAGAATAATTGCGTGACACTTCACGACGGCGCCACTATTGCATCAGAGAACAAGAGCCCGGCGGCAGGTTATCGCATAGGTACTCTCGTGACCGAAAAAGGGAGTCACATACAGGGATACTATAAAAGCAAAAGCGACTCACGCACTTATTACATAGTGGGATGCTCGGGCAAAGATTCCCGTCTTGAGGGCGAAATATCCCCCAACGGATCGTCGAAAGTGGGCATTGCGAAGGAGGGTGACGGAACATACGCCATCACCGGCAATACCAACAACATCTCGGGTGGGCTTGCCATATTGAAAGGCACAATATCAATCCTCAACGACATCGACGCTGCCCGCTCGGAAAAACTGTCGGGAGCCACCGGATCATCGGCTAACGTAACCGTCTATCCTGCCGGAACTCTGTCAGGCACAGGAAACATAGGCGGACTGACCGATGTGTATGGTACCGTCCAGCCGGGTACCGAGAAACCCGGAATGCTGACTCTCGCCGACTTCAAGGCGGGCGCGAAAGTCGATATGCGTGTGCGTCCCACCGCACGTCTGCGTTTCCGCGTCAACTCAGCCACAGAATTTGACCGCCTCGACATCTCAGGAGTCCTAAACTACTACAACAAAACCCTCGGACTTCTTGATTCCGATCAACTGCCGGTGCTTGAAATAGCAGCCGATGACACAAATACCCTCCAAGAGGGCGACAAGTTCACGCTCATTACCGCCACGGGCAAGAAATCGCTTAATGAGAAAGAGTGGCAATTCCGTGTGCAGTATCCTAAAGTGTGCACATGGAAAGTGGAAGAGACCGAAGCCGACGGTGTTTACACCCTGACAGCCACAGTGACCTCTCTGAAATATTCGGGACAGGGCGACCAGACCATAATCATCAAGCCCGAGGACACCGGCGACAATTCAGAATATATCGTAGACTACAGCAAGGATGTGAACGATCCTGTATCACTTAAAGAATATGCCGTAAAGGCAGGCAAGCGCATAGGTGTTGCCGTGTCAAACTGGCGTTACGACCTCTCTGACGCAAACAATCCCAAGGTGAAGGCTATCGCTGACCAGTTCAACTCCATCGTGGCAGAAAACCAGATGAAGTTTGACGCTACCGAACCGTCGCAAGGCTACTTCAATTACGGCGATGCCGACGCTATCATGAATTTCGCCGAAGCCACAGGAATGTATGTGCGCGGTCATGCTTTCGCATGGCACAACCAGTGCCCCGAATGGGTATCATCCAACGGTTACAAGAACAACCATAACTGGACCCGCGACCAGCTCATAGCCATTCTCTACAACCATATCGAGAATGTGGGCACTCATTTCAAAGGCAAAGTGAAAGAGTGGGATGTGGTCAACGAGATGCTTGACGACGACCAAAGCGTGGTGCGTGACAATCCCGACTCCTACAATCTGCGCGAATCAGTGTGGAAAACCGTGATCGGAGAAGAGTATATGAAGTTGGCTCTCGAAAAGGCGCATGAGGTGGATCCCGATGCCAAACTGTTCATCAACGAGTATGGTTCGGAATTCATGGGCGAACCTAAGTCGGAGGCATTGTTCAACCTTGCAAAAAAACTCAAGGAGAGCGGCGCTCCGCTGCACGGCGTGGGACTGCAGTGCCATCTTACCGTAGGCGAAGTGAAAGCCGACAAACTTGCAGACAACATACGCCGCTATCAGGACCTCGGACTTGAAGTGATCATCACCGAACTTGACATAGCCCAGCTCGACCCCACAGCTCCCGATGCAGCAAGCCGTCAGGCTGAAGAGTATGGAGCGCTCTTAAATGCCGCTCTCTCACAATCCAATTGTCCTGCCGTGACTCTATGGGGCATTTCCGACCCCGACTCTTGGCGAGCCAACAAGCCGCTGCTTTACGACGACGCCATGAATCCCAAAGAGGCGTTCCACGCCGTCCATGCAGCCGTGAGACTTCAGGCTGAGAAAATGTCGGGCATAGAGACGATCGAGACACCTGACGCATCTGAGATCGTAAGGACCGAATATTACAACATCCAGGGCATGAGAGTCCCGGCATCAGCAACCGGACTGGTCATCAAATGCGAATACCATTCCGACGGCACAGTAACCCGCGCCAAAGAATACCGCCGATAAGCAAATTACTATCACTCTATAAAGAAAGAGGGGGCGTTCCGTTTCGATGGAACGTCCCCTCTTGATTGATATTTAGACAGGTGGTTTATGCGAATGAGTGCAAGCAGAGTTCAGTGATCCATATCCACAACGGACAGAATCCGATGAACAGTATCACACTTAAGGTAAGCGATGAAGTACCGGTAGCGACATAAGTGTCATATTCGTCGGCGATGATAATGCCGGAGAATGCCGGTGGAAGAGCAGCCGCAACGACGAGCATCTTCAAGTTAAGCGGATCCATGTGGAAGATAAGACCGAGGATAAGCACCACTGCCGGCATCATCACCATCTTCATGATTGAGCCGAGCACTGCCTGCCAGTTGACGGTGAATTTGATAGCGGCAAGAGTGATACCGGCTGAGAATACCGCCATTGAAGCATTAGCCTTTGCGATCAAGTCAAACGACGGGCTCAGGTAAGCCGGCCATGGAATACCCACAAGCACCCACACCACGGCGAGGATAGGCGCCCATGCCACCGGTTGTTCAAGAGCGTGAATCACAGGCTGCCAAGCGCTTTGTTTCTTGGTAGACCCCGGATTCTGCTTTTCAAGGGAAGCATTCATCAATGACAAACCGACAGGAATACCGATGGCGTTAACCACGATACCCACAATGGCAACTACAAGCGCAACTGACGGCGAGGCACCGAATATAGGCTCCAGTACGGCAAATCCGAGGAAGCCGATAGTAGGCGAACCACTGATCAACGCGCTGACCGCAGCGTCGGCGCCTGTATTCTTTTTAAACATTCTGAATACGAAATAGACTATCATGAAACAGGCCATGATACCAATAGTCGAAACGATAGTCAGTTTAATATCCTTCACAAGGTCCTCGCGGGTGGCCTGTACAATTGAAACGAACAACGCAGCCGGCAATGCATAGTCAAGCACAACTTTGTTGAATTTCTTCGCATCCTCCCCCGAGAAAATGTTCTTTTTCCCGGAAATATATCCCGCAAGCATCACAACGATAATAGGGACGATGGCATACAGTATAACATGAGAAATATTCATATACTGAATTTTTATAGATTAATAATAGTTTTAATAGCGGTTGTGTCAATTTGTATCTCTATACAATTTTGACACAACCTAAATGCGGGAAGACAATATCATTAAACGGTATAGTCAATCAGAGGCGCAGGGTTAAGATAACCGATGTGTCCGCTCTCCTTACCGGCGTCGGCGGCAAGCTGCACATTGATTATTGTCGGCTCTTTAGATGCTATCGCCGCCGTCAAAGCTGACGACAACTCAGCGGGAGTTGTGACATATACACCCTTGGCGCCGAATATATCGCCCATCTTTTCATATCGCGCGTTCAGGTCAAGCGTGGTAGGCGCCGGATCATGCTCGATAGCCGGATCGGTACTCGGGTTCACTCCGATATTGTTGTATATACCTCCGTTGTTGAACACCACTACGGTCACCGGTAGTTTGAACCGGCAAATCGTGGCGAAATCCATTCCGGAGAATCCGAACGCAGAGTCACCTTCGATGGCGACTACCGACTTGCCTGTGGCTACAGCCGCGCCGACGGCGGAGCCCATACCCATACCCATTATGGCCCATGTCGCGCAGTCCACACGTTTACGCGGCAGCGACATATCGATAGTGTCACGCGTGTCGTCAAGAGTGTTGGCTCCTTCGTTGACAAGAATCACATCGGGGTTGCTTTCGATGATAGGCTTAATAGCTCCAAGCGCGCTCCAGTGGTTCATAGGCGATGCGGTAGCGGCAGCCGTGAGCCTCTGCGCGAATTTTTCATTTTTAGCCTTGGTTTCGGTCTGAATTGAGGTTACCCAGTCAGGGTCAGCGCTCATCTTCTTTCCGTCAAGACCGGCAAGGATAGCGTCAAGAGAGAGACCGATGTCACCAACAACCGGCGCTGCGATAGGAACATTCACGTCTATCTCCTGCGGCTCAACATCGAGCTGTATAAATTTCATCTCAGGTTTCCACTTTCCTTTACCGAATGACTGCATCCAGTTAAGACGCGCGCCGATGAGCATCACAACATCTGACTTTTCCATGATGGTTGAGCGGCACGACAAGGCGCTCAACGGGCCGTTGTCTGGCATAAGCCCCTTCGCCATGGAAGTAGGAAGATAAGGGATGTTGTAGGTTTCGATCAATTTCTTTATTTTGTCATCGACTTGAGCATAAGCGGCGCCCTTTCCGAGCATGATTGCCGGATGCTTGGCCGACGTAAGAATCTCGACAGCCCTATCAACGGCAGCCTGATTAGGAACTACCGGAGAATAGGTATCGACCGGTTCATAGAATAATTTTTCAGCTTCAGAAGCATCCATTATTTCAGCCAACGCCGGAGTAGTCATGTCGATGTAAACACCACCGGGACGCCCACTGACAGCGGCACGGTAAGCGCGGGCCACCGCTCCCGGAATATCCTTAGCGCGGCTGCACCTGAACGCTGCTTTTACCAATGGGCGGGCAGTGTTGAGCTGATCCATCTCCTCGTATGTTCCCATCTTCATGTCGACCATCGTAGGATCGCTGGCGCCTGAAATCTGAATCATCGGGTAGCAGTTCACAGTCGCATTGGCCGTAGCCGTCAAGCCGTTCATAAATCCGAGAGAAGAGACTGTGAGGAGCACACCCGGCTTCTTTGTCAGGTAGCCATGTGCGGCAGCGGCCATACCCGCCTGCTGTTCAAAACGGAATCCCACGAATTTCACACCGACTTTCTGCATCGCATAGGCCACTTCGGTGACAGGAATACCTACCAACCCGTAAGCCGTATCAAGACCCACTCGCTTCAAAGCCTGGGCAAGGATATACATACCGGTCACTTGCTCGGGAAAATGAGGAGCCGCCGGAGTAGCATTTGTAGTTGAAGTTGTATTTGCCATAATTTTATTGTTTTTTCATAAATTTCACAAATTCATGTCCTTTCTGAAAAAGGCTTGCCGGTTGGTGAACTGCCAAGGCGCCACAGCAACCTGCAAGCCTGCTATATATTAGAGCTTTTCCCAAACTACTTGGCCGGAGCGCTCGGTTTAGGCATCGGAGCGGTAGTTCCGTTGGTCTTGAACTGAGCCTGCTGTTCAGCGGTATACCCTAAAGAAGTCAAAATCTCTTCAGTGTTTCCACCGAGGTCAGGACACGGGCCGTAGGTAGGCTGATAGTTAGAGATTGTGAACGGCACGCCGACAGTCACAAACTCACCGATATTTCCACCCTGATTTATTTTAACCAGCGTGTTGCCGTCATAAAGCGAATCATCGGTCAAAATTTCCTTGGTTGAAAGAACCGGCCCAACAGGCACACCGGCCTTGCCAAGAATGTCGGTAACTTCGTATTTCGTTTTATCAGCGGTCCATTCACCGATACGCTTGTAGATAGCCGGTTTGTTGCGGTCACGCGCGTCGGCGGTGCTGAAATCCGGGTTGGTAAGCCAATCCTGAAATCCCACGGCGTTGCAGAAGAGTTCAAAGTCCTTAGCGCCACGCTGAAGCACGATGTAAACGTAGTTGTTGGCATCGAGTTCCGAATCAAGGCCGCCGGCAGGTTTACATTTGTAAGTCCAACCAAGCACGCCGCCGCCTTCGATGTTTCCTGAACGAGGCGCGCAATCGCCGAATTTACCGTTAGGATACTGCGGGAACTGAGTCAAATAACCGATCTTGTCAAGGGTCAACTGGTCACGAGTCTTAATACGGCACAAGTTAAGACAAGCATTGTGCATAGACTGATAAACGTAGCTTCCTTCACCGGTTATGTTACGCTGGATAATCGCGGCAAGAATACCGATGGCAAGGTGCATACCGGTGTTAGAATCGCCCAGGGCGGCTCCTGACTGAGTAGGCACGTTGTAGTCTCCATCATACCATCCGGTAGTAGATGCTGCTGCGGCAGTAACCTGAGCGATAGGCTCATAAGCCTTTAAGTCTTTATACTTGGATGATTCAGGGAAACCCTTGATTGTGCCATATATACACTTAGGATTCAATTTGTGAACAGCGTCCCAACCAAACCCGAGTTTCTCCATAGCTCCCGGGTGAAGGTTTTCAATGAAAACATCAGCTTCCTTGATAAGTTTTGTCAAAATCTCCTTACCATCGGGAGTTTTCGCGTCAAGAGCCAATGACTTTTTATCACTATTCAACTGGAGGAAGTAGTAGCTCGGCTCATTGGGGTCAAACTGCAATTCCTTACGTGTTGCGTCACCGACACCGGGTCGTTCGATTTTGATCACCTCAGCGCCAAGCCACGCTAACAATTGAGTACAGGAAGGACCGGACTGGACTTCTGTAAAGTCAACGATTTTAATTCCTTGTAATGGAGCTGTGTTCATAATAGTAAAATTTTATAACTGTATAATAATTTTTTAGTGCGTACACGAATATGCATCGTTTTAAATGCATATACACTCAAAACATCCGGCATCGTTGTAAAGTTGAAAAAAACAACACGGTTTTTTCCTATTTTATTTTTTTTTACAATTTTACGGATGTACGCAAATTTAGATACCAAACATAGAGGATATGGCGTGCGGCCGTAATCACAAAAATATTTGCAAAGGTCGGTTGGAATAGTTAACTTTACATTAATATTTTAACCCATAAATTTTAGCGCCGTGGCTCAAAAAATCGTAGAAACCCCTTTGATGAAACAATATATCGAGATGAAACAGAAGCATCCTGATGCAATATTGTTATTTCGCGTGGGCGACTTCTACGAGACATTTTCCGAAGACGCTATCTCAGCGTCAGAGATTCTCGGCATAACGCTGACGCGGCGCGCCAACGGGACGGCTCAATACGTGGAGCTTGCCGGCTTCCCCCACCATGCTCTCGATTCCTACCTCCCCAAACTCGTAAGAGCCGGAAAGAGAGTGGCTATATGCGAACAGCTCGAAGATCCCAAACTCACTAAAAAGCTTGTGAAACGCGGCATCACGGAGCTTGTGACGCCCGGCGTAGCTGTCAACGACAATGTCCTCAACCACAAGGAGAATAACTTTCTCGCCGCCGTGCATTTCACAAAATCGGGGATAATAGGCATCGCATTTCTCGATATTTCAACCGGAGAATTTCTGACCGCTGAAGGCCCGGTTGACTACATCGAAAAACTGCTCAACAACTTTTCGCCAAAGGAGGTGCTTGTGGAGCGGGGCAACCGCAAACTTCTCGAATCGACGTTTTCAAGCCGCCTGCTGACATTTGAGCTTGACGACTGGATTTTCACCGAAGACGCCGCGCACGAGCGCCTGTTGCGCCAGTTTGAGACACGCAATCTGAAGGGGTTCGGCATCCACAGCCTACACGCCGCCATTGTGGCTTCAGGAGCGGTGTTGCACTACCTCGACATCACGAAGCACACACAGATAAGCCACATCACCCGAATAAACCGCATTGAAGAGGAGCGTTTCGTAAGGCTCGACCGATTCACAACGCGCAATTTGGAATTGATCGACAGCATGAATGAGGATGGCAAAAGCCTGCTGAGCGTTATCGACAAAACCGTAAGCCCCATGGGCGCCCGACTTCTGAGGCGATGGATTCTGTTCCCGCTAAAAGATGTCAACGCCATAAACAAGCGCCTTGATATCGTCGAGTATTTCTTCCGCAATCCTGAGCAACGGGAGGAGTTACGGGAGAACCTTGAGCATATCGGCGACATGGAGCGTATCATATCGAAAGTGGCTGTGGGACGCGTCACTCCGCGCGAACTCGTTCAACTCCGCAACGCGCTCTCTGCGATAGAACCGATTAAAGCCCTGGCCTGCAATTCGGATCTCGACGCACTGAAAGCGATAGGGGAACAGCTAAACCCATGCTTGCAGTTGCGCGACCGCATCGAACGCGAGATAGTCGATGACGCGCCGATCGCAATCAACAAGGGGACGGTCATACGCAAAGGGGTCGATGAGGAGCTTGACCGGCTTCGTGAAATATCGAGCAACGGCAAAGATTACCTCCGCAATATTCAAGAGCGCGAGAGCGCCGCCACCGGAATTCCGAGCCTAAAAATAGGCTACAACAATGTGTTTGGCTACTATATTGAAGTCACCAACACCCATAAGTCGAAAGTCCCCTCGGAATGGATAAGGAAACAGACCCTCGTGAACGCCGAGCGCTATATCACACAGGAGTTGAAAGATTATGAGGAGACCATACTCGGCGCCGAAGAGAAAATCGCATCGATAGAGTTCCGTCTCTACGCCGAGCTGGTGGCGTGCGTGTCGGAATATATCCCGGCCATACAGCTCGACGCGTCATTGTCGGCTCGGCTTGACGTGCTGTCGGCGTTCACACGCGCGTCGATGGAGAACCACTACAACCGTCCGATTGTAAACGATTCTCTCGACATAATCATCACCGAAGGCCGACACCCGGTCATAGAAAAGCAATTGCCTCCGGGCGAACCATACATATCCAACAGCGTCAAGCTTGGCAACAATTCCACACAGATAATGATGATTACAGGTCCCAATATGTCGGGAAAATCGGCATTGCTGCGGCAAACGGCGCTCAATGTGCTGCTCGCCCAGATAGGGTGTTTCGTCGCAGCCGATTCAGCCACCATCGGGATTGTTGACAAAATTTTCACACGCGTGGGAGCGAGCGACAATATTTCTCTCGGCGAATCGACGTTCATGGTGGAAATGAACGAAGCGGCCGCCATACTCAACAATATGAGTGAACGGAGCCTGATCCTGTTTGACGAACTCGGGCGCGGAACCTCCACATACGATGGAATATCTATCGCATGGGCGATCGTGGAGCATATCCACGAGCATGGCGCCATGCGCCCAAAGACATTATTCGCCACCCACTATCATGAGCTTAACGACATGGAGGCAAGCTTTCCGAGAGTGAAAAATTTCAATGTATCGGTAAAAGAGATAAATGGCAAAGTGGTGTTTCTGCGCAAGCTTGCTCCCGGAGGAAGCGAACACAGTTTTGGAATACACGTTGCGAAACTCGCCGGAATGCCGCAATCGATAGTGAAACGCGCCAATGAGGTTCTGACCCATCTCGAAACCGCCAACCGTCAGGAATCAATGAACAAAGATCTCGGGAAAGTCGCTGAAGAGCGCTCAGGAGTGCAGTTGTCATTTTTCCAACTCGACGACCCGGTTCTCACTCAGATCCGTGACGAAATAATCAATATCGACATAAACAATTTGACTCCGATGGCCGCCCTCAACAAGCTCAACGACATCCGCGCCATCATCACCGGAAAGGCCTGACAACTACTTATTCTACCCTGCGGGCGCCCATATAACCGGAATGTGCCGCAATCCGGATTAGTTAAAAATGGCCGGTTAAATAATTTTTCGTATGAAATTTTTACCATTTAAAATAATATTGCTATATTTGTGGAAATTTACAACAAATTAGTTAACACCTTGAATCAACAATGATTCCTTAAAACTGACACCAATTTTTTAACCATATTTTTTAACTTTAAACAACCATTTTAATGAAGAAAATTTACTCTTTATTAGCAGTGCTCGCTGTGGCCGGTATGACTCAGATCAATGCCGCAAACAGAACTTGGAAATTTACCAAATGGAGCGAAGAAACCGTAGCCAACCTTAAGGCTGTAAATGCGGATAACACAACTTGGTCTGATA
>CAZELD010000061.1:0-13495 GCA_964512855.1 uncultured Muribaculum sp.
CCGTTACCACCCACAGTGGATTACTGTGTCCAATTGAAAAGTCGCAAGTAGTATGCGCTAATTTACAAACAGTTACCCCACTCCCCTAAAAAAGAACACAAAAAGATGTAAAATAACGGATTGAAAGTTTGTATTAGTCACATACAATTGCTGCCTTTGCATTCGTGATGCTCTCACGAATCAGCGCAATGATGCCGTTGGGTTCTGCACGCGCACTGACAAACCATTTTATAGAACCTACCTATACGTATTATATAAAGATAGATATTATTGATAATGTCGCGCGCTCATGGGCGTGTCCATCTCCCGAAGCAACAATCGCGCTCATACTGAAATAAATCGTATTAACAATGTTTAACAAACGGGGGGGGGATTTGTGATGTTTTGTTTACTTTTGTAAAAGATGTATAACCCATGAAAGCTCTATTTGTGCGGCAATTGATGTTTCACGATAGTTGGCAGGGAAAAATGTGTGCAATAAAAATATGTTAACCAATTAAATCAATTATGAAAGTCAAACAGTGTATTATGTCAATCAACCGGCGTAACTTCACGTCTCGGCTGTTTGCGATTGCGTTGATGGTGATGACAGCGTTTGCTGCCGGGGCCCAAACGCAGAATGTTAGCGGAACAGTCACTGACCCTGATGGAGAACCCGTGATCGGCGCCAGTGTGATGGTGGTAGGCTCTGCGATTGGAACCGCTACCGACATTGAAGGTAATTATTCCTTAAAAAATGTTCCGGCAAACGGTAAATTGCGGTACAGCTATGTAGGATGCACCCCGCAGGAAATAGCCGTCAAGGGACAATCGGTAATTAATGTGACTCTCAAACCTGAAGCTTCGATGCTCGACGAAGTGGTGGCTATCGGTTATGCTACCGTGCGCCGTAAAGACCTTACCGCAGCGACTTCATCAGTCGGAGGGAAAGATCTTGTCAACATCCCTGTGACTACTGCGGCTCAGGCTCTTACCGGTAAGGCTGCAGGTGTGAACGTCGTTACGCAGAGCGGCGCTCCGGGTGCCGACATCAACATTATCGTGCGTGGCGGTACATCAATCACCCAAAGCTCTGAGCCTCTTTACATCGTCGACGGCTTCCAGATGGAAAACGGTCTTCAAAATGTTGATATTAATGATATCGAGACTATCGACGTGATGAAGGACGCTTCGGCGACTGCTATCTACGGTTCGGCAGGCGCCAATGGTGTGATTCTTATTACAACCAAATCAGGCAAATCAGGCAAGAGCGAAATCAGCTATAACGGATATGTAAGTTTTACTCGCCTCGGCAAAAAGCTCGATCTTCTCAATACCGAAGAGTATGTTAAATACCAATACGAGTATCAGCAGCTTCGCGGACAGCTTAATGCTTTCACCACTGTGTTTGGCGGTGATATAAACGCTGCCGGATTCTATGAAAACGCATACGCCAACATCGAGCGTGACTACGCCGGACGTGCCGGCATCGACTGGCAAGATGAGGTGTTTGGCCGTACCGGTATCACTCAGAACCACAATGTGAGCATAACAGGAGGTACTGATAAGACCAACTTCATGGTGAGCTACAACTATACCGGTGAAGAGGGTATAATGAAAAAACACAACTATGAGAAGAATAGCGTGCGCGCTAAAATACGCCATCAACTTTTCAGCAACGTGCGCTTTGATTTCGCTGCCAGCTTGCAGTCAACCAAAGTTGAAGGCGGCGGCTCTCTTGACGGAACTTTGAAGCAAACAATTCTTCAGCCTATCACCGGTGGTATCCTATGGACCAACGAAGAGATGATACACAAGGATCTGGCTGATGATTATATGGCTCTTCCAGGCGGTAGCGCCAACTATGACTCCAACAACCCGCTTCTCAATAATGCGGCTATAGATAATGAGAAATATACTCGCCTTGCTACTGTAAATGCCGGGCTTGAAATAGACATTATCAAAGGTCTGACATTCCGTACAGCCGGCAGCTATATGTGGCGTCAAATCCGTCAAGACTATTGGGATAACGGTTCCACAAAACAAGCGCAAGCCAATAATAGCCCCTACGGATATGGTTATCGTAACAATTCTGAAAACTTTAATTGGCAGATAACCAACACGCTTAACTATAATTTTGATATCAATAAGAAGCATAATTTCACGGTGTTGGTCGGTCAAGAAACCTCTTATTGGGAATCTATGAGCCTCAACAATGAATATCGCGGATTCCCTGATGGAAACTTTGGCCTGAATGATGTGAGCATGGCTACTCCCTACACCTGGACTTCCGGAAAGGATAAAGTGGGATTGGTGTCAGTGTTTGGACGTGTGTCTTATGGATACGACAATCGCTATCTTATCAATGCCACGGTGCGTGGCGACGGTTCGTCGAAGTTCGCTAAAGGAAACAAATGGGACAGCTTCCCGTCAGTTTCTGCGGCATGGCGTATTTCGGAAGAGGCGTTTATGGAACGCACCCGCGGATATCTTGACAACTTGAAGCTGCGTGCCGGATATGGTGTCGCCGGCAACAATAAGATCGACAGCAATATGTACACTACCAGCTACGGTTCAGGCCATTATGGCAACGGAGCTTCTGACTACATCACATTCGTTCCGGGATCCACTCTCGGAAATGCCGCTCTTGTGTGGGAAAAAACAAAGACTGTCAACATTGGTCTTGATATGTCTTGGCTCAATAGCCGCTTGAACCTCCAGGTCGACTGGTATAATAATGAATCGGAAAACCTTCTCATAAAGAATAAGATTCCGTCCTCTACCGGATACTCTGACCAGTATCAGAATATTGGCTCAATCCGTAACCGCGGTCTTGAAATTGTCTTGAACGCTGTGCCTGTTGTCACTCGTGATTTCACATGGACTACTGATTTCAACATCTCTTTCAATCGTTCAAAGGTGCTCTCAATATATGGCGGAGAGGGTGAAGAATCCTTTACTCAAGAATATTCCGGAGGCAACGGAGCCCAAGTGACATTCCTTATCGAGAAAGGCAAACCGCTCGGACAGTTCTATGGACTTATATATGATGGTATCTACACTACCGATGACTTTGAGCAGCTTGCTGATGGTACGTATATGCTTAAAGACGGAGTTCCTTCGTTGAAAGGTTTCGCTCGTAGCGCCGTAAAACCGGGCGATGCTAAATATAAGCCTATTGCCGGTGAAACTGATGATGACGGAAATCCTGTATGGAGTACAAATGACCGTACCGTCATCGGGAACGCCGCGCCGAAATTCACCGGAGGATGGACCAACACCTTTATGTATAAAGGATTTGACCTGTCGGTATTCTTGAATTTCAGCTATGGTAACAAAGTGTTCAACGTAAGTACCCAGCGCTTCCTCGGCCCGTATCTTCCTAATCAGAACAATTTGAAGAAGATGTCTAATCGTTTCGTGCTTATTGATCCTGCCACAGGTAAAGAATGTACTAACCTTGCCCGTTTGGCTGAACTTAACCCAAATCAATACAGCGGCGATATAATGTGGAACATTTCGGAAAATAATAAGACCGCAATGACCGATAGAAGCAGTTATTTTGTTGAAGACGCTTCATTCCTGCGCATAAACAACATCACTCTTGGTTACACTCTTCCCTCTAAGTTGACCCAAAAAGCGCATATCAGCAAGTTGCGCGTATATGCTACCGCCAACAATATTCACACGTTCACCGATTACTCCGGTTATGAACCTGAAGTGGCGGTATCTGGAAGCGCGCTTACTCCCGGTGTCGACTGGTCGACCTATCCTCGCGCAAAGAGTTGGGTAGTGGGTCTTAATCTAACATTCTAATATAGATCACAATCATGAAAAAAATATTTAATATACTTGCGGCCGGAGCGCTTCTCACAGGATTGACTGCTTGTGAGGATTGGCTCGAAATGCCGTCGGAATCAAAGGCTGACAGTGAATCGGTGTTTACTACTCTCAGCCGTGCCGACATGACAGTTGCCGGAGCTTATTATTCGCTCCATAGCCAGGAACTTGGGTACCAATTGTTGGAAGGCACTGACGAAATAGCGTCAAAGGAGTCCAACTCTAAGTATGACGTTTCCAACTATAATTATACCAATCTCACCGGTATAGTGAGCAACACCTATACGCAGATGTATACCTCTATTGAGTATGCCAACGTCTGCATCAAGAATTTAGGTGACGTGCCGGCATCTTCGGACGATGACAAGATTCATCTTGACGGATTGATGGGTGAAGCGCTCGCAGTGCGCGCTTATGCGTATTGGAATTTGGTGAGATTCTATGGTGATGTCCCCTTTAACGAGCGGCCTACTTCCGAGTTGACCACATTTGAATCCTCGCGTGTTAGCCGTGACACAATTTATGATCATTGTATAAAGGATCTTCAGCAGGCTATTGAGCTTCTCCCTTGGCGTAGTGAAAGCTACTTGAGCACTCCTGAGCGCTTCACAAAAAATGCCGCTTACGGTATCCTCGCGCGTGTAGCTCTTTATGCGGCCGGTCATTCTCTACGTTGGGATCTGTCAACGGTGCCCTACAGCAATTCAACGGTGCGAATCGCGCAGCGTGACGATCAAGCTCGTGTGCGCGAGTTGTATCAGATTGCCGCCGACGCTTGTAAGGCTGTTATCGATCATGGTGAAAATGCTTTGGTTGCTAATTATGACCAACTTTTCCGTGATCTCGCTCTTAAGCAGTTTAATAACGAAACCATGTTTGAATATGGGTGGTATGGAGCTAATTCAATAGATTGCCGCACCGGCTATACTAACGGTATACCCGGCACCGGAACCAGCAATACCCTTGGTAAATGCGGATCTCAGATGATGGCGATGCCTACATTCTATTTTGAATACGAGGATGGAGACCAACGCCGGGATGTTTCAATCTGCAACTATGCGTTGGTGCTCGGGTCTTCTGATTCATATCGTATGAACACTTATGCAGGCATGGGATTTGGTAAATACCGCATAAATTGGAAAGATGACCGCGGATCGTCGGACTCGAGGCGTGACATCAACTGGCCGATGCTACGCTACGCTGATGTGCTTCTCATGTATGCTGAAGCGCTTAACGAATTGAACAATGGCGCCAATACTGATGCTGTAAACGCTGTGAAGCAGGTGAGATTGCGCGCCTTCCGCAATGACGAATCCAAAGTTGGAACTATCCCGACAGGTTATCAAGAATTCCGTGATTTCATTATTCAAGAACGTAAACTCGAACTTAATGGAGAAGGCCTTCGCCGCACCGACCTCACTCGTTGGGGCACTCAATATGAGATGTTGATGGCGGAAAAAGCCAAACTCCTTCAGCTCGCTAAGCATGAAGGCAAGTATGCAAATGTCGCTCCGTATTGGGCATTTAAGATCACTTCCACTCCAAAACTGGAAGATCCAACAATCGCGCTTGACCATTTTGAAGTTACCGAAGCTGACCTTGACGTAATTGGCTTGTCGGATGCGGATAAGGATATTCTCCATGTGCTTAATGACGCAGCTAAGGGTGAGGTGACTTGCAAATTGTATGAGGCCGGCGGTCAAGTATATTTGAACCAGTCGCTTGTACCTGCCGGAGCAACCGATGTTGAAGAGGTCGAATATACCCTTCTTAATATGTGGAGTATCAACACCTCTACTCAGAAAGGCAATCTTTCGGCTGAAGATGTGGCCGGTTTTGCATCTAACAATGCGTGGATTACCGGCTCGACAGGTATTTTCTATGGCCTTACCAAAAATAAGACTGAGTTGATGCCGTTCAATCAGACAACCATCATCGATGTGAATCCCGGACTTGCTGATCAGCAGCATCCAGGCTACAATTAATGAATAATGTAGGTATTTGAAATAGTACATAAGAAGAAGGAACGTGGGACTTTGTATTTCTCTCGTTCCTTCTGTTTTATGCAGTATAACACGGAAATTTGGAACACTATTGGTGGAACCCTGTCCAATAAAGGGATTTTTATGTACTTTTGCTCTTATAGGATGGAAAAATTTTTTGCGAAACAATGAAGACTAAATTATTGATGTCCACAATTTCAATGGCGGTTGCGTTTATGTCGTCAGCCGGAAATCTTGTGGCGTTTCCCGGTGCTGAAGGATATGGCAAATATACCGTTGGTGGACGTGGCGGGCGGATTATTAAAGTGACGAATCTTAATGACAACGGTCCTGGTTCGCTTCGTGATGCAGTGGAAGCCAAAGGCGCGCGCGTCGTAGTGTTCGATGTGGATGGAACGATCGAATTGCAGTCGCCGTTGCGGATTAACAATGACAGTATCACTATTGCCGGACAGTCGGCTCCCGGCGACGGAATATGCTTGAAAGACTACCCGTTGATAGTTAACGGCAGCGAGGTTATTGTGCGGTATCTGCGTGTGCGTCCGGGCGACAGACATAATCTTGACAGTGACGGAATGGGTGGTGGACGCTATGGTCAGCGTAATGTCATCATAGACCATTGTTCGGTCAGTTGGAGCATCGATGAGTGCCTTTCGATATACAAGACCGAAAATCTGACTGTGCAATGGTGTCTTGTGTCGCACAGCCTAAATGCGTCGGTGCACACTAAGGGGAGCCATGGTTTTGGCGGTATATGGGGCGGTTATAAGGCCACGTTCCACCACAATCTGCTTGCCAACCATGCCAGCCGCAATCCCCGCTTTTCATCCGTCGATGGCACAAAGTGGGTCGATTTCCGCAATAACGCCATATATAATTGGGGCTTTAAAAGCGGTTATGGAGGCGGCCACCACGGAGAGATAAACATGGTGGGAAATTACTATAAACCGGGTCCGGCGTCTCAACATCAACGAATTTTTGATGTGGCCGAAGATGGAACAGGCCGCTACTATATAGCGGGAAATGTG
This sequence comes from uncultured Muribaculum sp., assembly GCA_964512855.1. Taxonomy (GTDB): domain Bacteria; phylum Bacteroidota; class Bacteroidia; order Bacteroidales; family Muribaculaceae; genus Muribaculum. The sequence goes on from CAZELD010000061.1 coordinate 6,851, forward strand.
ATGGAAGGAAATGTGGAGGTTACCGCTGATAATCATAAAGGGGTTATGGATTCACCGGGAAAGCCTTACATACGTCACCGTAGAAGCGCGGAGCCTGATTCCGGGATTTCTCCTGACGCAGTTCCGTTGACCGGAGAGGCCGCGCCTTCATGTCTCGTCAGCGAGCCGTTTCCGTTTGAACCTATAGCGGAAGATGCTCCTGAGGTCGCATATCAAAGAATACTTGCCGATGTAGGATGCAGTTTCGCCCGTGATTCTTATGATAAGGAGGTGCTTCGTCAAGTCGCCGCAGGAGTCGGAGAAAATGGGCATGACGGTATCATCGACACTCCGGGGGATGTGGGCTGTTGGCCTGTACTTGCGGAAGGAAATGCGCGCGTTGATACTGACGGCGATGGGATTCCTGATGAGTGGGAGCGGGCAAACGGCCTTGATCCAAATGATCCAAGCGATGCGTCGCGTGTCGCCTCGGGGAGCCAATATACAAATATTGAAATATACCTTGAGTCGTTGTTGAAATAATCTTGAAAATTTTAGAGGGTTGGAGGTTTGAGGAAAAAATACTATCTTTGTAAATGTGCGTATTTTGCGCCCTTTAACTCCACAACTCTCTTGCAATGAGCGACGATATTATCACTCCCGAAGAGGAAGAGGTGAACCCTCATTCCGATAATGACGCGGCTTCCGGAAACGAAGCGCATTCCGGCGTAACCGCGCCGCTTGACGCGTCTGACAGCTTAGTCCGCCATCAGTTGCGCGGAATGTACCGCAATTGGTTTCTCGACTATGCGTCATACGTAATTCTTGAACGCGCCGTGCCTCACATAAGCGATGGTCTGAAGCCGGTTCAGCGCCGCATCTTGCACTCAATGAAAACGCTTGACGATGGTCGATTCAATAAGGTCGCTAATATCGTCGGCAATACTATGCAGTATCATCCCCATGGTGACGCGTCGATTAATGACGCGTTAGTGCAGTTGGGACAGAAAGAGTTGTTGGTGGAAACCCAGGGGAACTGGGGAAATATACTTACCGGAGCCTCGGCGGCCGCAGGCCGTTATATAGAAGCTCGATTGTCGCCGTTCGCTCTTGAAGTGCTGTATAACTCTAAAATTACGGAGTGGACTATGTCCTACGACGGTAGGAAGCAGGAACCGGTAACTCTGCCTGTAAAATTCCCTCTTTTGCTCGTTCAAGGCGTTGAAGGAATCGCTGTGGGGCTTTCGTCGAAAATTTTGCCGCATAACTTCAACGAAATAATTGATGCGGCCATTTCTTATCTCAAGGAAGAGCCGTTTGAGTTATATCCCGACTTCCCCACAGGAGGATTCCTCGACATCACGAAATATAATGACGGCGAGCGAGGGGGATCAGTGAAAATAAGAGCCAAGATTGAGAAGGTCGACAACAAGACCCTTGCCATCACTGAAATCCCTTTTGGAAAGAATACCGGCTCACTCAGCGATTCAATACAGAAAGCCGCCGAGAAGGGAAAAATAAAGGTCAGAAAGGTCGAGGATATGACATCTTCGACAGCGTTGATTTTAGTGCATTTGCTCCCGGGCACCTCTTCCGATAAGGCTATTGACGCGCTTTACGCATTCACTGATTGCGAACTGAGCGTTTCGCCCAATTGTTGCGTCATATCCGATAATAAACCACAATTTTTAGGCGTTAGCGACGTGTTGCGCCATAGTGTTGATAACACCAAAGAGCTGCTGAGACGTGAACTTGAAATACAACGCGCCGAAATCGAGGAATCGCTGCACTTCGCTTCGCTTGAACGGATATTCATTGAAGAACGTATTTACAAGGATAAAGAATTTGAGCAGGGCGAATCAATGGAGGAGGTTATACGCCACGTCGACCGTAGACTCGAACCCTTTAAGAAGGATCTATGGCGCGAAGTGACCGATGACGACCTCATGAAGCTGATGGAGATAAAGATGAAGCGCATCTTGAAATTCAACAGCGAGGAGGCTGACCGCATTATCGCCAATTATAAGGATCGCATAGCCAAGATCGACGATCATCTTGCTCATTTGACGCTTTTCACGATTGAATGGTATAAAGGCCTCAAGGAGAAATATGGCGCCTCCTATCCACGCAGAACCGTGCTGCGCAGCTTTGATAATATCGAGGCCGCTAAGGTGGCGGAGGCCAATGAACGTCTTTATATAAACCGTGAAGAGGGATTTATAGGCACTTCGCTTAAAAAGGATGAATTTGTATGCAATTGTTCCGACCTTGACGACATAATCATATTCTACAAAGATGGAAAATATAAGGTGGTCAAAGTGCAAGACAAGATGTTTGTAGGCAAAAATGTGCTATACATCAACTTGTTCAAGCGTAATGACACACGCACGATATATAATGTAATATATCAAAATGGCAAGGGTGGCATATATTTCATGAAGCGGTTTGCCGTGACAGGCGTTACGCGCGACAAAGAGTATGACCTCACTCAGGGATTGCCAGGATCGAAGGTTGCATGGTTCTCGGCCAATTCAAATGGTGAGGCCGAGGTGGTGAAGGTTACGCTTAAACCGAAACTGCGGCTGAAAACAATGCAGTTTGATGTGGATTTCTCCGAGCTTGCCATCAAGGGTAAGGGCGCGCAAGGAAACATAGTGACTAAGAATGAAGTGCATCGTTTCTCGTTGAAGGAGCGTGGCGCTTCAACATTGGGCGGCCGTGAAGTGTGGTTCGATCCCGATGTGCTCAGGCTCAACTATGATAAACGAGGTGAATATCTCGGCGAGTTCCACGGGCAGGATCAAATTCTTGTGATTCTGAAATCGGGAGAATATTATATGTCAAGCTTCGACGCTGGCAACCACTATGAGGATAATATACTGAGAATCGAAAAATTCCGACCAGGACACGTGTGGACTGCTGTGCTTAATGATGCCGACCAGGGATATCCTTACTTGAAACGATTTACATTTGAACCTACATCTAAAAAAAACCGGTTTATTGGCGAAAACGATAAATCGGAACTGATACTGTTAAGCGATACTCCCGGATGTCGGCTTGAAGTGACATTTGGCGGCGCTGACGCATTCCGCGGAAGTATGTTGGTCGATGTCGAAGAGTTCATCGGCGTCAAGAGCTTTAAGGCGAAAGGTAAGCGCTTGACGACCTTTGTCATGGATAGCGTTAAGGAGATTGACCCCAAACCGGTTCCCCGGGAAGAATTAGAGGAGGAGATTCCTGAAAGTGATGTGGCCGAGACCGACGGTGACGATATTGAGCCGGAACGGTCCGATGATGAAGTGCGCGATGAGATCAATGGACAGCAACGAATATTTTAAAGCGTTCCAATGAAGAATATAATAATACTTATCGCGGCGGCGCTTACGGCCTTTATCCCTTTATCCGCGCAAGAGGAGATGCCGTTGCGGCCCGTTACTTCCGCATATACCATGGAGGTTGGCGGCTTGTCGATAGTAAACACTTATCTTACGCCATTGAAATATTCGGGACTCAATGTGGGACTGAATTATGAGCGTATGCAAGCGATGAGGCGTAATCCCGATCGGCTTGTTATGAGGCTTACCGCGTCCATAAAAGGCGGACATACGGAAAATCCGGTTAAGAATGCTGAGATCTGGAGATTGAAAGGCGATTTTTCGTGGGGAATCGCTTATCGTTGGAGGCTTCCTTATAATTTGACCATAGGTGCGGGAGGTAGCACGTCGCTTAACTTAGGAGCGCTTTATGCTCCGCGAAACGGAAACAACCCTGTGGCGGTGGAAGCGTCATGGACGGTCAATGCCACTGCTTATGCGGCATGGAACGTGACTGCATGGGGTGTGCCGGTAACACTGCGTTATCAACCCACGCTTCCTGTTACGGGTGTATTCTTCTCACCCGACTACGGAGAACTTTTTTATGAAATTTATTTAGGTAACGACAAAGGCCTTGCCCATGGAGCATGGTGGGGAAATTATTTCAGCCTTGACAATCTGCTTACCGCCGACATCCATTTCGGAGCCACGTGTTTGCGTATCGGCTACCATGGGGAGATTCTTTCTACGAAAGTGAACCATATCACGACGAGGACTATAGTGAATTCGGTCGTTGTCGGCGTGTCGGGGGAATGGCTCAGCTACAACCCCTATAAAGGATTGTCTCGCCAAGCGCGTGTGATATCTGCCTTATATTGAGCTTAATAGTGTGAGCAAAATGACTGTAATCCGACATATCATAATATTTATTTCACTAATGCTTGTGGCAGGATGCCATTCCATTGAATCGTGGGATAATAATCCAAAAGGTAATTTTGAAGCCTTGTGGAATATCCTTGACCAGCACTATTGCTTCTTTAAAGAAAAAGGGGTAGACTGGAATGATGTCCATGACCGCTATGTCTCCAAAATCAGTAATAATATGACTTATCAGGAGCTTTTTGATGTGTGTGCCGATATGCTTAATGAGCTTCGTGACGGGCACACCAATCTTATCGCCTCTTTCAATACGTCATATTACCGTAAGTGGTGGAGCGATTATCCGGAAAATTATAGCGCTCGTCTGATTGAAGAGTGTTATCTGAATTTCAATTACCGTACAGTAGGGGGAATAGATTATGCCATTCTTCCCGAAAATATAGGGTATATGCGTTATGGAAGTTTCGCCAACTCAATAGGTGAGGGAAATCTCGACCACATACTTGCTTATTTCAATGTGTGCGCCGGGCTGATTATCGATGTTCGTGACAATGGCGGCGGTCTGCTCTCCAATGTGGAAACGCTGGTGAGGCGTTTTATAACTGAGCGTATGCTTGCCGGATATATATCGCATAAGACCGGTCCGGGCCATGATGCGTTCTCGGAACCGTATGCTTATTATTACGATCCGGCTGAAAGCGGACGCATAATGTGGGGTAAGCCTGTCGTTGTGCTGACATCGCGTGGCACATTCAGCGCGGCCAATAATTTCGTTTCGATAATGAAATCGATTCCCGGAGTGAAAATAGTTGGCTCCACAACCGGAGGCGGCAGCGGAATGCCTTATAATTCGGAGCTTCCTAATGGCTGGGGCGTAAGATTTTCAGCGTGTTCTATGCTCGATCCGGAGGGAGCGTCGACTGAAAATGGTGTAGAGCCGTCAGAGGGGTGCGCCGTAGATATGGATCCGCAGCAGGCTCTTGACGGGCATGACACCATCCTTGATTTCGCAATATCACTTATAATCGCAGAATGAGAGGGCAATAGGCGCCGGCCTCGCTTTATTTGGCGAGGCACGCGTCGAGAGCGTCGGTCAACGATTTGCGGTCAAGATTTTGCCCGATGAACACCAACTTGATCATGCGGTCGCCATACTCTTTGTCCCAATCGCGCCGCAGAGTGGCGTCGCGCTCCATCATTTGCTCAAGTTCTTCAGGAGGAGCGGCGGCATACCATAGACCCACTTCGGTAAGTTTTTTCTGAATTCCGGCCTGTTCAAACAGGAAGCACATATCGGGATTGTTTGAAAAATAAAGTATCCCTTTGGCGCGGATGATATTTGCGGGCCATTGTGCCGCTATAAATCTATCAAGTTTGTTGAGATTAAATCCCGGACGGCGGCAATAAACCATCGTCTGAATTCCATACTCTTCGCTTTCCCCTTCGCCATGGTGATGGTGATGATGATGGTGTTCATGTTCGTGCTCATGCTCGTCATCATCATGGTGGTGATGATGGTGGTGTTCTTCTTCCTCCTCCTCATCTTCTTCATCATGGTCGTGGCGTCCTTCGAGTTCCCTGATCCATGTGGCTGATGTGGCGACATCCTCGAAATCAAACATTCCTGTGCCAAGTATCTCTTCAAAGTTAAAATCGGCATAGTCACACTCGATTATTTTTGCTTTTGGCTGCAAAGCGCGAATCACCGCTTTTATTTTTCCCGCCTCCTCCTGCGTGACTTCCGATATTTTATTCAAAATTATTACATTGCAAAATTCAATCTGTTGGATAATAAGGTTTTCGATATCCTCTTCCTCGATTTTATTCGATTGAAGACTCTCCCCGCACCCAAATTCGCTCTTCATGCGCAATGCGTCAACCACGGTCGCGATACAGTCGAGCTTTGGCGTTGTGCCTCGTGTGAATTTAGGAGCCATTGCGGGAATAGAGCATATCGTTTGGGCTATAGGCTCCGGTTCGCAGATTCCGCTGGCTTCAATCACGATATAATCAAATTTTCCGGTAGCGGCGATATCGGTGAGTTGATTCACGAGATCCATTTTCAACGTGCAACAGATGCAGCCGTTCTGCAATGCGACGAGGTCGCCCGAATCGTCATTACCTACTATTCCTCCCTTTTGAATCAGGGAAGCGTCGATATTCACCTCGCCTATGTCGTTGACTATGACGGCGAAGCGGATGCCTCGCTCGTTGGATAATATGCGGTTGAGTAGCGTTGTCTTTCCACTGCCCAGATAACCGGTGAGCAAAAGCACCGGTATTTCATTATGAGTGTTGTTAAACATGACAGTTAATTTTTAAGATAAAATTAGTCAATTCCATTCGATTGCGCAAGAAAGATGTCGAGGAAAGGATAAAAAAAGCCCACCTTCCGTATGTGAGGGGTCGGGATGGAATAATTTATATGAAACAGACATGAACGGCTTTCGCCAAAGGGAATGAAAAGGGATTG
>CAZELD010000062.1:0-13477 GCA_964512855.1 uncultured Muribaculum sp.
ATTCATGCTGCAAAGTTAATAATTTTACAGCTGACGGAGGATACCTGAAGGGGGGAGCTACCAACCGCCCCTGTCCGCTGACCCCTTCCGATCTCAATCCCTTTGCCCACTGCGGTAACTTCAAAAGAAAAACAAGAAACAGAAGACATTATTAATTCGGCGAATTTTAGCCGATCAATTATCTCCTGTCTCTTGTTTACGTATAAGCGTTTGTGCCTCGTCACAATATGAGGGTGCGTCCGCTATGAGTTTAAATTCGTGCTGCTGCGATTATTTCGGCAGATTGAACGCTTTAGTCATTTCCGACATCTGTGCGTCGCTCATACCGGTGGGCTTGAATCCCATAGTGCAAGCGTCCATATAGATGTCAGCGCTCTTAGTGAGCACATCAATCATGTCGAATGCTTCGAGCACATTCTCAGCAACAGAGAATACTCCATGCTTTTCCCACATCACCACGTCGTAGTCATCGTCGATAGCCTTGATTGTTGCTTCGGCGAGTTCGTTGGACGACGGTAGCATATAGGGCACGATGCCAAGACCGCGAGGGCAGAATGCTTTCGTTTCTGGAATCATGCTCCAAAGGATGTTGCTCAGCACATCTTTCTTAAGGAACTCCGGATTATGGCTCATTGCCACAAGCTCAATGGGATGAGTGTGAACTGATGCCTTATAATTGGAGCCTTTCCCGATAAGATAGTTGTGAACTGCAAGGTGGGAGGGAAGCTCAGAGGTAGGCTTTACGAGATTGTCGGCGATAATTTCATAATGGGCGCAATCATCAGTGATGCGGATAACAGAGCCATTCTCCATCGGCCAACGGGCGAGATCGCGCATACGGCGGTTAGTCCCCTTGCAATAGAAATAGCAACCCTTGAGATTCGGGAGCGTCATGCCTATCGGAGTTACTGGGCCGATAGCAGGCATTATGCGTATGGCGTCGTCAACATATTCAGTTACGTTGACTGTGATATTGCCTCCATTGCGCTCTGCCCATCCCTTTTGCCAGAGATAGCCTGCGACTTCAGCCACGTCATTCACTTGCTTGGCGAGGAGAGGACGATTTTCTAAAATAGAAGCCATTATTCTATGATGATAATTTATTGGTTAATAATTAAAGAATCTGAGGAAGGAAGGTCGATACGATAAGCACTACGATACCGATAAGTAGCACTGTGCGTGTGGCCGATGTTGTCCCTTTCCATTCGTTGAGAATGATGCCCCACACATTCGAGAAGGTGACGTTAAGAGCCATCAAGATACACCAACTGAACGTGAGTAGCGTCGGTGAACCGGCAAGATAACCCTTGCCAAGCGACAATCCGAAGAACTGGCTATACCACAATGCGCCCGCAAGGCAGCAGAACAGGATGTTGTTGGCGTAAAGCGAAACTTTGCCATAGTCCCCGAAGGTGCGGTTGCGGCTGTTCTGGTAAAGGCAATATGCGGCGTTTGTCACGAAACCTCCCAAAGTGACCAGAAATGTGGCCGGGAGTGTCCGGTATATTTCTGCCGAATCCGCAAAGGTGATAGTGCTGCCAAATTCCAATCCCACATTGAAGCATCCGCTCATAACGCCGGCAAGCAGCGCGATGGCGATACCTTTGGGGAAGTTGAAATCTTTTACTGCTTCCTTCTTTTCCTCTTCACTCATGCTCTTTGACTTCATTCCTCCGGCGACACCGATGATGCAGATACCTATGAGGGTCACGACAACGCCAATGATAACTGCTGCGGTAAGCTGTGCCAGATAGTGACCTTCCGGAAAGAAAATATTGAGCATAACCGGTCCCAGAATTGTGCCGAGGCCGGCGCAAGTGCCGAGCGAGATGCTCTGTCCGAGAGCCACGCCGAGATAGCGCATGGATAGGCCGAATGTCAAGCCCCCTACGCCCCACAATGCGCCAAAAAGGATCGTCATCCATATACGGAATGAATTGTCGGATGTGAAGAGTTCACATAAACTGTGGCCTGACGGCACTGCGAGCAATGCTCCGAGGAACGGGAACACGAGCCATGCGAAAACGCCCTGAACGAGCCAGAAGCTCTCCCAGCTCCAGTCACGCACCTTTTTGATAGGAACGTAGCTGCTGGACTGGCAGAAGCTTCCGATGGCTATTATGAGAAGTCCTAATACGATTTCCATTATCTCTTGGAGGTAACGTCAGCTTCGTATTTTTCAACTGCTTGAATGTAGGTTTCGCCTACTGGAACATTGTTCTTCAAGCAGAACATATCGTACACTGCATTCCAAGGCAAGTTCTTGCACTCTTCAAGGAGAGCGAGACGCTGGAATTTCTTATCGTCAAGTTCATACTTGCGAAGGGTTGCGATAGGCTCAAGAAGAGCGCGAAGCATACACTTCTGCGCCGCGCGGCTGCCGATAACGTAAGCGCCGATGCGGTTAAGTGTGCCGTCGAAGTAGTCAAGACCGTAATGTACACGGTTAAGAGCGCCGGCGCGCACGATTTCGCTGAAGAGATCCAAAGTCGGGTCATCCATGATGGTTACATGGTCTGAGTCCCAACGTATCGGACGGCTCACGTGAAGCATCAATTCCGGAACAAACAACAACATTGCTGAAACCTTGTCGGCAACGCTTTCTGTCGGGTGGAAGTGACCGGTGTCGAGGGTAATCATCATGTCGTTCTTAGACGCATAAGCAGTGTAGAAGTCGTTAGACCCAACGGTATAGCTTTCAAGACCGATACCGAACACCTTTGATTCTACGCAGTCCTTCATCCAGTCATATTTATGCTCAAAAATCTGGTCAAGAGAGTCTTTGAGAAGTTCGCGGTACAAGTAGCGGTTCACAGTTATGTCCTTGCTTCCGTCATGAACCCAAGTATTCATGATACACGGATCCTGCTGAGCTTCGCCGATAGCTTGTGAGATGGCGCGGCAACGCTTTGAGTGTTCAATCCAGAAATCGCGGATAGCCTTATCGGGATTAGCGAGGCTGAGGTCGCCGCTCTTCGGATGAGAGAATGAGGTTGAGTTAAAGTCAAGCTTGATGTCGTTGGCTTTTCCCCATTCAATCCAACTTTGGAAATGTTCGGGAGTTACTTCGTCGCGGTCAACATATTTACCCTTGAAGTCGCCATATATTTCGTGGAGGTTGAGGCGATGTTTTCCTGGAATCAATGACATGGCGTAAAGGATGTCGGCGCGCAATTCCTCTATGTCGCGAGCCTTTCCGGGGTAGTTCCCGTTTACCTGAATGCCGCCGGTGAGACCACCTTCGTGAGGCTCAAATCCTGCAACATCGTCAGCCTGCCAGCAGTGCATACTGAGGTGGAAATCCTGCATTTGTTCCAATACCTTATCAGTGTCAACTCCGATAGCTGCATAGCGTTCTTTAGCGATTTCATACGCTTTTTTTACTTGTTCTTCTTTCATGATTTGGGTTAAATAGATGGTTAAGAATTTATTGGCTTATCACATTTAAGAATTTTGTATATGCTGCTTCCCACTTTTCATTGTCAGCAGGAGCGAATTTCTCAAGATCGATACTTTCTGAAATAATGTGGCGCATATCGGTCAAAGAGGTTACTGTCCCCGTAGCTTTGGCTTGCATCATGATATTGCCGATTGCCGTCGCTTCAGCGGGCCCTGCGATTACCGGAAGTCCGATAGCGTTGGATGTGAATTGGTTGAGGAGCTTATTGCGCGAGCCTCCGCCAATTACGTGCAGACGATGCACCGGATTCACTGCGATTGACTTCAATACGTCGAGTGTCATCTTATATTTCAGCGCGAGACTTTCAAAAATCATGCGAATCATCTCGCCATGGTTCTTTGGCCCATATTGACCGGTCTTGCTGCAATATTCCATGATGGCGTCGGGCATATTAGCGGGAGCCACAAATATGGCGTCGTCAGGATCGATGAATGCGACAAATTCAGGAGCCGCTTCTGCGAGAACCACCATTTCAGGATATGAATAGGTTATTCCCTCTTTGCGCCATGCTTGGAGGCATTGTTCAACGACCCACATACCAGTGATGTTTTTCAACACTCTGATAGTCCCTTCAATACCGCCTTCATTGGTGATGTTATATTTTTCTGTTGTCTCATTAACTACGGGGGAGGGCGATTCAAGTCCCATCAATGACCATGTGCCGGAGCTTAGGTAAGCGAAACATTCGTCTACGGATGGTACGGCAGCTACGGCTGAGGCGGTGTCGTGTTCGCCGACTGCGATCACGGGAATTTGCGGCAAGCCAACTTTGGCGGCGATGTCCGATTTAAGAACGCCTATGGGTGTGCCAGGCTCTACTACCGGCCCGAACTTATCAGGGGTAAGGCCGACCGATTCAAGCACCGTGTTGTCAAATTTTCGTGTGGCGGGATTAAGCACTGCGCCCGTTGAGGCTATTGTGTATTCCGTCACGATCTTTCCGGTGAGTAGATAGTTGAGCAAATCAGGGATGAATGCGATTTTTTCTGCGTGCTGCATCGTGAAAAAATGACGCTGCTCGTTAAATTGGAACACAGTGTTGAAGTCGAGCTGTTGAATTCCGGTGTGGGCGTAAAGCTCACGAGCCGGCATAACATCTTCAAAATATCGTTTGGCGGCGCCGATGGTCGATATGTCGCGGTAAGCGTATGGGATGCCCATTATATTGCCATCTGAATCGATGCATCCGAAGTCCACGCCCCAAGTGTCAATACCGATTGATTCCGGTTTGGCTCCCCGCTTGCCGGCCTCATGCAGCCCTTCAAGGATGTGGGTGTAGAGTGAGAAAATGTCCCAATGCAGATGACCGTTCACTTCAATCATCCCGTTGGGGAAGCGGTTCAATTCTTCGGCTGTGAATTTTCCGTCGGTGTTGATCGTCCCGAGTATGGTGCGGCCGCTTGTCGCGCCAAGGTCTACGGCGATGTATTGTTTCTTTTCCATATATATATTTGGTTTAGTTATTTTTTCACGGTAACCTTTAAAGGATGTTTAAGGCAATCGGAATATTGCGACAAATACAAATTCCATTCTCCCGGATTGGAGGGGGCGTAAGGATTTTTCTCCCATACTGATCCCCAATAATATACATACTCTTTACCGGGAATATAATCGCTTACTGTAAGGATATGGCCGAGAGCGTCGCGTGCCGGTTCGGAAACCGGTTTATAGCAGATGGTTTCTACTGGTTCAGGTACCACGGCTCCAATATAAATCACACCGTTGCCGTTTTTAGTATTGTCGGTTGAATCAGTATAGGCGATGTATTGTTTTGCGGTGTCGAATGAATAGGCGTAGGGATTCTGTTGATGCACAACGATGCCGTTGGCGATGCGATGCGGTTTTGTCAATCCTTTGTAGCTTATTTCCGTGCGGTTTAAGTATGAGTTGGCGTCGCAAGTGATGAGGCGGCTCTCCACAACTCCCTCTTCGCCTTCGATGGTGACGGGTCGATAGGTGAGACGCACGGTGAAACGGAGCGGACCGTCCTGTAGCACCTCTTGTTCATTCCAACACCACGGGAAGATAATCTCTCCCTTGGAATCGAGGAGCGCGGCTGTGCCTCCGCCGAGAGTATTGGCTACTATATAGGGGTCTCCTCCATTACCGTAATCTTTGTGTAGGGATTGGCGTTTTTTCTTGTCGGGATCGATGCTTGCTTTATAGCGCATCTCAAGCACCAACGAGTCGGTAACGCTCTTTGTCCACATATCATAGCCGAATCCTCGTTCGCCATTATCTTGAAGAGCGGGACCGTAGGCTGTGAAACAAGCTCGATTGTTTTCCCAACTGAAATTGTCCTTATGTTCCGGAAAGAGGCGTCCGTGAACGACCGGCTTTACCGCAGCCGGCTTGCCGGCTTTTAATGTGTATGTTTCAACGGAGTTCGCGCCTATGGTGACAGGAAAAACAACCAGATCGTCATACGTTATCTGATAGGGAATCTCCTTCCCGTCCTTTCCAAGAATCACGAAATCGCCTTTAACCTGCGAGCGGATATTTTTAAGTGGCACCTCGGCAAGTTCTCCGGCGCGTTCAAAATCAAGCGGATTTTCAACTTTGATTGTCGCGGCCGAACATATCATGCTGATGGCTGCCATTGACAAGAGCGCTGTTATTTTCATGTACATCTGATTTATATATACTAAATATTTGTTTTTAATTACCATCCGGTTTCTCTGTGTCAGCTTTACCTGCCGGAATCCAAATAAACTCATCCCATGGATCGGGGCGAGTGGGGTCATAATCCATGAAATCAGGACGAAGATGTTTGACCGGCTCCAATCCTAATTCTTTCATCCCCATAACCACCATTTTTGATATTTCGTAGGCTCCGTAAGGATTGAAGTGGGTGTTGTCTTCAAGCGCTTCGGTTTGCCCGGGAAATGTATTTGCCGGATAGTGGACGAGGGCGCGTTTGCTATTTTCGTAGCCCAAAGTCTCAAAGAACTCACGCGTCATTTGGTGAAGGTCTATAACCGGGACGCCTTCTCGTTTTGCCACGGCTTCCATTGCTGCCGGATAGTCGCCGTGTGTTTCGCGTATCGTCACTTTGTCATCAAGGAAATTACGGCGTTGCGTCGGGGTGACGAACACAATGTTGCCGCCCGCATTACGCACTCTGTCGATGAATATCTTCAGATTGTGGGCGAAGTTATACCATGCTCCTGATCCGGGTCGCTTCTCTTTTTGGTCATTATGCCCAAATTCAACAAATACCCAGTCGTCCGGCTTGAGGGTTGTCATAATCTTATCGAGGCGCTTTTGGCTCAGAAATGTATTGGTCGACAATCCGCTTTCGGCATGATTGGAAATGGAGATGTTCTCATCAAACCAGCGGGGTATCATTTGTCCCCAGCTTGCCCACGGCTCTTTATCCTGGTCGACGACAGTGGAATTGCCGCATAGATATATGGTGGTGACAGTTGAATCGGCCGGCTCGACGGTTATATTTTGCACAGCCGGCGCCTCTCCGGTTATTTCAAGAGTCAATTTATTGTCCCAGTTAAGATAGCTTTTCTCTCTCGGCTTTATCAGCACTGAGTTTTTGTCGTCAATGCGCGGAGTGCGTTTGTTGACGATAAACGAGATCGTTTTAGTCTCCCCTTTTCGGGTTGTGATGTTTTCTGCCATAAGACGGCGGTTTTCCGCGCGTACAGTCGTGTTAGCCGGACTCTTCTTTGCCCCGAGATCGAGGGTCACTTTATAGTTTCCGTCAGGCACGTTCACAGAAAAGAAAAAAGGAGTCGAGATACCCTTTTTTATTATAGGTATCGACTCATAGCCATAGCCCGTTGAATCGCTGTACAACGGCATCGGATTCTTGTCCGATGTGAAATCGTAAGTGTCAGCCAATACCGACAGTGGTAAAATGGCGGCAAGTGATAATAATAGTTTTTTCACGTAGTTTAAAATCAGTTCAACCGGCCTGCGGTGGCAAGCTGATTGAACTGAATGTAAATTAAAGGGTGACCCCGGTTTTAAATATAGCAATCTCTTTAGCTCCTACCTTCTCGTGGTGAAGTTGTTCGCCATTCGCGGTGGCGAGCACTTTCTCTACAAGACGGGCGAGAACCGATGCGGCAGTCTCATCTTCCACAAGCGTACCGGCATTGAAATCAATCCAAGTATGCTTTAGCGCGGCAAGCTGGCTGTTGGTGGAAATTTTCATCGTGGGGACGAAAGTGCCGAATGGCGTTCCGCGGCCGGTGGTGAACAATACCATCTGGCAACCCGACAAGGCTAATGAGGTTGATGCCACCAGGTCATTGCCCGGAGCGGTAAGAAGATTGAGTCCGTTTTGCTTGATGGGTTGAGCGTAGTTCAACACATCAACTACCGGCATCGATCCGCCTTTCTGTACACAACCGAGCGATTTTTCCTCAAGGGTGGTGATTCCGCCTTTCTTGTTTCCCGGTGACGGGTTTTCATAGATAGGCTGGCCATAGGAGCGGAAATACCCTTTGAAATCATTGATAAGGTGAACTGTCTCATCAAATACTTTCTCGTCCTTAGCGCGATTCATAAGAATCGTTTCTGCGCCAAACATTTCCGGAACCTCAGTCAATACTGTAGTTCCTCCATGGGCGATTAGCCAGTCAGAGAATAGTCCTACCAATGGATTAGCGGTAATACCTGAAAGACCGTCAGAGCCACCGCACTTCAATCCTACGCGAAGCATTGAAATGGGTAGCGGTTGACGCTTGTCGCTTTTCATCTTCTCGATAAGCTCTTTGCATATCGCTACGCCGGTTTCAACTTCATCCTCAACCTCTTGCGCGATTAAGAATTTAACTCGGTCGTCATTCCACTCGCCGATTTCCTCTTTTAGTGCGGACACTTGATTGTTTTCGCATCCGAGACCGAGCACGAGCACGCCGCCGGCGTTAGGATGTTTCACTAATGCGGCGAGAGCAGCGCGTGTATTGGCGTGATCCTGTCCGAGCTGTGAGCATCCATAATTGTGAGTGAACGCGCGGATATCGTCGATGTGAGATAGGTCACATTCCTCTTTCAAGCGTGCGATAATGGCGTTGGCTTGGCCGTTGACGCAACCCACTGACGGAACAACCCACAATTCATTGCGGATACCCATTTTCCCATCGGGACGGAGATAGGCGTTGATTGTCAACTCCTCATCGCTTTTGGCGGTATTCGGTCCCGTAGGAGCGTAGGTGTATTCCAAATCATCGCTAAGACCGGTTTTCAGATTGTGTGAATGAATCCATTCTCCGGCGGCGATATCTTTGGTGGCTACACCGATTGGGTAGCCGTATTTTATTACGGCTTCCCCTTCGGCGATATTGCGTAAAGCGAATTTGTGCCCACGCGCGATATCCTCCTTCAGTGTGACTGTTTCATCACCTTCTGGCCAGACTTCGCCCGCTTTCACTCCGTCGACAAGGGTCACTGCCACATTGTCGGCTTTGTTTATTTTAAGGATTCGCTTCATTAATGTTTGCTTAAAAAGTTTTTGAGCGCTTTTTCCATTCCCTCGGTATTAATATCCTTTAGGTATTCTGCTACCTTGGGAACGAAGCCGGGTACGATGGCGGCGAAATCACGTACGAATATGCCGCTTTCGCTTACAATCTTCTTAACCATTCCTTCTACGTCATTTTCGTCCCAATTATTGCGGATATATGCCACATGGTCTTTGTTGTCATCGGGCTCGAAGCCTGACTTGGGTCCATAGAGTGCTAATAATGCTGCGAAAGTGAAACATTCATAGTCAGCAATCTTGCCTGCCTTCTCCCAGTTATCTTTAACAGTGTCGAAGTTGCGAGCCTCCCATTTTGAAAGAGAATTCAATGAGATCGACTTCAACAGATGCTTGATATAAGGATTATAGAAACGCTCAAGAATACCGGCGGCAAAAGCCTCAAGTTCTTTGGGGTCTTCATCAATCATGGGAAGTACTTCTTTAGCTACCATATCGTTGATGAATTTGTTGATTTCGGGTGTGTTGAATGCGTCCATAACAGTTTCGCAACCCATCTGAAGCGCTACGGGAACCATACCGGTGTGTGAACCGTTAAGGATGCGCACTTTCTTGTCGCGGAATGATTTGATCGACGGCATGAAGATCACGTGAAGACCGGCTTTGTCAAGTGGAAGTAATTTGCGTACTTTTTCATAGCCCTTGCCGCCGATAGCCCAAAGGTGATACAATTCGCCTTTGACAACGAGATTGTCGTCAAAACCAAGTTCTTCCTTGATCTCATTGATGGTGTCGCGTGGGAAGCCGGGAACGATACGGTCAACCAATGAATCGCTGAATGTGCAAGCTTCCTCTACCCAGTCGATGAAGTCTTTGCCGAGATTGGCTTTTTCTGCGTGTTCAAGAACATATTTGTGGAGCGTTGTTGCGTTGTCCTCAATAAGCTCGCAGCAGATGATGTTCAAGCCTTTCTCTTTGTCGCCGTTATAGTGTTTGAAGCGCTTGTAAAGCAGATTGGTCATCTTGCCGGGATAGCTCTTGGGTGCGTCGCTGAGCACATCATCCTCTTCCATGCGGATACCGGCTTCGGTAGTGTTGGAGATGATGAATTCAAGCTCTGGAGAAAGGATGATCTCCTCATAGCGTTTGGGATCCTGACCGGGGGTAAACGCCTCTTGAATGATTTTTACGAGACGGGTCTCTTTTTTAGGCTTACCGTTCTCGATTCCTTCGAGATATACGTGATAGAGATTATCTTGTTTTTTTAGAGTGTCGATTACGAAACTGTCGGCAAAACGAGGTTCGATAACAGCCACACCGGCATCAATAACGCCTTTTTCATTAGCGATATCAAGTTGCCAATCTACAAATGCGCGAAGGAAGTTGCCTTCACCGAACTGAAGCACCTTAACGGGATGCTTTACTACATCTACAGTTGTGCTGTTTAATGGTTTAATCATTTTTTTTCTATTGTTTTTATGGTTGGTTATTTTCGATTTACTTATTCACTTTAATCACTTTGTAGCGTGGAACAAGAAGCTTCATCAAGCACCATCCTACGAGATAAGCGACACCGCAGATGCAGAATACGATGAAGTAGCCTGCCGGCTTGCCGGTGAAGCTGAAGAACGACATTTGGGTCTGGTCGGCATAGTCAAAGAGCACTCCTGATCCAAGGTTGATCAAGAATGAGCCGATACCGCCGGCCATGCCGCCGATACCGATAATGGTAGCGATCGTGGACTTCGGGAACATATCGCCGGCCACTGAATAGATGTTGGCCGACCATGACTGGTGGGCGGCGCCGGCTATACCTATGATTATAATCGGCATCCATTGTGAAACCGAACTCAACGGCTGGGCAAGAAGCGCCAGAATGGGGAACAATGCGAAAATGAACATTGCCTTCATACGGGCCTGATACGGATTCACATCAATACCCTTGCGGGCTGCGCGGTCTATGAAGATTGTCGGGAGCTTACCTCCATAGATAGAGAGCATCGTGATTAGGTAAAGGACGAAAATCATCATCATTCCCTCGCCTTCTGAAGTCGACAATTTGAATACGTCGGCGATATAAGCCGGTGTCCAGAACAGGAAGAACCACCACACGCCATCGGTGAGGAACTTGCCGAAGAACACAGCCCATGTCTGAGGATACTTGAAACACTTGAAGAACGGAATAGTGGCTTCCTTTGAGTCCTCCTCCTCAGCCTTTTGTTTCGGTGTCTCGTTCTTGGCATCGTCATCCTGCTCGATATAAGCAAGCTCAGCTTGGTTCACACGCGGATTTTCAGCCGGTTTCTTATAGAGGAACAACCAGAAGCCCATCCAGATGAAACCGAGGGCGCCGATAACGATGAATGCCATTTCCCATCCGTTACCCCAGCCGATTGACTTGAAGAACTTGGCGAGCGGGCCGATGCTGAACGGAGCAATCAGCGCGCCGACAGCCGATCCGGCATTGAAGATTGCAGTAGCGTAGGCTCGGTCCTTTTTCGGGAAATATTCAGCAGTCACCTTGATGGCTGCCGGGAAGTTTCCGGCCTCACCAAGTGCGAGGATTGTACGGGCTGCAAGGAAGAAGTAAACTGAAACGGTCGCGATTGTTACTGCGATGTCTCCGGTTGCCATGAGAAGATCCCCTGCGTTATGCAGACCGAGGGTATGCTCGGTTGCCCATCCGCAAGCGGCATGCAAACAAGCGCCGGCGCTCCACACGCCGATTGCCCAGAGATAGCCCTTCTTCGTTCCCATCCAGTCGATGAAACGACCGGCGATAAGATTGGCGACAGCATAGACAATCGAGAACACTGCCGTGATGAGACCATAGTTGGCATCTGTCCAGTGGAACTCCGGTGAAATAAATTCTTTCCATGTCAACGAAAGCACCTGACGGTCCATGTAGTTGACTGTGGTCGCGAGGAACAGCAAGCCGCAGATTACCCAGCGGAATCCTGACATCGTCGCATTGCTCTGTGTTGGATTAAGGTTATTGCTCATTTGATGGTATCAGATATTAAAATTTGAAATATTCTTTCGCGTTGCCGTAGCAAACTTTGCTGACGATCTCTTTTCCGATGAAGTCAACCTCAGAGGCGGGAAGAAGTCCGTTTTCAACATCGTTGCCGATGAGGTTGCACAATGTGCGGCGGAAATATTCGTGGCGTGGATATGAGAGGAAGGAGCGCGAGTCGGTCAACATACCGACGAAACGGCTCAATAATCCAAGGCATGAAAGGGCATTCATCTGTTTCTCCATTCCGTCCTTTTGATCGAGGAACCACCATCCTGAACCGAATTGGATCTTGCCTGCGCCGTAGCGGCCGTCCTGGAAGTTGCCGAGCATGGTTGCCACAAGTTCGTTGTCGCGCGGGTTCAGATTGTATATGATTGTTTTTCCAAGTTTGTCTTTTGATGCGAGCATATCGAGGAATTTGGACATTTTCTTGGCTACGGTGAAGTCTCCGATTGAATCAAATCCGGTGTCGGGACCGAGTTGCTTCATCATGCGGGAGTTGTTGTTGCGGATTGCGCCGTAGTGGAATTGCTGAGTCCAACCTGAATCATGATCCATGATGGCAAATTCAACCATCATAGCAGTTTTGAACTTGGCGATCTCTTCTGCGGTCAACTCTTTGCCGCCGTAAACTTTATCGAACATAGCGTCGATTTCTGCGGGAGTGTAGTCTTCGGCGTAGAATTCCTCAATGCCATGGTCGGAAAGACGGCAACCAACCTCTTCAAAGAATTCATGGCGTTTTTTCAATGCGGCGATAACATCGGCGAAATGCTTTATTTCAACGCCTGAAACTTCTGCAAGCTTATCCATATAAGCGCGGAACTCTGCGGGATTTTCTACGGCCATGGCCTTGTCGGGACGCCAAGTGGGGAGCATTTTCACTGCGAAACCGTCGTTCTTTACTTTGATATGATGTTCGAGAGAGTCTACTGGATCATCGGTGGTGCACACAACTTCTACATTGTAGTGCTGCATAAGGCCGCGTGCGAAGTATTCGGGCTTTTGGAGCATTTCGGTGCAGTGGTCGTAAATCTCTTTTGCTGTTGTAGGATTCAACAATTTGTCAACGCCGAAAGCGGTCTTAAGCTCAAGGTGAGTCCAATGGTAAAGGGGATTACGCATTGTGTAAGGCACTGTTTCTGCCCACTTTTCAAATTTTTCCCAGTCGGTTGTGTCTTTTCCGGTGCAGAAGCGTTCGTCAACGCCATTGGTGCGCATGGCGCGCCACTTGTAATGGTCGCCTTCAAGCCATATCTTTGACAGGTTTTCAAAGCGATGGTTGGATGCCACATATTCCGGAATCAAATGGCAATGATAGTCGATGATTGGCATCTTTTCGGCATACTCGTGATAAAGACGCTCTGCTGTGGGTGTTTGCAGAAGAAAATTTTCGTCGTTGAATTGTTTCATGGGGTTATTTGTTGTAATCATTGTACCGCAATTTGTGCGGAAAATGATTGGGTTAATGTTACTATATTCTGCTCAGGGTATTTATTTGGCAAAATTAAGATAACCGAGCTATTTAAGCAATGTACAAAAATATTATTTACATGGA
>CAZELD010000063.1:0-13343 GCA_964512855.1 uncultured Muribaculum sp.
GGTTATTTGTAATGTCTAAATACAGCAATTGAGGTTGATAATCTGTAGAAATGTCACGAAAAATTTGTACTTTTGCGAGGTATGAGAATGTTTTTATGGACATTGGGTTCTGTTCTTGCTCTTTTGGCTCTGTTAGGAGGCGTTGAATACTATTCATGGCTTTCGACACGACCCCGTTATGTCACTCTTGACGCATCCGTTTATCCGGTTAAGGGACTTGACTTGTCATCGCACAATGGGGATGTTGATTTTCAGCGTCTCGCCGATGACTCTATTGATTTTGTTATGCTCAAGGCCACGGAGGGAACTACATTTCAAGATCCTAAGTTTCATATCAATTACCGTAAAGCTCGTAATGCCGGTGTTAAAGCTGTTGGAGCATATCATTTTTTCCGTTTTGACACGGATGGCGAGATGCAGGCCATGAATTTTCTAAATAGTTTACATGGCAAAACTTTGGACTTGCCGGCAGTTATTGACATTGAGGAATGGGGAAATCCGAAGCACATTTCTACTGATGATATTGTGGAAAGGCTCCGTAACCTTATAAATTATCTTCATCAAAACGGACATAATGTGATGTTTTATACCAATAAAGACGGTTACGAAAGATTCTTGAAAGATCGTTTCGATGAATATCCGCTTTGGATATGCTCTTTCTCCAATCCTCCGCTTGGCGATGATGATGTCAACCGCTGGGTGATATGGCAGTACAGCCATTTGGGATGGACTGAGGGTTGTGATTCCAAAGTTGACTTGAACACCTTTAACGGCACGCGTGATGAGTGGCTAAATTGGCTTGGCGCCTCGACGTTTTAAATGTGAGCTTAATGACATGAAGAGGTTGTTCTCTTTAATTTAAATTGTATTATTATGAATTATCAGATATTCCCACCTGAGGAGATTGAAGCAGAAATAGAACTTCCATCATCGAAAAGCATATCGAACAGAGTGCTTATAATCAACGCATTGATAAATGATAAAGGGAGCATAAAGAATGTGGCGTCGTGTGATGACACCGATGCTATGAGAAAAGCACTGACTGAAGGCATGTCAAAGGTCAACATTGGAGCCGCTGGAACCGCAATGCGGTTCCTGACAGCGTATTTCGCTGTGCAAGATGGCAGAACAGTCCTTCTTGACGGTTCGGAAAGAATGAGAGAGCGTCCGATAAAAGCGTTGGTGGATGCATTGAATGAATGTGGCACGTCGATCGCTTATGCCGAAGAACAGGGGTATCCGCCGTTGCTGATCAATGGACGTAAGCTTAAAGGCGGCGAAATTACCCTTGACGGGTCAATAAGCTCACAATATGTTTCTGCTCTGTTGATGGTAGCTCCTTATATGGAGTCGGGTCTTACGATAACATTGACGGGGGATATCGTTTCACGTCCTTATATCAAAATGACTCTTTCTTTGATGGAAAAGTGGGGTATAGAGAGTGAGGTTGACGGCAATACTATTAAAGTGGCTCCGGGAACTTATTGTCCAATTGAGTATAATGTCGAGGCTGACTGGTCCGCTGCGTCTTATTGGTTTGAGATTGCGGCTTTCTCTTTCGGAGCCATCAAACTTGACGGACTTGTGAAGAATAGCCTTCAAGGTGACAGTCGGGTAGCTGACATTTTTAAAAATTTTGGTATTGAAGCAGAATGGGATTCTGAAGGAGGAGTGAATTTATTGGCGTCGCCCGATATTACTCCCCGTTTTGTGGTTGATCTGTCGGAGCAACCCGATCTGGCACAGACGCTTGTTGTCACTTGCTGTGTGTTGAATATCCCATTTCGGATAAGCGGCTTATCGACTCTTAAGATCAAGGAGACTGACAGGCTTAATGCTTTATGCACGGAGTTAAGGAAATTATCATTTCTTATTGAATGTGAGGATGATTCTGTGTTGTCATGGAACGGGCAACGTGTTCCTGTTACAGCAGAGGAGGTCTCTGTTGACACATATAAAGATCATCGGATGGCTATGGCGTTTGCCCCTGTGGCGTTTTTCTTGCCCGGATTGATAATAAAGGATGCCGGTGTCGTGGCTAAGTCATATCCCGGTTTTTGGGATGATATGAGAAAATGCGGTTTTACTATTGAGGAGGTAAGTGATAAAGATGAATGATAGAAAATGGGAGTAAGCCTTATAATACTTGGAGCGCTGTTAGTAACCGGCCTCATACTTTATCTTCTTGACCGGAGGCACCGTAAATCGGATTCGTCCAACGATCCTGTCTACAATGAGCCTGAAGAGGCGTGTTGTGGAATGCATATAACTTGCGAAAAGGATTCATTGCTCGCTTCGGTAAGTTCCGAGGTCGTATATTATGACGATGAGGAACTTGATGAATTTAAAGGGCGTAGCGCTGATTCTTACACTGATAAGGAGATTGAAGAGTTTCGTGATGTGTTGTTGACGTTAATACCCGAGGATATCGCTGGGTGGGGACGTAGCATTCAACTTAGAGGTATTGAGTTGCCGCCATCGGTGAAAGAGGAATTATTAATGATAGTGGCGGAGGCGCGTTCGGCTCTTAAATAATTAAGATATGGAATATTTGCAGTATGCTTTTTTTCGCAATGCGTTAATCGGTATCATAATTATCAGCATAGCCGGAGGAATTATAGGCACATATATCATAACCCGTCGCCTTGTATCGATAACCGGTGGAGTGACTCACGCCTGTTTCGGAGGACTCGGATTGGGGTATTATATCGGAATCAATCCGGTAGTTATGGCATCGGTTTTTGCCGTTGTATCATCACTTGGCGTTGACTGGATTTCCCATAGGTATCATGTCCGAGAGGATTCAGCGATAGCGGTTGTATGGGCATTTGGCATGGCGATAGGAATTTTGTTTGTTTTCATGACGCCAGGCTATGTCCCTGAACTGAACGGATTTCTATTTGGGAACATACTCACCATAACGTCGTCAGATCTGTGGCTGTTTTCAGTCTTTACGCTGATACTGCTCCTTTTTATCTTTTTCTGCCATAGACTTGTATTGGCTTGTGCGTTTGACAGCGATTTTTCGAAGGTGTCGGGATTGCGTGTCAGGCTTGTGAATTATGTGATGACTATTTTGGTTGCGGTTTGTGTGGTGCTCACCATTCGTCTTGTCGGGATAATGTTGCTCATCTCATTGCTCACACTACCCATACTGATAGCAGAAATATGGTTTCGACGTTTTTCCGGTATTATGATCGCGTCGGCGTTTATTTCTGCATTAACATCAGTGGGCGGACTGTTTTTAGCCACTCTTGACGATGTTCCTTGTTCGGCAATAATCGTATTGCTCCAAATCGCAGTCTATGTAGTCGCACGCATAGCCAAAGATATCAGAATATAGATATTAGAAGACTCAGCAATTAAATAAAACCGGCTCAACGGATACAAACGAAAAGCATGCGAGCTTCTGACATCCGAAGACGGATTAAAGCACCGTGGGCGACGATGCATTGAACCCGAGGCCGTCTTCGGACAGATGAAATTCAACATGGCATACCGACGCTTCAGCCACTTCGGTAAAGACACTGTAGAAATCCGCAAAAATCGGTTGCCTGAAAAATATCGAAACCTCAAAGGGCATAAAAAGAGGCTGCGCCTTTTTTGACACAACCTCTTTTGTCCTCGTTTATATATTATCCGATACTATCTATAGCGGACTATTTTGTCGTGGTATCGGAGCTTTTGAGCAAGCGGAATCCGGCTTGCATACCGTCATAACTTTGGAGTAATGTGTTTAGGCCTGAAATAGTGGAGTTACCTGAGATTTTTGCAGCGGTGTTTACGAGCGTCATTAGCTTGGAAATGTCAAATGTGATGGTGAGTGTATTTCCGGCTTTTGAGACTGCGGCATCCATCGAACCGACGTTTATTTTCATCGCTTTGAAGTGGAACGTCATGAATCCGTCTTCATCCGATTTGGTTAGTTCTCCTGATATAGAGCCTTTGGCGAGCTTCATCGTGAAAGTGCTGTCAGCTTCGACGGTGAGTACCATTTTATTGAATCCGGCAGTTGAGTAATAAGGTGCGAGTTTTTCCTCCACTGTTGCGGCGGCAGCAGCACCTCCAGCTTTTTTCAGCAAGTTATCGCTTTTGAATGATACTGCGGGAGCCGAGTAGTTCCATGTTCCTACGATGTCTGCGGGGGTGATTTTGTCGTTTCCGAGGATATTGCTCACAATCGATCCCACGGTTCCAGTGCCGAGCAAGTCTCCTAAGGATGTGCCTGATGTGGTTGATGTCGTGTCAGACGAGCCTTTAAGAAGGTTTTTGAGACTGAATGATTGAGCCGACATTGATGTGGCTGCAACCATAACGAATAATGTTAAAAAAAACTTTTTCATAAAAATCAGAGTAAAATGATATTTCCAAATGATTCAGGGATGTCAAAATCTGGCTCCGGTGTGTCAATCGGACGCCAAGATATAAAATGTGGTTGCGCGGTGCCTGACGCGCATTTATAGAAGTTGCCTTTTATTGTCACAGGCTCTTCGGCATATTCAATGCCTATTTCTTTAAATGGGATTCCTACTACCACGTTCCAACTGAACAGACCTTCCAGTTCTTGAAACGGCCGGTTGCCGCATGATGCGTATACCGATATTTTGCTGAGAAAATCAGAGCCGAGCATTGTTTTATGCCCTGGAGTTCCATAGACGGCATTTATAGTGCCGATACAGTTGAACATGAGTGAGTAATATTCCGGCTTGAGTGGCGAGGGTTGAATGTAGACACCCACGCTTGAGTCTTCGCAAACAGGTGAATTGGGAAGATAATTGACCGCTCTCAGATAATTGCTCCTTACGAAAAAATCTATGTAGAGCTTATCAGAAGTATGAATCAAGGATACTGTGGTTAGAGGATGATAAGGGAATTGTTTTCCCCAGTCAAGGCAGTCGATAGTTTGGCGTATGCCTTTGCCTTCGATTGTACGGATTAGCTCATCGAAGTTATTTTCATTTAGATCCGTTATATGCGGAATACAGAGTGTTTCTTGATCGTTTGTCATTGGAATAAATAATCTTTAAAGCCCATTATGAGTCCGATTAGAGACATTATAAGCAATATTGAACCGATAATGCGGTTGATTAGCCATAAGGATCTCACATTGAAATGTGACTTAACTTTGCTTATGAAATAAGTTATGGTAAACCACCATAGCAATGCTCCTCCGAATATTGAGGCATAGCCTGACACATAATGATAGTGCCTGAATTCGGGCAACATGAAGTTGAAGCGAGTGAACAATCCTATAATGAAAAATAGGATCAAAGGATTGGAAAACGTGAGCAAAAATCCCGACACTATATCTTTACATCCCGAAACTGTAATCTCGGTAGGGGTTGACAGATTGCGCGATGGATTTTTCCTAAATATGACTATTGCAAAAGCGGCAAGGACGATGGAGCCGATAATCTGTAGTATTATCTGATTAGTTTCGATGAAGTCGGTTATGAATGAAAGTCCAAGTCCGGTGAGCAGACAATAAATTAAATCGCTTAAAGCCGCTCCTATTCCGGTGTAAAAAGCCGGTCGGCGGCCCTTGTTTAATGTCCGCTGTATCACCAGCATACCGATGGGCCCCATAGGAGCTGAGATCAGCACACCGATTGCAATACCGCGTATGATGACATATATGAGCGATTCCATTAATTATTATTCAGTTCTGAATTGTATGCAAACTTACAAAAAATCTATGTAAAAGACTAATAAAATCCGTGAAGATATGACGATTACAAGCTAAGTGCCTGTTTAGCGTAAATAGTTAAACAAGTTCTAATAGTTGTGATGTTCGCGGCGAGCTGCGTCGAGACGTAAGAGTATTAATAGAAGGAAAGTGAATCCCCATAGCGATGAACCGCCATAGCTGAAGAACGGCAACGGAATACCGATGACAGGACATAGTCCGATCACCATCCCTACATTTATGGCGAGATGGAATATCAGAAATGACGCCACGCAATAGGCGTAAACACGAGAAAATGTGGTCGGTTGCCGCTCGGCAAGCCCTATAATCCTCAAAATTAGAGCTAAAAACAGCAGAATTACTATCGTTGTGCCTATAAAACCTTCTTCTTCTCCGATTGTACAGAATATGAAGTCGGTATGTTGCTCCGGAACATATTTCAACTTAGTTTGAGTACCGTTGAGAAATCCTTTGCCGAATATTCCGCCGGAACCGATCGCAATTTTAGATTGGTTGACATTGTACCCTGCTCCACGCAAGTCCTCCACAATGCCAAGCGACACTTTGATACGTTGCTGTTGGTGGGGTTGAAGCACATCATTGAACACTTTGTTTACGGAGAACATGAATGCGATAGCCACGAGCGTCCAGCCCACAGTGATGAGAATCCGCTTGACCGGCCCTCGAAGCAATAAGAATAGGCAGTATATGATAGCGACTCCGATCACGCTTAGGAAGAAGATGGCGCCGGGTATTTCAATGCCGCAGGTTATGGCTATCCAAGCCCCAATACCTGTGGCGAGAAACCAAAACAACAATGTACGCGCCGCCCATATAACCTTGCAATACATTGCCATCATCGCTACTATAATGACCTCAATCATTATGAATACTGACGCTTCTCCTGAACTGATGCCCATTATCATGCTTTCAGAATACTTTACAATAGTCACAAAGAAAACCACGGCAAACAGAGCGGCAGTTAGCACGAGTCCACTCATTCCCTCTCGGTATAGCACGAAAAATAGAGCCAGATATGCAAGCGCAGACCCTGTTTCTTTCTGTGCCAGAATCAGTACGATGGGGAGCATTATTATAAGCAATGCTTTGAAATAATTTGACGCGCTTGAGTTGAGCGAAAAATTATATGACGAGAATAATTTTGCGAGAGCCAATGCCGTTGCGAATTTACCAAATTCGGCAGGTTGCAAACTCATAGGTCCGAGTACAAGCCAAGATCTCGAACCTTTAATGTCGGGGGCGACGAATATTGTCACTATAAGCAGCAGGATAATGCATATATAGATAGGGTAAGCATAAGTTTCGTAGACTCTGAAGTCTATCAGCAGAATCACGAGCGCGGCTACTATAGCGCATCCTACCCATCGTACCTGCTTGCCTGAAAATTCGTTAAATGAGAAGATGGACGCATTGTCAAAATCATAGCTTGCGGAATATATTGACACCACTCCGGCAATAAGAAGCAGCAAATATATAATGACTGTAGGCCAGTCAATATCCTTCAGGACTGAGCTATTAGTGTTTCTTGACTCCACTGCTTATAATTGTGTTGGCGTTTAACATACGTTCTTCGAGATATTTGCGTTCGGGTGCGATAGAGTCGGTGAGATATTTTTCCATCATAAGCGACCCGATAGGCACGCCATAGGTCGCGCCGAAGCCGGCATTCTCCACATATACGCAAATAGCAATCTTTGGGTCATTGTATGGCGCGAATCCAATGAATGCGGAGTGGTCTTTACCGTGTGGATTTTGCGCGGTTCCGGTTTTTCCGCACACTTCAATATCCTTGAGATTTGCTAAACGGCAAGTTCCCCCTGTTACAGCCATACGCATACCTGTGGCAACCTCCTCAAAATGTGTGCGGTCGATTGTCGGATATCTTTTTTTGAGATATTCTTCGGGCATAACAGTGTCTTGAATACCTTTTACCACGTGAGGCGTAATAAAATGTCCACGGTTAGCGATTGTGGCGCATAGGTTGGCTATCTGCAGTGGTGTCGCTGATATTTCTCCCTGTCCGATTGCTACCGATATAATAGTATTGGCGCTCCAATGATTTTCTCCGTATCTCTTGCTGTAATAATTGGCGTTAGGTATGAATCCTCGTGATTCACCCGGGAGGTCAACTCCGAGAGTATAGCCGTAGCCAAGTGAAACAAGATGTTTTTTCCACACTTCAAATGCCTCGGCTACTGAACCGTATTTTGCACGGTTCCCGTCAAGCATAGCCTTTAGTCCCCAGCAGAAGAATGCGTTGCAAGATGTTTGTAGAGCTGGTTGTAGTGTGAGAGGGGAGGCGTGGCCGTGGCATCCGACACGCAAGCCTCCGCTAATGAATCCGTGATAGCACGGAAATGCCGTGGATAACGTAATTATGTTCTCCTGTCTTAAAATCAGTCCTTGGGAGGGTTTGAATGTAGAGCCTGGAGGATAGGCTCCTTTCAGAGCGCGGTCGAAAAGTGGTTTGTAGAAATCATTGATCAAGGCACGATAGTTTTTGCCTCGCTCACGCCCCACAAGCAATTTCGGATCGTATGTCGGGCTGCTTACAAGAGCGAGAATTTCGCCGGTAGCCGGTTCTATGGCCACAATCGCGCCTATTTTATTTTGCATCAATTGCTCTCCATATTGCTGTAGGTCAATATCAAGGCTTAATGTCAGGTCTTTGCCTGATATGGGAGCTATGTCGTGTGTGCCATCCTCGTATTTTCCCTGTATTCGGCCATAAGCGTCACGATAGAGAATCTCAACGCCCTTCTCCCCGCGAAGATATTGCTCGTAACTTTTTTCCACCCCTAAGTCGCCGCAATAATCACCGGGAGAATAATAGGTGTCACGTTCAATATCTGCCTGGTTCACTTCTCGAATGTTTCCGAGAACATTGCCGGCTGTCGACGCCACATATTGTCGAAGTATTCTTTGTTGAATGAAAAAGCCGGGGAAACGGTACAGCTTTTCTGCAAGACGGCCATAGTCTCTCGCTGAAATTTGCGTGATGAATTTTTGAGGAGTATAGGACGAATATCCCGGGTTCAGGCGTTTGTCTTTCATATCGGCGATACGCTTGTGAAATGCGTCAACCGTTATGCCTAAAGTGTTGCAAAAATCTATCGTGTCAAACTCCTGTACATTTCTCGGAATCATCATCACATCGTAAGCCGGCTGATTATAAACGACCAACTTGCCATTGCGGTCGCGTATCATCCCTCGGGAAGGATAGAGGGTTTTACGCATGAATGCGTTTGAATCGGCAAACTGCTTGTAATTGCTGTCCATCACCTGTAGGTTGAATAACCTTATAATGTATATTATGACAATAATTACAATGAAGCCTCCGATTATGTATTTACGTTTTTCGAGTTCGTAGTTTTTTCTCATAGATTAAATCTCCTTTGTGAAAGCATACTGTCAACACCCAGAAGAAGGAGGAACGTGAGTAGCGTGCTGCACAATATCCGTAACAATAATCTGAAAATGTTGAAGAAAGAAAAGGATTCGATAAGGAATATAATAGTGCAATATAATAGTGTGAATGTGAACAGGTATTTAGCGAATACATCGATACCAAGTGACCTGATTGTGGGTTCAGGTATGGTGAGTTCATCCTCTCGGGGAAAGTACCAATGCAAGATACTGTGGCGCGACATTGCCACTATCGTGCAGGCAAGCGCGTTCATCCCCTGGGTATTTGCGAAGATGTCGATGGTAAGTCCGGTGAGAAATGAGAGTGTCAGGAGCCAATTGGTGGGTATGGTTACCGGTAGATGGATTATGAAATATATGAAAACGAAAGGCACAGCAACGCCAAACAGACAAATATTGTTGAACACAATTGCCTGTAACAGAATCAAAATGATGAACAGCAATAAAAATTGAAGTATTGTTTTGGTCATTTTTTAGTCGTTTCAATCGTTTTCTTCTCCATTCGTAATCTCCTTGAGTTCTTCAATCATATCATTTGTGATAACACGTACAGTGCTTAACCGGTTGAAATCTGTGAACAATTTTATGTGCAGAGCATAGAAATTGTCATCATGCTCTTTTGCGTGACTTAAAATTGTTCCTACCGGAATTCCTGGCGGGAATACTGCGGAATACCCGCTTGTCACAATCGTATCGCCCTTTTTGAATTTTTCATGGCGTGGCATCTCTTCAAGAACTGCTTCCTTTGGATTTTTTCCATCCCATACAAGTGAGCCGAAATATTCACTCCCTTTTATTTTGCAAGACAATCTTACTTTTGGATTCAGCAGTGAAATGATGCGTGATGCGTGATCTCCTACGATATTGACAACTCCGACAACGCCATTTTGATCTACGACACCCATTTCCGGCTTGATTCCGTCAAGCCGGCCCTTTTCAATTGTGATATAGTTGTGCCCGCGGGTTATGCTGTTGCTTATTACATTAGCAAGAATGAAGTCATACTGCAGTTTTACCGTGTCATTCATTATGGACTTGAATGAGTCTTCAAGTTCATATTTCCCTAACTTTTTTTGAAGTTCAAGCAGTTCTGCTTCAAGACGCGCGTTTTGCGACTGCAGATCGTCATTTATGTCACGCAGATGGAAATACGATGTGACATTCTCGGCGGTTCCGTATACTGCCGCA
Source organism: uncultured Muribaculum sp. (assembly GCA_964512855.1). GTDB lineage: Bacteria > Bacteroidota > Bacteroidia > Bacteroidales > Muribaculaceae > Muribaculum. The sequence continues at coordinate 10,322 of CAZELD010000063.1, forward strand.
GAAACAGAATTGGCCGATGTTAAAAAAATGTGGTGCTGGTATGGATTATTGCGGAAAAGCAACACGCAACTTGCGACCACATAAATCGCAAACAAAAGCCATCTGCTGTATTTGACTAAAAAATCAAGAAGGTCACGCATTATTTCATAGAAGCTATTTAACCTATTTAACCTATTGGAAACTGCAAACAAATATATCGTTGAGCAGTTGAATAAGAAAAAGCAAGAAACAGAAGATCTTTTAAATCGCAGTAATAATACCTATCTTCTGTTTCTTGTGTGCGGTTGTCGTTTTGTATATAGTTACAATTTTGACACAGCCACGAGCAGGTAGTGCATTATCGTTGATGATATTTTTATCGAATCAAGAATTTGAACTTGTTAATGTTCTTGAGTGCGACTCCGGTTCCTCTTGCGACAGCCAGAAGCGGATCTTCTGCAATGTGGAATGGAATACCAATCTTATCGATAAGACGCTTGTCAAGGCCGCGCAGAAGAGCTCCACCGCCGGCAAGCCAAATACCGTTGCGTACGATGTCGGCATAAAGTTCAGGCGGAGTCTGCTCAAGCGCGCTGAGCACAGCGGCTTCAATTTTAGAAATTGATTTTTCAATGCAGTGAGAGATCTCTTGATAGCTGACAGGAACCTCCATGGGCAATGCTGTCATTTGATTCGGCCCATGTACGATATAATCTTCCGGCGGGTTTTCAAGCTCGGTAAGCGCGGAGCCTACATTCATTTTGATAAGCTCGGCAGTGCGTTCTCCGACCTTGATGTTATGAGCGCGGCGCATATGCTCTTTGATATCCTCTGTTAAGTCGTCACCGGCAATTTGAATGCTCTTGTTGCTTACAATGCCGCCTAATGATATAACTGCTATTTCAGAGCTTCCGCCACCTATGTCAACAATCATGTTTCCTTCTGGAGCCTGCACATCAAGGCCGATGCCGAGAGCTGCTGCCATCGGTTCGTAAATCATGTACACATCACGGCCTCCGGCGTGCTCCGACGAATCGCGCACGGCACGTATTTCCACTTCGGTTGATCCTGATGGAATTCCCACAACCATGCGAAGTGACGGAGAGAACCATTTGCTCTTGGTGCTAACCTTTTTTACGAGTCCGCGAATCATGAGTTCAGCGGCGTTAAAGTCGGCGATAACTCCTTTTCTCAATGGACGGACTGTGCGTATTCCTTCTGGCTCTTTACCTTGCATCTGTTGTGCTTCGGTGCCGACGGCGATAAGTTTGCCTGTTTTGGTATCGAGTGCCACAATTGAAGGTTCGTCAATCACGATTTTATCATTGTGAATGATAATGGTGTTGGCGGTGCCTAAGTCGATGGCTATTTCTTTTGTGAAAGAGAAAATTCCCATTTTGGTGTAAGTCAGTAAATGTTGAGTTTAATTAGTGTTTGAAATGACGGAACCCCGTTATAACCATCGCCATATCATTGTTGTTGCAATATTCGATGGTATCGTTGTCTCTGATTGAACCGCCGGGTTGAATTACAGCTTCTACTCCGGCTTCATGTGCGATTTCCACGCAATCGGCAAAGGGAAAGAATGCGTCGGATGCCATTACCGCTCCATGAAGGTCAAATCCGAATGAATGGGCTTTGGCTATAGCTTGCTTTAATGCGTCAACACGAGATGTTTGGCCAACGCCGCTTGCAAGTAACTGCTCTCCTTTTGCCAAAACAATAGCGTTGCTTTTTGAATTTTTGACGATCTTATTTGCAAAAAGGAGGTCTTTTATCTGTTGGGGAGTGACGGCGCGGTTTGTGGCCTGCTTCAACTCTTCGGGTGTCTCGATTTTTAAATCGCGTTCTTGCCCAAGAGCGCCGTTTAGACAAGAACGGAACTGCATCTTCTCGTTGACCGGCGCTTTCTGAATAAGAATTATGCGGTTCTTTTTCTGCTTAAGTATTTCAAGGGCTTTGTCAGAATAGGATGGCGCGATAACCACTTCAAAGAATATTTTATTAATCTCTTCGGCGGCATCTTCGCTGATTTCTCCATTGCAGATTAGCACTCCTCCGAACGCTGACACGGGATCGCCGGCCAACGCGTCTTTCCATGCTTCAACAATTGTCGCGCGGGAGGCGAGACCGCAAGCGTTATTGTGCTTGAGGATCGCAAAAGTCGGATCGGTAAATTCGCTTATCAAATTTACGGCGGCGTCAATGTCAAGAAGATTGTTGTAAGAAATCTCTTTTCCGTGCAACTGGGTGAACAACTCTTCAAAATTTCCAAAGAAGTATCCTTTTTGATGCGGGTTCTCGCCGTAACGCATGGTTTTTGCCCCATCAACGGCTACGCGCAATGCCGACGGGCCGTCAACACTGTCGAAATAATTGAAAATAGAACTGTCGTATCCTGAACTTACTGCAAATGCCTCTTTCGCAAACCATCGGCGTTGTTCAAGAGTGGATTCAGCTCCATTCTCACGAAGAAGACCTGCGAGAGGAGCGTATTGATCTTTTGATGCTACGATGATGACATCTTTATAGTTTTTAGCGGCTGCGCGTATGAGCGAAATCCCGCCTATATCGATTTTTTCGATTATCGCTTCATGATCGGCTCCCGATGCCACTGTGTCGACGAAGGGATACAAGTCAACAATAACGAGATCTATTTCAGGGATATCGTATTGCTTGATTTGTTCACGGTCGCCTTCATTGTCACGGCGATTAAGAATACCGCCGAAAACTTTGGGGTGTAATGTTTTGACGCGGCCGCCCAATATTGAGGGATAGCCGGTTAAATCTTCAACGAGAGCGCATGGATAACCGAGGCTTTCGATAAATGATTGAGTTCCACCGGTAGAAAGAAATTGTACTCCTTGTTTGTGCAACAATGCGAGTATTTCATCTAAACCATCTTTGTGGTATACTGAAATCAGAGCTGTCTTGATTCGTTTAATGTCCGACATATTTTAAATGTTTCAATTTAGAATGCAAAATTATTAAAAATCTGCGTAACACCCTATTTAATTAAGAAATATTATTGCAAAAATATTAA
>CAZELD010000064.1:0-12943 GCA_964512855.1 uncultured Muribaculum sp.
GCACTGACAAACCATTTTATAGAACCTACCTAAAGTAGACTCAAGGATGAATAATAAAGTTAGTTCATATACTCGGGAAAGTCCATTTGAATTAATCCGCATTCTCGCGCAGGTGTTTATAGTGTTCTATCATATTTTTATGATATTCATATTCCCTACGACAGAATACCCTTTTCATAAAGCAATCTGGCTTCCATTGCATGTGGGTGTGATTCTGTTTGTTTTGATAAGTGGCTATTTCGGTATAAAGGCGAGTGTCAAGGGATTCATTAAATTGATAGGAATGATATTTGTGTTTTATGTACCATTGGCGATAGCTAAGTACCTGATAATGGGGGGGGGTAGGACAGAATTGGCCTCTTTGCCACTGTTTGTGACGGCTAATCCGCTGTGGTATGTACGTACTTATGTTTACCTGTATGTGCTTTCTCCGGTGGTAAACTATTATCTGAAAGACATATCTCTGATTAAACGAATCTATCTAATAGTAGTTCTCGGATACATAAGTCATTATGCCGGCACTATAGGAATAGATCCCTCTCTGTCGGAAGGAAAGAACATCGCCACATTTCTATTTCTGTATGTGATTGGAAACACCCTGCATGTATATAAAGATGATTGGAGCAAACTGCGTCCCCGATATTATGCCTTTGCATACATCCTTATGAACATCATATTGGTATGGTTCTTTTCTTCATATACGGGCCGATTTTCTGAGGTTTTATATGTCAGGGTGTTTTTTTCCTATTGCAGTATTGGATTGCTTGTAAGTTCACTATTGTTTTTCATGTGGATAGGGTCTTTGAAATTCAAGTCCAAATTTGTCAATTATGTTGGCAAGTCATCGCTTGCGATATATATGCTTCATTGTGCGAGGCTTGTCCTTTATCAGATAATTGGGCCGGTCACAGTAAAGATATTAGACTTGTCTAAAAATGAGATTCAATTATTCGCAATGGTTTTCGTCTTCACAATCATCATAGTGTCTGCTTGTGTGGCTGTTGACAAACTGCTGTCACCTGTTTGGAATATTATAAATAAAGTAGGTACGCTTATTGAAAACAAACTATATGCGTATGTCGAAAGACATCCAATTTTGCAAAAGGTAAGAATATAATTTCTTTATGTTTCTTGTTGGCTTATGTTATTTTGTATCTTCCCGATTATGCAATATGAATTATTATGCGCTATGAATTAGATATTGCGCATTATTGGATTACATTAGTATTTTTAACTACATATATTTTGTGGAGTAGAGGGTTATTTGTATCTTTGTAAGTTGAATATAAACCTTTTCCTGTAAATGCATCTTTACATCCTCAAGTTTTTTATTTGCTATATTGTCACGGTAGCGATATTCGTTATCGAAAAGGTTCTGTTCATGTTGGCTTATCCGGGCATTTATTCCGGAATCAGCGGCGCAGATTGGCTATCAGTCATTTCCCACGGGCTCCCCATGGATCTTAGCACAGCCGGTTATCTGTCGATAATTCCTGCGTTATTGATTATCGCAAGCATTTGGAGCCGGGGGAAGAGTGTTAGGATTGTCGAAAACGCATATTTCTTGCTTGTTTCTGTTGTGCTTTCTCTGATTTTCGCGCTTGACGCCGGTCTTTACGGCTATTGGGGATTTAAGCTTGACGCCACTCCGCTGTTCTACTTTTTCTCCTCGCCTTCGGCCGTGATTGGAGGAATGGCATGGTGGCAGTCGCCGGGAGGAGTATTACTTTGGCTTGTCGCCGCCGGCGTCATCTATTTCATTTACCGATTTACGGTTATGAAGGCACGGGTGCCTCGCACTGAAGCCAAGCGCAGAAAGATTACACGAACCATTGTGATGGGAGCGCTCACTCTCCTACTGTTCATTCCGATAAGGGGCGGCTTCACGGTGTCTACAATGAATCTCAGCACCGCCTATTTCTGCCAGAATCAGCGGCTGAATCATGCGGCCATAAATCCGGCGTTCAGCTTGCTTTATTCTGCGACACATCAAAGCGGTAAAAATGAGAACCTTGACTTTTTTGACGACGCAAAGCTTGCCGCGCTTAAGCCGTCGGTGATTCACACGAAATCGATTTTGGAGGCCGACACGCTGCGCCTTTCTTCACCGCGCCCCGACATATATATAGTGATACTTGAAAGCTTTTCATCGCATCTGTTGCCGTATCAGTCGGGAGAGCCGATCGCATTGTCGCTTGACTCAATCGCACGCAACGGACTGACATTCACCAACTTCTACGCCAACAACTTCCGCACTGACCGCGCATTGCCTTCGGTGCTTAACGGTTATCCCGGCATCCCGCCGGTGAGCGTGATGAAATATGTGGACAAGTTAGAAGCTCTTCCATCGCTTCCCATGTCGCTCAAAAATGCCGGGTATGATCTCACCTATTATTATGGAGGTGACGTTAATTTCACCAATATGCTCGCATTCCTTGTGTGCGGAGGTTTTGAAAACATAATCTGCGACAAAGATTTTCCGGTGTCGCAGAGGCTCGGCAAGTGGGGGGCGCACGACGACGTGCTGTTCAATCGGGTTATCTCCGATTTCGACAAGCGCGACGGCGACCGCCCGATCCTAAAGGTCATCCAAACCTCAAGCAGCCATGAGCCGTTTAATGTGCCGTATAAAAAATTTGAGAATCCGGCGGCGAATGCGTTCGCCTACACCGACAGCGTTGTCGGAGCTTTTATGGAACGCCTTAAAACGACACCGCAATGGGATAGCACATTGGTAGTCCTTGTGCCCGATCATTACGGCGCTTATCCCAAACCGCTCGAATCGATGAAGGATCGGCATCATGTGCCGTTGATTTTCACCGGAGGCGCGCTTAAACAGACAGGAAAGAACCCTGTTCCCGCATCACAGGCTGATATTGCGGCGACATTGCTCGGGTTGCTCGGCCTTGACCACAGCGCGTTCACATTCAGCAAGAATCTCTTCGATTCCAGCGCTCCCAAATTTGCTTATTTCATAGAGCCGGAGCTTGCGGGAATCGTCGACGAAAACGGCTATGCGGCGATAAACGTGATTTCAGGCGAAGTAGTTGAATCCTCGGGCGCCGATCCGTCAATCAACCGTCTTAAAGCTTATATTCAAAGTATTAACCACGATTTTATAAACCGATAATCTTAACGAGTATTTATGATAGAATTTCTTAACAACATAGACACACAAGTGTTCCTATTCTTCAACGGCATCCACTTCGCCTATTTAGACAAACTTATGCCAATGATCACCGCTAAGTTTACCTGGGCACCGATGTATGCCACCATCTTGTTCGTGCTTTTCAAGGGGTTCCACTTGCACCAGGGAATAGCTCTGCTTTTAGGGATCGTAGTTTCCATCGCTCTCGCCGATCAGATTTGCGCCACGGTGATACGTCCGGCCGTGGAGCGTATGCGCCCCTCCAATCTTGACAATCCGTTGTCGTCATTCGTGCATATCGTCAACGGCTATCGTGGCGGCCGTTATGGATTTCCCTCTTGTCACGCCGCAAATTCCTTCGCGCTTGCAACGATTATTTCATTGATAGTACGTTACCGCCGCTGCACCGCCTTCATATTCTTTTGGGCTATATTGAATTCATACTCGCGCATATATCTCGGCGTCCATTATCCGGGCGATCTTATATGCGGAGCAATCATCGGTATGGTTTGCGGCACGCTCTGCTACTATGTCACCTGCTATCTTGTCGGCATACGCCGCCGAGCCAAAGATTACACCCCTATGTCGGTGCTATATGCCACCCAGGCAGGTCTATTTTTAGCTCCGGGGCTTGGCGTTAAGACAGTTAATATCCGCATTTCTGATGTGTTTACGGCAACGGGCTATGCGACAATCTTCACGCTATCCACGTTGGCATTTTTCCTGTAATGGTTCGGCAACCCGCCATATAAGAGCTTGTTTATTTAGGCATTAATAACTGTAGATTCGCAAAAAGTAGGCGTAGAATAGTTCTTTGCCGCTTATTTTTTGTATTTTTGTCTTTTAAATCGTTAATTAGGTATTATGGCAAATAATGAATCGCCTTCCGCCGTGCCTGAAAAATGGACTGAGATAACCTTACTCCCGGAGTGGGAGGAGGATTTTTATCTTGTGTATACGGCAAAGAAACATGGGAAGTGGGTCATGTTGAAGACCCTGAAACCCGAGTATGCCGATAAACCTGAATTTAAGGAACTGATTGAAAAAGAGTTTGACATACGATATAATCTCGCCCACCCCCATATCGTGATGATTAACGACTTTGAGGATGTTCCGGGACTTGGCCGTTGCATCATAACCGATGACGTGTATGGCGACTCTTTGCAAAAACTGATAAAGGAGAATAAGGTCACACCTGAAATAATAGATAAGCTAAGGCATAATCTCATTGACGCTATCGACTACATTCAGACTAACCATATTGTCCACCATCCTATTCGCCCTGAGCGTATCATTTTCACAGAAAACATAGGCAATCTTAAGTTAATCGATGTAGGTTTCGACCAGTTGAACCATATTAAGCCTGCCGATGTGTCGGAGGACATATATAATTACGGGTGCGTACTGTCAGCCGCCTTGGATGCAGTGCCCAATCCCGATCCGATGTTGCGTAAAATTGCGAAAAAATGCACCGATCCCGACCCGAAGAAGCGTTACCGCGATGTGCAAGACCTTCATCTTGCGCTGGAAGGGCGCAAATCGTCCCATCTGGTGATTCTGTTGATCGCATTCTTGGTGATAATGGCGTTGGTTCTCGGATGGCTTACGTTTAATAAAATTTCTTGAATGTATGGCGGTTGAAATCATAGAAATAGAGCAAACAAAAAAGGAGCTTGCAAAATACGTTAAATTTGGAATCGCCTTATATGCCGGTAATCCATACTATGTGCCGCCATTGATTTTCGATGAAATAGCGACCCTCATGCCGTCCAAAAATCCGGCGTTTGAGGTGTGCAAGGCCAAATGTTGGATGGCCATGCGCGACGGCAAACCGGCAGGACGCATAACCGCGATTATAAACAATGTGGTGAACGAACGCACCGGAAAGAAAGATTTACGCTTCGGATTCACCGATTTCATTGATGACACCGAAGTGGTGGACGCTCTATTTACTACGGCGATGAAATGGGGCAAGGAACAAGGGATGGATTCAATTATCGGCCCCATGGGTTTCACTGATATGGATCATGAAGGTATGCTCACTGAGGGTTATGAGGAATTGGGCACCATGGCCACCATCTATAATTATCCCCATTACGTGGATCATATACTCCGCATGGGGTTTGAAGCCGACGCCAATTGGGTGGAATACCGCATCGAAGTGCCGGCCTCCATTCCCGATCAGCTTGCGCGCGTAGGAGCCATCGTTGAGAAAAAGCTGAAGTTAAGAGCGCTTAAATACAAGAGCGGTAAAAAGATAAAAGCGGATTATGGAGTGGCTTTGTTTGAATTGATAAATGAGGCTTACGATCAGCTTTACGGGTATTCTCCACTCACCAAGAAGCAAATTAATTATTACATAGATCAATATCTTCCTATTCTTAAACTTGAGAATGTGTGCGTTATTGTCGATGAGCACGACACTCTTGTCGGCGTGGGCATCGCGATGCCTTCCATGACCAAGGCGCTCCAGAAATCGCATGGAAAGCTTTTCCCAACCGGATGGTATCATCTGCTGAAAGGGATGTATGGGAAAAACGACACTGTCGATCTGCTGCTCGTGGCTGTGCGGCCAGAACTGCAAGGGAAAGGAGTCAACGCCCTACTATTTACCGACTTGATTCCGGTGTTTATCAAAAACGGTTACAAGTGGGCTGAGAGCAATCTTGAGCTTGCCGACAATGAAAGCGTGCAACAACAATGGAAATTCTTTGAACGCCGACTTCATCGCAAGCGTTCGGTGTTCCGTAAACCGATTCCTGAAAACATTTGATAGAGATGCCGATAACTCCATTCATAAGACCATTTTTCGTTCATCGCGCCAAGGTCGCCAATGACAAGGCGATGAAAGCCGAAGCCACCCAGCGTGATGAGCTTGCGTGGCTGATTAATCGGGCGCGCGGGACGATGATAGGAGAAAAATATGGATTTAGAGGTATCGATTCATACGAGGAGTTTCGGAGCCGGATGCCATTAATGGAGTATTCCGATATACGGCCATTGGTCATGAAGATGGTAAATGGGGAGAAGGATATTCTTTGGAAAGGCGTCACGCGTAATTTCGCGCAATCATCGGGCACGTCTGACGGGAAGAGCAAGTATATCCCCATCACATCCGATTCATTTCGCCGCAATCACTATCCCGGCGGCGCCGATGTCGTATCATTCTACCTTTCGGCATATCCCGACAGCCGCATATTCGATGGAAAAAGTTTCATACTTGGCGGCAGTTTCGCCAACGAGCTGACATTGTCTCCGGGAGTATCTGTAGGGGATCTTTCGGCGAATCTTATCCAAAATATAAACCCGTTGGCCAATCTTGTGCGTGTGCCATCGAAAGATATCGCGCTCCTATCTGATTGGCGGCTAAAGCTTCCGGCACTTGTAAAAGCGTCCATGCATGAGGACGTAACAAACATATCGGGCGTTCCCTCCTGGTTTTTGACAGTGCTTAAAGAGATTATAGTGCAAGCAGGAGTCGATACGATTCATGATTTATGGCCGCATTTAGAAGTATTTTATCATGGCGGCATAGCGTTTGAACCTTATAGGGAACAGTATCGCCATATTACCGACGCACAGCGTATGCGTTATGTGGAAACGTATAATGCTTCGGAAGGGTTCTTTGCCGTTCAAAATACGCCTGACGACCATGGAATGTTGCTGCTGCTCGACATAGGCGTGTTTTATGAGTTCATACCGGTCGAGGAGGCTCTTGACGATAATCCGCAGGCTATTCCCGTATGGGAAGTGGAACCGGGACGGATTTACGCTCTTGTTGTCACTTCTTGCAACGGATTGTGGCGATTTAAAATCGGAGACACGGTTGAGGTAGTCTCAGTAGATCCGGTCAAAATCATAATATCCGGCCGCACGAAGCATTACATCAATGCTTTCGGAGAAGAGCTTATGGTACATAATGCCGATGAAGCTATAGCGCAGACCTGTAAAGAGCTTGGCTGCGAAATATCGAATTATACAGCCGCTCCGGTTTATGCCGGCGACCGATCACGCGGGCGACATGAATGGCTTATAGAATTTGCCGCAGCGCCTGAGGATATGGGGTTGTTCGCTGACACATTGGACGCTCATCTTTGTAGAATTAATTCTGATTATCAAGCAAAAAGGGCTAATGGCATTTCCCTTGACAAACTTACCGTGGTTACGGCGCGCCGCGGACTTTTCGACGATTGGCTCGCTGTTACCGGAAAGCTTGGCGGCCAGCGCAAGGTGCCGAGGCTCAGCAACGACCGTCACTTCATCGATTCTATGCTCGCAATGAATAAAATCAATAAGTAACCTAAAATACAATATCAATATGAAACTAAGGAGCATCTTCAGTATCTTCGCCGCTTGCGTCGCGCTCGGATTATCGGGACAGGCCAAGTATGTGTTTTATTTTATAGGAGACGGTATGGGTATGGGCCATATCAACGCCGCCGAGTACTACAACCGCCTTGTTCTTGGAAATGACGAACCGCTGCTTATGATGCAGTTCCCGGTGTCATCTTTCGCGCTCACATATTCCGCATCGTCCAAGATCACTGATTCCGCAGCCGCTGGAACAGCTCTGTCGACCGGATATAAGACCAAAAACGGCATGATTGCGATGACGCCTGATTCGTCCAACGTGACATCGGTGGCCCGCAAGCTGAAAGATGAAGGATGGGGAGTAGGTATTCTTACCTCCAACGCTCCTGACGATGCAACTCCGGCATCTTTTTACGCCCATGTCCCCAACCGCAGAATGTACGCTGAAATAGACTGCGACGCAGCTCGATCGGGTTATGATTTCCTCGGCGGCGCCTCATTGCGCGGATTGAAAGACAAAAATGGCGATGACACGGGAGTAAAGGAGGAGATTGAAAAAGCCGGGGTGAAATTGATTTATGGAACCGAGGCATACGACGGCTCAGTCCAAGGCCCGCTATGGGTGTTGAGCCATGATGGAGTATGGGGCAATAACAATGACATCGGCTTTAGAGTAGATTCGATCAAAGGCGCCATGAAAATTGAGGATTTAACCCGTGTCGCCCTGGATCATGTGAGCAAAAATTCACCTGAAAAGTTTTTTATAATGGTTGAAAACGGCCTAATCGACCATGGCGCCCACGCCAATGACGGCGGCTCTGTGATCACTGAGGTGTTTGCCCTTCAGGACGCTCTTCAAGTGGCATACGATTTTTATCTACAGCATCCCGATGAAACGCTCATTGTCGTTACTGCTGATCACGACACCGGCGGCCTCGCTATCTCTGACGGCAACCGAGACATGAGCGTGATTGGCGGACAAGCGGTCTCCAAGGATTATTTTGCAGATTATTGGCGCGACCGCATGAATGAGGGCAAGGTTCCGACATGGGATGAGATGCGCGCCATGCTTTCTGACCGGCTTGGATTCTGGAAAACGGTGCCTGTTACTAAAAAACGGACCGAGACACTTGAGTCTTTGTTCAACAAGGTGTTTGTAGAGCTGCAGAGCAAAGATCAAAAAGGTCTTTATAACACATATAATGACTTTATTTCGGAAGTGTTTGATGTCTACAACTATTGGTTGGGAATCAGCTTTATCAGCGCCAACCACACCGCAAATCCGGTGCCGGTATTCGCAATCGGCGTTGGCGCAGAGAAATTCGATGGCATGAAGAACAACATTGAGCTGCCTGAAATAATATACGAGATAACCCGTAAATAAATTTTCTTTTAACAAGGATTGCGCTATCTTTGTATATGGCATAAAGAATATAAAAATGAGGACTAAATATAACAGAATATTGCTCAAGCTCAGCGGTGAATCGCTAATGGGCAACCAAGGGTATGGCATTGACACGGTGAGATTGAGCCAATATGCCGAACAGATAAAGGAGCTCGCCGATTCAGGCGTGCAGATCGCCATTGTGATCGGAGGCGGCAATATATTCCGCGGCCTTTCGGGCGCGTCAAAGGGTTTTGACCGGGTTAAAGGAGACCAAATGGGTATGCTTGCCACAGTTATCAATTCGCTCGCATTAAGCTCCGCTCTTGAGGCACACGGACAGAAAGCGGTGGTGCTTACGGCAATAAATATGTTCCCCATAGGAGAGCATTACAGCAAGTGGCGCGCCATCGACGCAATGGAAAAGGGCGCGGTCGCTATCCTTTCAGGAGGAACCGGCAACCCATTTTTCACAACTGACACCGGCTCAGCTTTGCGCGGTGTAGAAGTTGAGGCGGATGTTATGCTCAAAGGCACTCGCGTCGACGGCATTTATACCGCTGATCCAGAGAAAGACCCCACCGCCACCAAGTTCTCGGAAATAACCTACGATGAAGTCTACACCCGCGGATTGAAAGTGATGGATTTGACCGCGACCGCTTTGTGCAAAGAGAATCATTTGCCAATAATCGTATTTGACATGGATACCCCTGGCAATCTTAAAAAGGTACTTTCAGGGGAGCCGATTGGAACACTCGTATATTAATAATCAAAAAACAAAATACATAACATGACTGACGTAAAGACTTATCTTGACCCCGCTGAAGAGAAGATGGGACTGGCAGTGGCTTATCTTGACGAGACACTCGCCCACATCCGCGCCGGTAAGGCCAACCCTAAGATTCTTGATGGAATCCGCGTGGAATATTACGGTAGCGCCGTTCCTATCGGCAATGTGGCTAACATCAGCGTGCCTGACGCGCGCACTATCACAATCACTCCGTGGGAAAAATCGATGTTTAAGGAGATTGAGAAAGCTATCATCAACTCAGAGCTTGGCATAACTCCCGAAAACAATGGTGAGGTTATCCGCATATCAATCCCGCCATTGACAGAGGAACGCCGCAAAAACCTCGTGAAGCAATCTAAGGCTGAAGCTGAAACAGCTAAGGTGTCGGTGCGCAATGCGCGTCGTGACGCTATCGACGGTTTGAAGAAAGCGATTAAACAGGGTATGCCCGAGGATGTTGAAAAGGATGCCGAAGCCACCGCGCAGAAGCTTCATGACAAATATTTGAAGAAAATCGACGAACTCTTCGCCGCTAAGGAAAAAGAGATTCTCACAGTCTAAGTTCTTATTGCTGACAAATTTAGGAGAAGAGCAAAAACTCAGATTAGCGCAATAGTACAACCTGACACAGGAAACAAAAGATTAAGAGCTTGTTTATCACAGGCTGAAATAACTTTTGTTTCTTGTTTTCTTTTGTATTATTGCGAACGGAATCTCACATAAGATTTTGAGACGCTATGAGCAGAGTCTCCTCCGCATCGGCTTGGAGTTGGCAGCGAAGCTCATCGATAGAGTTGAATCGATGTTCTTTACGGAGGAATTTGAGAAATTCCAATTCCACGGTTTCACCATAGATTGAGCCGTTAAAGCCGATTATGTGCGCTTCGATACTCCTTGGCGCTGTCAGCGTGTCGACTGTCGGACGATGGCCGATGTTGACCATGGCGGGATAGATTGAGCCGTCGCTGAGATGGGCTTTAACTGCGTACACACCGTTTGCCGGAACAAGCCTGCGAGCATTGGAGGGAGAGATATTGGCCGTCGGAAAACCGATAGTACGCCCAAGTTCTTTTCCATGAACGACATTGCCCGACAAGCGGTAGTGATACCCGAGCATTATATTGGCTTGCGTTATGTCGCCGTTTAGCAGCAGCTTGCGAATGACGGAGGAGCTTACTTTTTCACCTGAATCATTGCGATACTCCTTGGCGTGGAATATCTTCACTCCGGCACGTTGTCCTAAAGCGTCGTATTTGGCATCGTCGACAGGATGGTCGTGACCGAAGTGGTTGTTGAATCCGAGCACCAATGCCACCACATTATAATCGTCATGCAACATTCTGAGAAAATCAAACGCAGACATTTGGCGAAGCTCGTCGTCAAACGGGAGCAGTATAATCCCATCAACAGCATCGAGAAAAGCGCGCCTTTCCTCGGGGGTAGTGAGCATTTGTGGAAGATCGTGAGGGGTGATAAGGTCGCGAGGGTGATTGGTGAATGTGACGACAACGGGCGATAGATGGAGACTGCGGCCATATTTTATCAATGAGGAAATAAGATGCCGATGGCCTGTGTGAACTCCGTCAAACATTCCTATCGCAGCAATTCTTTTTTCTCGGCTGTCGCCTTTTTCTATTGTCGGTATCATTGCGGGTGCAAAGATACAAAATCCCGACGTTCCCGAAAAATAAACATATAATTATGATACATTCTGTCCGGGAAGACAACGATGGAGGAGGCGATTCCTGCGTTAATATTTCTTGTAAGACAGGCTCTTAGTAACCGGTGTAGGTGTGGGGGGTGATTTTCTTAAGTTCCTCCTTCACACTGTCGGCCACATTGAGAGTGTCGATGAACGCGGCTATGCTCTCGGCGGTTACTGTAGTGTTGACTCGAGTAAGCTCTTTGAGGGTTTCGTATGGCTTGGGGTATCCTTCGCGGCGCAATATGGTTTGTATAGCCTCAGCCACTACATTCCACATATTGTCGAGGTCACGATTGATTGCGGCTTCGTTGAGCAGCAATTTATTAAGTCCTTTCAATGTGGAGGCGAAAGCGATCAGTATATGCGCAAGGGGAACTCCGATATTGCGCAGCACGGTTGAATCGGTCAAATCTCGTTGCAGGCGAGAAACCGGGAGCTTTGTTGCGAGATGGTCGAGCAGCGTGTTGGCAATACCAAGGTTGCCTTCTGAATTTTCAAAATCGATGGGGTTCACCTTGTGGGGCATCGCCGATGAGCCAACTTCGCCGGCTTTAATCTTCTGCTTGAAATATTCCAAGGAAATGTATTGCCAAAAATCCTTGTCGAGATCAAGGATGATGGTGTTTATGCGCCGCAGAGCGTCAAACAGAGCTGCAAGGTTATCGTAGTTTGAAATCTGGGTGGTATATTCCTCCCGTTCTATGCCGAGTTTTTCTTTTAAGAATTTTTGAGCAAATGAGCGCCAATCAATGTGGGGGTACGCTATAAAGTGGGCGTTGAAATTACCCGTCGCTCCGCCGAATTTTCCACTGATAGGCGTTGCGTCGAGCAGCTTAATCTGCTGACGTAGGCGATATGTGAATACCCGTATTTCCTTTCCGAGTCGCGTTGGCGACGCAGGCTGTCCATGAGTTTTAGCGAGCATCGGGAGATTTTGCCATTCTTCGGCACGGCTTTCCAAATGCTCCAGAAGTTCCATCAAAGCGGGTCGATACGCTTCGTTGAGGGCTTCTTTTATTGACAGAGGCACCGCCGTATTATTTATATCCTGTGACGTCAGCCCGAAATGGATGAATTCTTTGTATTGAGATAATCCGAGCCGGTCAAATTGCTCTTTGATGAAATATTCAACCGCTTTCACGTCGTGGTTGGTAACTGATTCTATTTCTTTAATCTTCAGCGCGTCATCAAGGCTAAAATTTTGATATATTTTACGCAATTCCGGAAATAGTGCGCAGTCTACTCCTGACAGTTGCGGCAGGTTGATTTCACGAAGAGCGATGAAATACTCCACTTCTACCCTAACACGGTAGCGTATTAGGGCATATTCTGAAAAATATTTGTCAAGGCTCGCGCACTTGCTGCGATAACGGCCATCAACGGGTGAGATGGCGGTGAGTTGTGTCAATTGCATAATGCTGATATCAGTTGATGAAATGAATGTAGTTGCAAAATTACGCAATTAATGCGAGAGAAATATGATTTTTTGCACAAAATGTTTGGTTGTTAAAAAAAATACCTTTAACTTTGCAACGCTTTTACGAAGGACACGGGCGTTTAGCTCAGCTGGTTCAGAGCATCTGCCTTACAAGCAGAGGGTCGGGG
>CAZELD010000065.1:0-12777 GCA_964512855.1 uncultured Muribaculum sp.
AGTAACAATTGGACTAATTAGACCAATTGGACTAATTTAGCCAATAAGAATAGAGGGCCGCGCGACGCGCGGCCCTCTTGCTTTTAACCAACAGCCGCTTTTGCCCCATCACAGGCTTAACCACCTCCTCAATCGCCGCCTAACCAACATTATTTTATCATCAGTTCTTACTATCCCGAAATTATTCCTTATTTTTGTATTTATATTGCTCTTGCCACATCATAATTTCTGATTATGGAGCTTTGATTGAATAATAGGATGGCTAAAACAGTAAAATATCAAGAATTTGACAATCACTCGGATCTTGTTTCAGAACCTCAATGTGAATTATTTTTCAACAATGGGAAAAATGAGCGTAAAAAGCGTGGCACATTGAGGGTACTGTCACTTTTTTCAGGCTGTGGCGGGATGGACATCGGCCTTGAAGGGGGCTTTACCTGTCACAAAAATTCGGTGATTAATCGACATTGGATTCAAAATCGCGTTAATGAAAATTGGATCCATTTGAAAAGAAATCGTTTCCGCACGGTTTTCGCTTGCGACATTCTTGAAGAAGCTCGTTTGACATGGATTCGCTATATGTCGCGTTATAATGTGAATCCTGAAATATATCATTTAGAAAGTATCGTAAATCTTGTCAAACTCCATAAAAACGGGCAAAACATATTTCCGGACAATATTGACATTGTCACAGGAGGTTTTCCTTGTCAAGACTTCAGTGTGGCCGGCAAACGCAAGGGTTTTCAATCCTCAGTATCTCATGACGGAATAAAACGAGAAGATGATGAGCCGTCAGAAGAAACCAGAGGGAAACTATACATCTGGATGAAACAGGTAATCGACATTGTGCAGCCTAAAATGTTTATCGCTGAAAATGTCAAAGGCCTCGTCAGCCTCGGTGATGTCAAAGAGATAATACAACATGATTTTTCTACCGCAAACGGCAATGACTATATCGTATTACCGCCTCAAGTTCTTCATGCTGCTAATTACGGAGTGCCTGAAACGCGTGAACGCGTCATTTTCATCGGGATTAAGCGTTCCGCATTAAACAAGGAAGCCATCGCTGCCTTAGAGAACGACAACATCCCTCCGGAATTTAATCCTTACCCGGCTCCAACTCACAATTTCAATGTTAATGAACCAAAACTGGCCGCTCCTGTGAGGTGCAAGGATATATTCAGTGAATTGCCTGAGCCGGAAAACTCATCCGATTTGGCGCATCGTTTTTTTTCGGGCGCCAAATATTTAAGCAATGGCAGCCAAGGACAAACTGAAATTAACCTTGACGGCTTAGCGCCGACAATCAGATCGGAACATCATGGAAACATTGAATTTCGCAGACTTTCGGCTGAGCATGGCGGGAAAATAACCGAAGAACTCAAAAACGGGCTAAAAGAACGACGATTAACGCCGCGAGAATGCGCCCTCATTCAAACATTCCCCCCCGACTATCCATTCGTTTTTTATAAATCCGGAGTTAATAGATATGCCGTAAGTCCATCGGGAGCTTATAAAGTTATTGGAAACGCAGTTCCTCCCGTATTGGCCTACAACATCGCAAGAAGAATACAAAACTTATGGAATATATACTTTAAAAAATGAATAATCCTCCCGACAATATTATTGCTATCAGGAAAAAGGATATAAATCTTGCGCATGAAGCCTTTGCCGATTTGATGAAAAAGACAGAGGACATCCTTAACTCTGAATCTATTGCAAATCCGAATCTATATAAGGCATTGACCGCTTCGACATTAGAAGTATGCACTGTGGAAAAAATAAAGATCGCCTGTAGCGACTCTCCTTTTGATGCCGATGAAGTGCGATTGATTTCCGGACAAAAATTTCCCGACATAGTCGCTAATCAATACTACGGCATAGAAGTGAAAACGACAAGGGAAAATCATTGGGCATCAACAGGAAGCAGCATAGTGGAAAGCACGCGCATTGAAAATGTTGATGATATCTATATGCTGTTTGGAAAACTTGGAGGCTCTGTTCCGCAATTTAAATGCCGCCCCTATCAGGATGTGCTGTATGATATAGCTGTTACACATTCGCCAAGATATTTGATAAATATGGAGCTGGGCGATAATGACACCATTTTTTCAAAAATGGGAACAACGTATGACGAATTCCGGACATCTCCCGATTCAATATCAATTGTACGACATTATTATCGTGAAAAAGCAAAAGTGCAAAATAGATTGGAGATGCCTTGGTGGATCACTTCTGAAAATGTTGAAACAGCTCACTCATTCAATATAAAGCTATGGAACTCACTTGACATAGCGGAAAAAAGATCTTTACAGACAAAATGCATGATTCTATTTCCTGAAGCTCTTAATCCGGCTCGTAGCAAGAGCAAATACAATAACACTACCCTTTGGCTTTGCTCTTATAATCAAGTTATAAATCCCAACATACGAGACCTGTATTCGGCAGGAGGCAGCATTACCCATGTTAACGGAGTAAAATTACCTGTACCGACGGCACAAGTATTTAATATCATAGTGGAATATTCAACCGATATCCGAGAAATGCTTACATCTCCATCCGACGAAATGCTGTTAATGATTAAAGAATTCAACCCTGTCTTGCTAAAAGGAGACAATATGTATGAAGAATGGCTGAAAATTTGTTGCAAATTCGCAGAAGAAAACAATGTTCCACTTCTTGATTGGATAGAAACAAAGCCGTTATTCTCTTTTTCTCAATAAACACGAAAGAGAAACGACATTTGCCGCTCACAATTATTATTCAATACACACTCAATTATCCCGAAATTATTCCTTATTTTTGTGTTATAACTATAGAACGAAAATTTTATCGCTATATGAATGGTATTGTCATACGGAATACGGGAAGCTGGTATGTGGTTTATACTGACGACGGCAATGACGTCAACTGCAAAATAAAAGGAAATTTCCGCCTTAAAGGGCTGCGCACAACCAATCCCGTAGCTGTAGGCGACCATGTAACGATAAATATAAATCCGGATGGCAACGCTTTTATCACAGCGATTGCTCCTCGTGAAAATTATATAATACGCCGAGCGAGCAATCTGTCAAAAGAATCACATATAATCGCGGCCAATGTCGACCGCGCGTTCCTGATGGTCACGTTGTTTCATCCGGTAACATCAACCACTTTCATTGATCGATTCTTAGCTACGGCAGAAGCTTACCGAGTCCCCGTGACTATCGTGATAAATAAAATCGACCTCCTCTCTGCGGAGGAGGACAGAGAGTATTGCGAAGCGGTCAGATACCTATACTCATCAATAGGGTATGACGTGATGGAGGTTTCAGCAACTAAAGGCATCGGGATTGAAGAACTGCGCGGAAAACTCGCCGGAAAAGTCTCTCTATTTTCAGGCAATTCGGGTGTAGGGAAATCGACCCTTATCAACGCCCTACTTCCGGGACTGGAACTTAAAACCGCTGAAATATCAGAAAATCACGACACGGGTATACATACAACGACATTCTCCGAGATGTTTCCGCTCCCCGAGGGTGGTTGGATTATTGACACTCCGGGAGTGAAAGGATTCGGAACGATTGATTTTGAAAAAAATGAAATAGCTCATTTTTTCCCTGAGATATTTGAAAAGTCACACGAATGTCGATACAACAACTGTACGCACACACATGAACCGGGATGCGCTGTACTCGAAGCCCTCGATAACAACCTCATCGCCCGGTCGCGATATAATTCGTATTTAAGCATTCTTGACGACACCAATCCTGATAAATACCGCAAACCATTCTGAGTATGACTATTCTTAAAATGTATCCAACAAGCCTTAACGAGAACTATCTTGAGCTTATCACAAAAACGCTGAAAGATGGAGGAATCGTGGTTTATCCCACCGACTCGTTGTATGCTATGGGGTGTGACGCATCCGATGGCCACGCCGTAGAAAAGATATGCCGCCTGAAGAATGTGGATCCGCGAAGAAGCACGCTTTCGATTATCTGCGCCGACATATCACAGGCCTCAGAATACGCCCGCATTGACAACAATGCGTTCAAAATACTAAAAAAACATCTGCCGGGGCCATTCACGTTCATCCTACCCACATCACCGGCTTTGCCGAAAGTATTCAAAGGACGGAAAGAAGTGGGTGTAAGAATACCCGACAATAATATAGCGCGAGAGATAGCCCGCCGGTTGAACGCTCCACTGTTGACAACATCGGTCGAAATCCCGGGCGACGAGAGCGCCGACCCAAGATTTGCCGAATCGATAGCTGCTCATTATGAAGAAATCGCCGACATCGTGATTGACGGCGGCGAGGGAGCCGGAACCCCCTCGACCGTAGTGGATATCACCGATAGTTCGAATCCTGATATAATCCGTCAAGGATTGGGCGATTTTAACGGATGATCACCACTTGTTGTAGTGAACATTTTCCGGATTCCACTTATCCTTTGGTGTCTGCTCGCCGTCAGGATAACCGATCGGCACAACAGCAAGCGGAATAATGTTTTCCGGCAAGCCCAATGCTTTACGAACGCCTTCTACACGCTCCTGAATCGGATATACACCAGTCCACACTGCGCCGAGTCCAAGAGCATGAGCCGCTAACAGCAAATTTTCAGTGGAAGCAGATACATCCTGAATCCAAAAGTCACGACCGTCACCCTCTATAGCCTTATTCATATCGCCGCAAGTCACAATCGCCAACGGAGCCTGAGCGAGCATACGTGCCCGCGGCATCTCTGTAATCAACGAATCAATAGATTCACGAGTGTTAAGCACGATGAACGCCCAAGGCTGTTTGTTTACCGCTGTGGGAGCGGCCATCGCCGCACGAAGCAAAAGTTCAATGGTGTCTTGCGGCACCTCGCGTCCAGGCTGATACTGACGCACACTTGTGCGTGTCGAAATACATTCAAGCACAGCCGCAGTGTCAAATTCTGTAACATCCATAGCAGGAGACTCAATTTTTTGATTACATCCGGCAAATACTGCTAAAAGAGCGGCGCCGGCAAAAAAATTTACGATTTTCATACTAAAAAACTATTATAAATCTCAAAATATTATCCTGGATCAACGTCATAATACACTATGAGCGAACGAAATTCCTTATATTCCATAAATGTTTCATAGACCTTTCTGAGCAATTCTTTGACCTTCGCCATCGAAGCCCCAACCTCCACCTTAAGCATTATCTTGCGGATGTAGAGCGACTGGATGCGCGAAACATACGGCTCGTCAGGGCCAAACACCCTGTTTCCTAACAACCCACGCAAATGCTCGGCATATAAATCGGCGGCGCGCGCCAAAGGCTCAGCCTCACGATGCTTTAGGTAAATGTTGATAACCCTCGTAAACGGAGGATAGTTGAACCTTCGCCGTTCCTCAAGTTCATGGGCGTAAAAACCGATATAATCATGAGCCGTCAGATAGCCTATAACCGGATGCGACGGCTGGGTTGTCTGCACCACCACAAGTCCTCGATGGTTGCGCCGCCCGGCTCTCCCGGCAACCTGTTCAAGCATATTGAAAGCTCGTTCGGCCGACCTGAAATCAGGGAAATTAATCAACGTGTCGGCGTTCAGTACTCCAACAAGGCTCACTCTGTCAAAGTCAAGACCTTTTGTCACCATCTGAGTCCCAACAAGTATGTCGGCCTTACCCTTTGAAAAATCAGTTATTATATTTTCGTAGCTATCCTTATTGCGCGTAGTGTCAAGATCCATGCGCAACGTCTTAGCCTCCTTAAACACACCCTCTATCACGTCTTCTATACGCTCCGTGCCGTATCCATGAACCTCGATGGATGGCTCCTTACAGGCCGGACATATAGTAGGAAGCCTATAGGTGGCTCCGCAATAATGGCACACCATCTCACCGGCTCGGCGATGATAGGTCAACGACACGTCGCAATTCTGGCATTTAGGAACAAAGCCGCATTGCCGACACAGCACCACCGGAGCAAAACCGCGCCGATTATGAAAAAAAATCAATTGCTCTTTATTTTCGAGACGTTCCCTCGACAATTGAGTTAATGGAAATGACAACGGCCCCGACAAGCGATTGCGTTTACGCTCATCGTTCATGTCCACCACCATTATTTTCGGAAGCTCTACACCTTCATAACGCTCCGAAAGTGTGACAAGCCCATAACGGCCCGACGTGGCTTTATAATATGTCTCTATCGAGGGTGTGGCGCTCCCTAACAGCGTCTTGGCTCCGTGCATCGACGCCAAGACTGTGGCGCAATCACGCGCGTTATATCTCGGAGCCGGATCAAACTGCTTATAGCTCGATTCATGCTCTTCATCGACAATAACAATTCCAAGGTTGGAGAATGGGAGAAACAACGCGCTGCGAGCGCCGATCACAACACATGGCGACGGATCATTCAGTATCCGTTTCCAAATATCCACACGCTCATTGTCGGAAAATTTCGAGTGATAAATGACCACCTTGTGCCCAAACACCTTTTGAAGCCGTCGTGTAAGCTGAGTGGTAAGAGCTATTTCAGGGACAAGATAAAGTGCTTGCTCTCCTTTTTTCAAAATGAAGTCAATGAGATGTATATATATTTCAGTCTTCCCGCTGGAAGTAACCCCATGAAGCAAAATTATATCTTTTTCCACAAAACCGCTGTGAATGGACCGAAGCGCCGCCGACTGAGGCTCGGTAAGCGCAGGCAATTCTCCGATACCGGAACCGAAATACTTGAACCGGCTGACTTCGCGCGTATATGTTTCAAGTACACCCTTCGCCACCACTGCCGAAAGAATCGCCGGAGTGAGGCCGGTCATCTCAAGCAAGCGGCTTTTAGATATTTCAGCGGGAATACCGCTGTCCCGGTTCTTATTGATCGCATCAATCACAGCCACCAACAGCTTCTCCTGCTTCTTTGAATTTTTCACCGTGTCAAATGCTCTGCGCATAGCGTCAGGATCATTGCGATCCACAACAAGCCTAACGCAAGTTTCCTTTTTTACACGATAACGCTCCACAAGCTTCTCATGGATCATCACAACGCCCTTTTCAAGCATTCTGGCCACTAACGGCTCCACATTTTGCAATCCAGTCTTACTGCTTATCTCGGCCGGCGTCATACGGCCATGATGATCAAGCGTCTGAGCGACAATAGCCTCTCTTTCCGACAATCTATTGTCGGGAGCCTCTTCATAGTCGCCGTTGAGTTCTACAAAGGTCTCACTCTCCACTTTAAGTCCGGCAGGAACGGCAGCCTTATAAACATCGCCGAGAGAGCAAAGATAATAGCGCGACATCCACTCCCAAAGTTTCAACTGTGGATGCTTCAATATCGGTTTTTCATCGAGCGGTGAATGAATATCGCGCACATCGAAACCCTCAGGAGCTATATGCGTGATCCCCGCCACTATAGCCGTATAAAACTTCTTCCTTCCAAACGGCACGACCACGCGGCTCCCCACATAAACTTGCTCCGACATCTCTGCCGGAATCCTGTAGGTGAAAGTGCTGTATAAGGGCAGCGGCAAAATCACTTCAGCATATATAGAGCTTCCATTCGACATCCGGAATCTTTTAATTATTTCGTAAAGATAAAGATTTTTTTTCAGATGGATATTGACACTCGTGCAATACTTTTCGCACTACTCCATGTTAAATTGCAAGTTTAAAGAGTATTTCTTAACTTTGCAGCCAAACTAATTAGAACGGATGGGAATATTCAACTTCTTTTCAAAAGAGAAAAAAGAGACACTTGACAAAGGTCTTGAACGCACAAAACAAGGAGTTTTCTCCAAAATCGCCCGCGCCGTTGCGGGAAAATCAAAAGTCGACGATGAAATTCTCGACAATCTTGAGGAGGTTTTTATCACGTCGGATGTCGGCGTTGAGACTACCCTGAAGATTATAGATAGAATTGAAAAACGCGTCGCGCGTGACAAATACGTCAACTCATCGGAACTCAATCAACTTCTATGCGAGGAGATTACCGAACTGCTTGCGGAAAACAACAACGAATCCGCTCAAGAGGACTTCACCGTTCCTGACGGACACAAACCTCACGTAATAATGGTGGTGGGCGTGAACGGCGTTGGCAAGACCACCACAATCGGCAAGTTAGCCCATCAATTCAAAGCCGCGGGTAACAAGGTTATGCTTGGAGCGGCCGACACTTTCCGCGCCGCTGCGGTAGAACAGCTTGATGTGTGGGGTGAGCGAGCCGGAGTGCCCGTTATCAAGCAAAAACTTGGAGCTGACCCTGCTTCAGTGGCTTTCGACACGCTGCAATCGGCAAAGGCCAACGACATCGATGTCGTAATAATCGACACTGCGGGACGCCTTCACAACAAGAAAGGGCTGATGGACGAGCTTACAAAGATTAAAAATGTGATGAAAAAAGTGGTGCCCGACGCGCCTCATGAAGTGTTGCTTGTCCTTGACGGCTCCACGGGGCAAAACGCATTTGAGCAAGCCAAGCAGTTTGTCGCCGCGACAAATGTCAATGGCCTTGCCATAACAAAGCTTGACGGCACAGCCAAAGGTGGAGTCGTAATCGGCATCAGCGACCAGCTCAAAATACCCGTGAAATACATAGGCCTCGGCGAAGGAATCGAGGATCTCCAAGTGTTCCACAAAAACGAATTTGTCAAATCTCTTTTCGGATCTGAACTCTGATGGCCCGCAGAAAAGTTGATGTCATAACGCTCGGCTGCTCCAAAAATCTTGTCGACAGCGAGCGGCTGATGGGTATGTTCTGCGATGCCGGATTCGACGCAATGCACGAACCCGAAAAATTGCGGGGAGATATCGTGGTCGTTAACACCTGCGGATTCATCAGCGATGCGAAAGAGGAATCCATAAACGAAATACTGCAACAGATCAACAACAAAGAAGCCGGAGCCATAAAGGAGCTTTATGTGATGGGGTGTCTGTCGCAACGCTATCTCGACGAATTGAAAGCGGAGATGCCGGAAGTCAACGGATGGTATGGGAAATTTGACTGGGGCGACCTCGTGAAGTCGCTGTCGGCAAAAAATCCCGGAAAGGCAAAATACGAACGCCGCATCACCACGCCCCGTCACCACGCCTACATTAAAATCGCCGAAGGATGCAACCGCTTTTGCTCATTCTGCGCCATACCGCTCATCACAGGCCGGTTCCACTCTCGCGCGATCGACGACATCCTCGACGAAGTGTCACGATTGGCGGCAGCCGGCACAAAAGAATTCAACATAATCGCTCAGGATCTGTCAAGTTACGGCCTTGACATTGACGGCCAATCTCATCTCGCTGAACTAATCGACCGCATGGCCGACATCGACGGAGTTGAGTGGATAAGACTGCATTACGCATATCCGGCTCAGTTCCCCTACGACCTGCTCGATGTTATGGCGCGTCGCAAAAATGTGTGCAAATATCTCGATATAGCACTACAACACATCAATGACAAGGTGCTCGCCAATATGAGGCGGCACATCGACGCTGAGGGAACACGACGCCTGCTCGCCGAGATAAGGAAACGTGTGCCGGGAATACACATCCGCACCACTCTCATGACAGGATTTCCCGGTGAAGGTGAGGAGGAATTTCGTGAACTTATGGAATTCGTAAAGGAACAACGATTTGAACGCATGGGGGCATTCGCCTATTGCGAAGAGGAGGACACGTTTGGAGCCAAAAATTTCTCCGACGTCATCCCTCAGGAAGTGAAACAGGAACGCCTCGACAAGCTGATGGCGCTTCAGGAGGAGATCTCGCTGCAACACAACGAAGCGAAAATAGGGAAAACGCTACGCGTTGTAATCGACCGTGAAGACAACGACTATTATGTGGGGCGCACCGAATACGACTCTCCCGAGGTTGACCCAGAAGTGCTGATAAAAAAAGAACGCCCACTCAAAGTAGGCGAATACTACGACACGCTCATCGAAAACGCGATGCCGTTTGAACTCATCGGGAAGATTGTCGATTAGCCCGACGACCCATAAAACTTCTTAGAATTTCCACTCCTCAACCATGCCCGGAACCGAGCGAGCCACATCGACAAGGCGTTGATTGGCCGACCCACGGAAACGCAATGATGTGTCTCGACAAGCCTCCTCAAACCTCCCGTCGACAAGCACGTCAATATTACCTAATAGATCTGCATAACGCGGCTCCGCCGACACCTCCTCGTACGTGTAACCGGTATAACACCACACCGTTCGTCCGGCAGCTTTCAGTCGACGTGCAAGCTCTGTCACACCCTCGGCCTGAAACAACGGATCTCCGCCCGAAAAAGTCACATTAAAATCATTGTCGTCAACCACAGCCATTATCTCGTCAACGCTCATTTCCACACCTCCGGCGCCATCCCACGATTGCGGATTGTGGCAGCCGGGACAATGATGCGAACATCCTGCGAAATAAATAGAAGTGCGGAGCCCCGGCCCGTCGACCGTGGTTCCGCCAACTATATCAAGTACCCTCAATTTCATCGCTATTATTTGTGAACCACACGGTCGTTAAGCTCGGCGAGCTTCGCATTGTTCCACCTGTCGGTAGTTCCCACGAGGTAACCGGTGATACGCTGCAACTTGTCGATAGCGCGGCTTCCGCATTTAGGACAGATTTCAAGATTCTCCTGTGCGTCCTCATATCCGCAGTCCATGCAGCGATTACGGTTATGGTTCACAGAGCCATAGCCTATGTTATACTTGTGAATCAAGTCAACTATATCGCTGATTGCGTCAGGATTGTGCGTAGCGTCGCCGTCAATCTCCACATAAAATATGTGGCCACCGCCGGTAAGCTCGTGATACGGAGCTTCGATTTTAGCCTTATGACGAGGTGAACACTTATAATACACCGGCACATGGTTGGAGTTGGTGTAATAAATCTTGTCGGTGACACCCGGTATCTCGCCGAATGTTTTGCGGTCCGCCTTGGTGAATTTCCCGGAAAGACCTTCAGCGGGAGTGGCGAGCACCGAAAAGTTGTGCTTATATTTCTCCGAATAGTCGTTCACACGGCTCCTCATGTGCTTGACGATGCGCAATCCGAGAGCCTGAGCATCTTCATCCTCCCCATGATGCTTACCCGTGAGCGCCACGAGACACTCCGCAAGGCCTATGAATCCTATGCCAAGCGTACCCTGATTGATGACCGATTCGATCGTGTCACTACCCTTAAGGTTCTCACTTCCAACCCACAGGCGCGACATCAGCAACGGGAACTGCTTGACAAGCGCCGTCTTTTGGAAGTTAAAACGGTCACATAGCTGACGGGCTGTGATGTCGAGCACATCGTCAAGCTTGTCGAAGAAACGGCGTATGCGCTCCTCTTTGTCGATTATGTTCATGCACTCAATGGCGATGCGCACGATATTAATTGTCGAGAAGCTAAGATTGCCGCGGCCTATCGACGTTTTCTCCCCGAAACGATTCTCAAATACGCGGGTGCGGCAACCCATCGTCGCAACCTCATAACGGTATCGCTTAGGATCGTTGATATCCCACTTTTCATGATAATTGAAGGTTGCGTCGAGATTGACGAAGTTCGGGAAAAACCGGCGCGCCGTAACCTTGCACGCAAGACGGTAAAGGTCATAATTGCGATCCTCCGGCTTGTAGCTCACCCCGCTCTTCGACTTCCATATCTGGATAGGGAAGATTGCCGTTGCGCCGTTGCCAACGCCCTCGTAGGTCGAATTTAAAAGTTCGCGGATTATGCAACGCCCTTCAGCCGACGTGTCTGTACCATAATTGATCGAGCTGAACACCACCTGATTGCCCCCGCGGGAGTGGATCGTGTTCATGTTGTGGATAAACGCCTCCATTGCCTGATGAACGCGGTCAACAGTCTTATTGATTGAGTGTTGCAAAACACGTGCCTCCCCTTTCAGCCCATCAAGAGGACGCTTGATGTAATCCTCGATCTCCGCGTTATAAATATGCTTATAATCATTACCGTCAAACGCTTCCAACTGCTTAACCTCCTCGATAAACGAGCTGCGCACGTATGGCGCGAGATAGAAGTCAAACGCCGGAATAGCCTGCCCGCCATGCATTTCATTTTGAGCCGTTTCAAGCGAAATGCAACCTATGATGCTCGCAGTCTCTATTCGCTTCGCCGGGCGTGATTCGCCGTGACCCGCAGTAAATCCGTGCTCAAGAATATTGTCAAGAGGATGCTGCACGCAAGTCAAACTCTTGGTCGGATAATAATCCTTGTCGTGGATGTGGAGATAACCGTTGCGAACAGCGTCGCGAGCCTCAGCCGAAAGCAAATAATCGTCAACGAAAGGCTTCGTCGTCTCGCTGGCGAACTTCATCATCATACCCGCCGGTGAATCCGTATTCATATTGGCGTTCTCGCGCGTGATATCATTATTCTTCGCCTCGATAATTTCGAGAAACATATCGCGCGTCTTAGCCTTGCGGGCTATATTACGCTGGTCGCGATACGCGATATAGCGTTTCGCCACCTCCTTCCTCGGGCTCTTCATCAGCTCAAGCTCCACTCGGTCCTGAATCTCCTCGACGGTCATACGCTCCGATCCCGACATCGATATCCTGTCAGTGATCTTCATTATCAACGACTCATCCTCGCCGATTTCCGTTTGCAACATCGCCTTGCGTATGGCTGCCTTGATTTTCTCATCATTATAGCCGACTACTCGGCCGTCACGTTTTACTACTACTTGTATCATAGGGCATCTTAAATTGTCCGGTTTGAGAATTATTTTTACCAAATGCAAAGCTAAGAAAAGTGTCAATAATTTGCAACAATTTTCTCCACTAAGTTATCAACAATTTTTATTACGACGTTATCCAC
>CAZELD010000066.1:0-12678 GCA_964512855.1 uncultured Muribaculum sp.
TAAAACGTGACTTTACATGGAAACGATTGCTCCGGCTCGATAAAGATATCGACGCAACCGAGCGACGCAATTTCGTTAAAGCCGTTTTTGATGATCCGATATTCGACAGCAACAATCCAAATCAATCCCTAAAAGCGATATTCGCCGGCAAAACTACCGGAGAACAGTGGAGGGACTGTTTGATAAAATATCCTTCCGCAATAGATTACTGTGAGCAGGGTTTTATATCATTTTTCATAGATATTGAGGGTTGCGAGGGTATCCTTCCCATGTACTCCTCCCGATTGTCGGGCTATCATCGAGAGTTATATACATGGGGACTATATTGCGAACTTGATAATTTTCCTATTGATCCGTTCAATAGCATCGACTATGCCGAACAAAAAGTTAATGACGCCCTTCCCTATTTATATTTTGACGGGTTCATTATTGACAATTGCAATCATTGGATGGCAATTATAGCAGAAACGAACACAGATGATTGGAGTCTTAAAAGATTCCGTTTGGAATTTACACAAGAGGAATATCATACAGCTTCCGACATCCTTAATCAACTAAATAAAATTCTTGAGGATGAAGGCTTCCGGCAGAGTGATGACACTTGCATCAGGATCAGGTATGTTGAGAATGACAACGAAATGAAACCATACTTATCCCATCTGTTTGATAGATTGAAATCACTTCAATCTTCATGCAGCTAAGAGAGATTAAATCACTACTAACAACAATCGAACAACGGCCGTCAGAACGAGCATTAACACTTCAGAACGGCGATTTATTTTTACTCCAACATCCGTATCATCAGGAGACAAATCACGACAATTGTCTCCTATGTATGGTTTTACCACTTCCTCTCCAAAATAGTCGTGCGGGCCGCCAAATTGACAATCAAGAATAGATGCGAGCGCGGATTCCGGCCACCCGCTGTTCGGACTTGCATGAGCAGGGCCATACTTCATCACATTATAAAAATGGCGTAAACTCCCTGATGATATCACCATTAACAATGCCGTCAGGCGAGCCGGAATATAATTGGCGCAATCATCAATTCGCGCAGCCACACATCCAAAAGCACGGTAACGCTCATTGCGATAACCGATCATAGAATCAAGAGTATTCACCATTTTATACGCCAACATTCCCGGCAAACCTAAAATGGCATACCAAAACAACGGAGCGATCACACCATCAGAAAGATTTTCAGCCAAAGTTTCCAATGCGGCAAGTCGTACTTCTTGCTCAGAAAGGCGCTCCGTGTCACGTCCAACAATTCTTGCCACCCGGCGACGTCCGTCTTCAATAGACCTTTCAAGAGCCAACGACACACCCCTCACCTCCCGGATAAGCGTAGTTCCGGCAAGACAATAAAATACTCCTATAAGTTCTACCATCACCCTCAATGCGACAGGCAAAAAGTTCAAGATAAAAAATGTAATCGAGAACACTCCCACAATAAGAGCAACGCTCATAACCGCGCCTTTTAACTTCCGGTGACCGCCACAATTAAATCGATACTCGAAAGATGATATTACCTTGCCAAATCCGACTATGGGATGCGGCAACCATATAGGATCACCTAAAATCAAGTCAAGAATCCAACCGCCCAATAGCGGTAAAAGCGCTATAACATATTCCATTGCCTTATCGCATTTATCAATATATTATTCTCATCGGGCGACTGAACCGATATGCGAAAATGCCGATCGGTCAATCCTTCAAAATTTGACGCATCACGTATAAGAACTCCGTATCTTTCAATCAAAAATTCTTTCAATCGGGAAGAACGACTTCCTATTGGAACTTCACATAAGAAAAATGGCGTGGACGTAGGCATAGCGTTTATTCCCATTTTTTTCAACTCTTCACCAACACGGCGCGCCTCAGTAAGCATCAATGTGAGCGGCAACATATACGAATCAACATTTTCAAGAAGATATTTCCCGGCATCTATGCTCATTTGGCTGACCGTCCAAGGACGCGTATTCTGACGCATCACACACATCAGTTTATCACATCCTACCATATAACCTAATCTCAATCCTGGCACGCCGAATCTTTTTGTAAACGATCCGATCAATATCACATTTTCCATCGCCGACGCCTCAACTGCCGAAAGCAGCGGTTCTTTGGTATATTCAGAATACGATTGATCGACAACAAACACGACCTTAGGATTATTATTGATAACATCCACAATGACTTTTTTTGAAATTACTTCACCTGTCGGATTATTAGGATTACAGACCCACACAATATCAGCGGTTGAAATGTCATCACACAACCCATGTCGAGAGACGATGCAAGCGTCATGGTATTCATTAAAGGTCGGAAAGCTCATTATGTGAGAGGACGCTTGATGGAACCTGTCAGCAATGCGATATATCGCATCAGTGGCTCCGGCCGTAACCACCACATTATGACCGCAAACGCCAAGGTGTGACGCCAATATGCGTTCAAGCGAAAATGGAGCCGGTTCCGGATAAAAAGCCACATTTGCAACTCTATCGGCTAAAAAATGCTTTAGCCCATCATGGTCGAATTTGCCATATATGTTGCTGCTAAAATTATATTTAACCTTATCGCCATATCGATACAGGTCATCACCATGCCCTTCAATCATTTCGCTCCCATTATTTCGTAAAGTTTATCCATATCAAGATGCTTGCGGACGCGCATCGCCAGAAGGTCATATTGTGATTCTTTAAACGCACTATAGTCAATTTCTGTCTTTCCCTCAACCACATTATAAGGAGCAAGAAGGCGGTCAATCATTTCATCATTGTCAAGGACACCATGCATATATGATCCCATACATCTTTCATCAACGACACACCCGTCAGTAGAACCGTCGGCGTAATAAATCATTGGTGACACATTAACACCGTTGACCATTTCGCTCCGACCCTGATGGATTTCATATCCCTCCAACAGATTGCCACCCTGAGACAAGGAGAAGATTTTACGTTCTGTAATCTTAGATTCAGTGATCACTGTCTTAACCGGAAGCAACCCTAAGCCGTTGATACGGGTCAACCCACCTTCAATACCATTCGGATCCGCAATATCAGTACCCAGCATCTGATAACCTCCGCATATTCCAAAAATAGTTTTCCCAAGACGGCGGGATTTCAAAATGGCCTCTTCGACACCGGAATTCCTTACCGCAAGGAGATCGGAAATAGTTGATTTTGTTCCAGGCAATATAATTATGTCAGCTTTCAATATTTCCTCAGGAGAAAAAGTATAATAAAGATTCACCCCAGCGCGTGCAGCCAATCGGTCAAAATCAGTAAAATTAGACAGCCGAGGAAGACGTATTACCGCCACATTCACAACTCCGTCGCCAGCCATTGTATTCATTTTTGACAATGCTACCGAATCTTCAGCCTCAATATGCACATCATCCATATAAGGCAACACGCCTAAGACAGGAACACCACATATATCCTCAATCATACGCCTACCGGAATCAAAAAGCCGCATATCACCCCGGAATTTATTAATAATTATACCTTTGATCTGTTTACGATCACAAGGCGATTGCAGCATGATCGAACCATAGAGTGACGCAAACACGCCGCCTCGGTCAATATCAGCCACGAGCAACACCGCAGCGTCGGCATAACGAGCCATTGAAATGTTAACTAAGTCAGTGTCTTTAAGATTCAACTCCGCAATGCTTCCGGCTCCCTCCAGGACTACAGGATTGTATTTCACCGAAAGTCGGTCAAATGCTTTGTGAGCTTCACACCGCAATATCTCTCGACCTTCTCCATGATAATAATCGTAAGCGTCACGATTACCTATAGGCTTTCCATTCAGTACCACTTGTGACATTCGGTCGCCTGATGGCTTTAACAGAATAGGATTCATGTCAGTGACACACTCTACTCCGGCAGCCTCCGCTTGAACAGCTTGCGCGCGGCCGATTTCTCCCCCATCGGCGGTTGCATAGGAATTAAGCGCCATATTCTGCGCCTTGAATGGAGCCGGATGATAACCGTCCTGAAGAAATATGCGGCATAATGCGGTAGCTATAAGGCTCTTTCCCACATCACTTCCCGTTCCTCCGAGCATAATAGGTTTTAATATCATAACAGTGGAATCAAGGATTATACAAATCTCTATTATAAAATGACATTATTTCCATAGCCTGTTTCAGAGCCTCTGCTGCCGGGGACGAACTGTCAATGGCTGACGCACGATTATAGTCATTAATAGCCTCACGCCTAAGCCCAAGGCGCCAATATAATTTTCCACGCTCAAAATAAGCATCTGAATTACCGGCATCCTCGGAAATTATCTGATTCAATTCAGCAATAGCGTCTTTCAAATCGTTCTTCTCAATAAGGGAGCGTATTTTATCGGATAATTCCATAATTATTCCTATTTTTGACAACGCAAATTTAACTACTATGTCACGAATTACCTCGATTCTATTCGGAATATTTTTAATCCCTGCATCAGTAATCGCTGCGACTCCGATAACAACCACCTTCGATATGAAGCAATGCGAAGGCAGCGCTATGCCCTATCCTATACCGTCAGAAATTGTCGCATATCCTGATTCGCTCAAACCGATAATGATAAACCATGTGAGCCGACATGGAGCGCGCTTCCCATCTTCGGCAAAACGGACGACCGAAATGCGAAGGGCGCTGATGCACGCTGACTCTATCGGCTCAATCACAGAAAAAGGGAAACAATTGCTCGACATAATAAACATTATCACAGATAAAAGCGATGGACAATGGGGGGCGCTTGATTCTCTCGGCATAGCCGAACAGCGAGGAATCGCAGCGAGAATGTACACAGCCTATCCGCAACTGTTTGACAACGGCACAGTACACGCGCTATCCTCCTATGCCCCGAGATGCATAATGAGTATGTATTCATTCACTCATCAACTGGCGCGAATGAACAATCATGTCAAAATTTATACCTCATCAGGTCGTCAGAACTCATCACTAATGCGACCTTTTGACCTTGACGCCGACTATCTCGACTATCGTAAAGAGGAGCCTTATAATGAGGTTTACGAAACATATTTCAGATCCATCGTCTCCCCGCAACCGGCCAAACGGATTTTAGGGAAAAATTATCCGCTCGATGACAAATATTTACAGGATATCAGCCAAACCGAATATGCCATACTTTCCGGAATGAGCGCAATGGGTCTTGAATGTGACATTCTACAATTCTTCACTAAAGAAGAAATGAATCGCTCATGGGAGGCTGAAAATCTAAACCAATACCTGACAAGAACCGCCAACACATTTTCATCAATTCCGGCAGAAGTTGCTGTCGATCTTTTGGAAAACCTCATTTCTACGGCCGATGACGTTGTGTCGGGAAAATCAGACAATCGAGTACAGCTCCGTTTCGGTCATGCTGAAACAATGATGCCACTGTTATCTCTCATGAGACTTAGAGGATGCTATTACTTGACAAACTATTTCGATACCGTGGCAACCAATTGGCACAATTTCTATGTGGTTCCCATGGCGTCAAATCTACAAATGATTTTATTCCGCTCAATCAAAGGAAAAATCTACGTCCGATTTGATCTCAACGAAGTTCCGGTTCCACTTCTCCCCGACTCCGAAGAAATCTATATTCCATGGGAAACAGCTAAAAAATATTTGAATATGTGTCTCCCAGAATATAGAAGGCTATAACCTTAATTCCGGACTATGACAGCGTGCGTCTAACCGCATCATGCCATCCGGCTATTTTACGAGCTACCTCCTCTTCAGATTGCGATGGGGGAAAAAGCTCGGTCAATCTGCCATTGCGATTTTATTTCATCTATACCTGTCCAAAATCCGGTAGACAACCCGGCAAGATACGCAGCTCCCAATGCTGTTGTCTCAGTGATCTTGGGTCTAAGCACTTCAGTGTGCAATATATCACTTTGGAATTGCATCAAAAGATTGTCTCGAGACGCGCCTCCATCCACCTTCAAATTGGTTATATGAAGTCCAGAATCTCGGTCCATCGCACCCACAATATCAAATGTTTGATAAGCTATTCCCTCAAGAGCCGCCCGAGCTATATGGGCAGATATCGTACTGCGGCTTATCCCCATTATAGCGCCGCGGGCGTGTTGATCCCAATAAGGCGCTCCGAATCCGGTCAAAGCAGGCACAAAATAAACGCCTCCGGTATCCGCTACAGATGACGCCAATTTCTCTACTTCCGATGAACTCCTGATACACTTCAATCCGTCGCGCAGCCACTGCACCACCGATCCTCCCACAAAAATCGAGCCTTCAAGGGCGTATGCGGCCGCTTCACTCCCTATCTTCCATGCTATCGTTGTAAGCAGCTTATTTTTAGACTCTATCGGGCGAGAACCACTATTCATCAACAGGAAGCAACCGGTGCCATAAGTATTTTAACCGCTCCCGGCTCTACGCACATTTGTCCGAACAGAACCGCTTGCTGATCTCCCGCAATGCCTGAAATAGGCACTTTATGCGCAAAAATAGTGGTAGTAGTATAGCCATAAACCTCACTCGAGGATTTTACTTGCGGCATCATCGATGCAGGAATATCAAACAAATTCAGCAGATATTGATCCCATTCAAGAGTATGGATGTTAAACAGCAACGTGCGCGAAGCGTTTGTCACATCCGTCACATGAACCGTACCGCGCGTCAGCCGCCATACAAGCCATGAATCCACAGTGCCGAAACGCAATTTACCCGCCTCGGCTCTTTTTCTCGCCCCTGCCACGTTATCTAAAATCCATTTTATCTTAGTCGCGCTGAAATAGGCATCGATCATAAGACCGGTTTTCGACTTTATTAGTTCTGCAATTACCGATGCCTGTGATGCCCAGATTTGGTGCGGATCATGCTCCACCCATCCCGAGTGGGTAAATATCTGTTCAAATTCTCGCTGAGCAACAGAACGTATGTTGCCGGCGTGGTTAAAGACTATGGCGCGTGAACTGCTCGTGCCTTGATCCAATGATAAAATAAACTGTTCCATATCGCATTAGGCTGAGACATCGTTCAACTTAAACAACACCTAAGCGAAAAAAGTTCCGACAAATGCTATTGAAGGCGGTCGAATGTGTGTTTACGCCTAAAAAAATAGCCGGTCACCGCATTAGGGGCATCGGGCAAAAGATTCACCTCGGGATGATGGCGATATTTAACCCTCATGCTGCGAAAATCACGGTGCGCCCGCAATATGGCATTCGCATTTTTCAAGTCAAATGACAACATGAACTTCAACCACGCCGCTGAATCGTAGAGCCGACGTATGAATAGCCGACGACGCCTACATGAATTCGGCAAATTTTTATGAAGCAACAGTAAATTGTTTCGATAATTAAGATAGGTCTTGCGCGCGTCGGAAGATGAGAGTGTGCCACCGCCAAGGTGATACACTTTACCCTCTGGAATCGCCATTACCTCATATCCCGCAAGCCGGATGCGCCAACACAAATCTATCTCCTCCATGTGAGCGAAAAACTCAGCATCAAGGCCACCCAGTTGCAGGTATAAATCACGGCGTACCATAAGCGCGGCGCCTGACGCCCAGAACACCGGCAGGATATCATCATACTGTCCGTTATCCTCCTCTACTGTGTCAAATAAACGCCCCCGACAATAAGGGAACCCGTTTTTATCCAAAAAACCGCCACAAGCACCGGCATATTCAAACATATCAGGATTCTTCAGCGAGCGTATTTTAGGTTGACAAGCACCACATTCAGAATGTTCATTCATGTAATTAAACATCGGGGAAAGCCAATCTCCGCTTACAGCCACATCACTATTGAGAAGCACCACATAAGGATTCTTAATAGCTTTAATGGCTCGATTATATCCTTCGGCAAATCCAAAGTTCATGCCAAGTTCCACGACAAGCACCGAAGGGAACTGTTCTCTAAGCAGT
Organism: uncultured Muribaculum sp.; assembly: GCA_964512855.1. GTDB lineage: Bacteria > Bacteroidota > Bacteroidia > Bacteroidales > Muribaculaceae > Muribaculum. The sequence continues at coordinate 7,912 of CAZELD010000066.1, forward strand.
TTCAACGAGCCGTCAGTGCTGCCATTATCAGCCACAATTATATCTGCCGCCCATTCCGGAGTGTGTTTCGCTATTGACGGAAGGAAGCGACGCAACATCGCCTCTCCGTTCCAATTCAGTATGATTACTGCTACCGCCTTATTTGTGGAGTTGTTCATTATCAGAATAGTTTACTTTATTTTTCCAGCGTTTATGAGTCCATAGCCATATTGAAGGATTACGCCGTATTGTGGTCTCAAGCATACGCGCGTACACATCTGTTATCGCAAATTCAGGCTCTGCTGATGGATCAGCAGAAATCAATCTCACCGTAAGCCGATAATGTCCGCGCCCGATTTTCTCAATATCCCAATAAAAGGCTTTCAAGCCCAACTTGCGTATGATGGTTTCCGTTCCGGTAATCATGGCGGTAGGCTGATTCAGAAATTTCACTACATGGGCCGTATCGTTATGACTCGGTTTCTGATCGCTCATAAAACCGGTGGTAGTCACAACCCCGGCTCGTTTTAATCTTAACAAGTCACGAAAAACAGTATGTTTTTCAAATGACACCGAACCAAAACGGCTTCTTAACTTCAAGAAATAGTCATTAAACCATCTATTGTCAAGATGCCTATATACTTGGCAAAACTTCACCTTTTCACTTATTGGATGCTTCATCCATAAAGTCATGGATGGAGCCCATTCCCAATTACCGCAATGGGAAAAATAAATCCCAATGGACTCTCCTCGTTCTATGCAATCATCGAGCAAGTCAAGCCCTACAAATTCCATACGTTCTTCAATCTCCTTATCAGAAATATGTCCAAGTTTTATCGTTTCAAAAAAATAATCGGTGAAGTTACGATAAAACTCCCTCATAATTCCACGCAACTCTGTTTCCGACTTCTCAGGAAACGAGTTTGTGAGATTCTTCATCACGACCTTACGCCGATATCTCACTAAATGATACACCAGCACATATAAGATATCGCTCAAAAGATATAGGCCGCCGAATGGAAGGCGCGCGATGCCCTTCAACAACCAACCCAATGGAGCATATTTCCAATCACCCTTATTTTCACTCATAATATTATTTTTCCATTTATCAATGCTCCACTGTCAATAACTTCGTCAATAGAAACATTGATAATCTTATTTGACAATTCGGGGACAGGCTTTATCTTGACTTTCAAATAATTGTCAGTAAACCCATACATTCCGCCATCTTGCTGTTCACTATCACCGTCCATAGCTAAACCATTAAGGTCGCGAGGATGTTCAAGAAGCACACGTCTAATTGTTCCCAAAAAGCTGCGGGCAAATTTATCCAGCTTCGCTTCCGACAGCCTGAGCATCACATTAGCCCGGCGATGCTTCTCCTCCTGAGACACTACATAATCTATATCAAGAGCCTTAGTGTCGGGACGCTCAGAATAGGGAAACACGTGGAGCCTCGAAATATCAAGCGATTCGACAAAATCACGTGATTTAGCAAACAGATCGGCAGTCTCCCCTCTGGCGCCGACAATAAGATCAACACCGATAAAGGCATGGGGCATAATCTCTTTTATCCGCTCAATCTTACGCTTGAACAATGATGTGTCATAACGTCGATGCATCAATCTTAGCACTTCGTCACTTCCTGCTTGCAGAGGAATATGGAAATGTGGCATAAACCGGCGTGACGACGCCACCCATTCTATAATCTCATCGGTAAGTAAATTAGGCTCAATCGAAGATATTCGATAACGCTCTATTCCATCTACTTCGTCAAGAGATTTGATAAGATCAAAAAATGTGTCGTCACGGCCTTTTCCGAAATCACCTATGTTCACACCGGTCAACACAATCTCCTTACCTCCTTCAGCCGCAACTTTCCGCGCCTGAGCGACCAAATCGGGTATATACCCCGAGCGGCTCCGCCCCCTCGCCTTGGGAATAGTGCAGTATGTGCACCAATAATCACATCCATCTTGAACTTTAAGGAAATAACGAGTGCGGTCGCCTCGGGAACATGACGGTTCAAACTTCACAATCTCTTTGTAGGGAGTGACGTGAGTCACTGCCGCTCCATCCCGATCTCTCAACCAACCGTCAATATAATCGGGAAGCGACATTTTCCTATCTGTTCCGGCAACAATGGCCACGCCCGGCATTGAGGAAATCTCCCGGCTCTTTAATTGGGCATAACACCCGGTTACCACAATCGAGGCTTTGGGATATAGCTTGGCAAAACGATGAATGGCTTGACGACATTTCTTATCAGCCATTTCCGTCACACTACAAGTATTTATAACCACTATATCGGGCGTCTCACCGGCATGAACACGCATTATGCCGCGGTCGCTGAATATATTGGCTATAGTAGATGTCTCGGCGAAATTCAATTTGCACCCGAATGTATGGAACAAGGCTTTCGCATTTCCAACTCCTGTGAGGTCAATCATAGTGCAAAGGTAGGAAAAATCGCCTTAAAAGCATCTTCTGTTTCTTGTTTTCTCTTTGTCTTTTGTCTCATTTTTCCGACCGGGACATCTTTGTGTGCTTTTCACATATTTGACGTTTTTCTCTGTCGATTGATTTTTCCCGTGCGGCTTATGCTGAATGAGCCTGCCACTACTGCAAACCCAAGAGCCACGCATAAGCATACGTTAGCCGATATCACGTCAGATGCGGTCATGGCAAATATAAGCGTTACGAGCGTTGCGCCAAGGGTCTGCCCTACGAGACGCGCCGTGCTCTGCATTCCTCCCGCTCCTCCCGTTCTTTCGATAGGAGTGGCCATAACCATAACGATATTATTAGGGGTCTGGAACAATCCAAAACCCATTCCACACACGGCCATACGCCATGCAATATTCCATGGAGAGATATCGCTATGCGGGGCAAAGAGCAGCAGCAAGAGGCCGATGGAATACACCAGCATCCCGCATGACGCAGTAATTCCCGGATTGTGTTTTTCCACAAATCGGGCTGCAATAGGCGACACGATCATCGTGGCAAGCGGCCATGGCGTCATCAGAAGCCCTGTCGTTATCTCCGAGAATCCATAGTTGCCTATGAATAAAAACGGCAACGAAATCATGGCGATATTCTGCGCAATAAACGATGACACCGACGTTGATATGCTCAATGTGTACAGCTTGATTTTAAGGAGATCCACCGGAAGCATGGGTTGCGATCGGCTCAATTGCCGACGCACATAGAAAATGCCGACAATTATCCCCACGGCAAGCATAGCAAAGATCACGACATGGTTGTCGGTTTTGGTGATATTGCCTATCGCAAGAAATATCAACCCGAGCACCACCATATTTTCTACACAACTTATCCAATCAAATCGGCCGTCAACCCGATGAGGAGGATTATGCGGCAATAATTTCTTGCCGATAAAGAATGCGATTATACCGAATGGAACATTGATAAGGAAAAGCCAGTGCCATGATGCGATCGACAATATCGCCCCGGCGATAGTAGGGCCGGCGGCAGTGGCTATCGCAATAACCATGGCATTGAGAGCAAGTCCGCGGCCAAGCACATTCCGGGGATATATAAGCCTGACAAGAGCGATATTGACACCCATTACACACGCAGCGCCAACTCCTTGCAACGCTCTTGCAGCCACAATCCCAGTGAATGATTGTGAAGCCGCGCAGAGAGCGGAAGACACCGTGAAGACGGCTACTCCCACAAGAAAGCAGCGTCGGTAACTCGTCCTGTCTCCATACGATGACACCGGCAGCAACAGCATCGTTATAATAAGCTGATACACCGTTATTATCCAGACTGATTCCGAATCACTCACCCCGAACTTCTGCGACATGACCGGCAGCGCGACATTAACAAGCGTCACATCAAGCACCGTCATTACCAATACGAGAAGCGTGGCAAAAATAGCGCTATAATTCCTTATCGAGAACTTTGGCGAATCCATTTATTTTAAACAAGCTCTTAATCGATTAAATTCCTCATGTTGCTTGCGCTACTATGCGCTTTTGTGTCTATTTTCAATTTTGACACAGCGTCCTTATCACGCATTCAATGTAGGTCTGAGGATCGGGAGAATTAACTACAGCCGATGAAAGCCCGAGGCCTTGAGCCCCGGCTGAAAGGAGAGATGAGCAGTTCTCCAGAGTGACACCGCCGGTGGCTACCACAGGTATCTGCATAGCCGCAGCTAATGGCGCGATTTTAGCGAGGGATGCTACATCCACAGTCACATAGTCCACATCCACACCTTTCAACGACGCCACATCGGCCGGCGAGCTTACGGCCACCCCTATTATCGCATGAGGTCCAAGCTCTTGGCGAGCTTGCGCGGCTGAAAGATCACTCTTTGTTATTCTCACGCCATGCACACGCGACTCTTTTACCAACTCCACATCGTCATCGACAACCAAAAATGCGTCAGCGTCACGACATATTGGGATTATCTCTTCAAGCGTTTCTTTCAAAACGCGCGACGACGCCACATCTTCGCATAAATTAATCCATCGGCAGCCTCCGGCGATAGCGGCGCTGACTTGACTGAATATTGGATATCGTGAAGAATCGGTAGTGTAAAATTGTATCATTTTGGTTTATATTCGCGAAAACGGCTCAATCACTTGCACTTGATCGCCCTCTTTCAAAATAGTGGCGCCGCGGTCTACAAGCGGAACGACCGCCCCATTCAATGCGGTTGAAGTACTGTCGGGATCAATACCGGCGAGATTCAGAGCGCCCGAGAGCGATGTGTAGTCAGGAACCGTAATCGGCTTGTTGTTAACTGTAATATTCATAATT
>CAZELD010000067.1:0-12005 GCA_964512855.1 uncultured Muribaculum sp.
GAATCGGGTAAGGGAACTATGCTTTTAATTTTGGGTTAAATGAAAGAGCCGTGTTTTTATGATAGTGGGGGTCACGTAGGTTCATAACGGCATTATCCCCATATGAGGATATTGCAGCTTGGCAGCAATCTGCCTCGATTGCATCTTGCTTGCGGATTAGAAGAGGGTTAGTCGGTCGTCAACAAGGCGGAATGTCATGCGGTGATAGGGCGATGGGCCGTGCTTGGATATTGCGTCGCGATGAACTTTTGTCGGATATCCCTTATTTACGTTCCAGCCATACATGGGATATTGCTCATGTAGAAATTTCATGAATTGGTCTCGGTGAGTTTTTGCGAGAATTGATGCGGCTGCGATGTTGCCATATTTACCATCGCCTTTCACAAATGTTTTCCATGGAATATCAGCGTATGGCGTGAAGCGGTTTCCATCTACAATTACAGCTCCGGGACGTGTTTTCAATCCGTCGAGCGCGCGATGCATGGCAAGTATGGACGCCCTAAGTATATTTATCTTGTCAATCTCCTCAGCCGTCACGACGCCTACGGCCCATGCCACCGCTTGCGCCTCTATTATAGGCCGCAACGATTCCCTGCGAGCCTCGGTGAGTTTTTTGGAGTCATTAAGTAGAGGGTGTGAAAAATCATCGGGGAGTATTACCGCTGCAGCGTACACCGGTCCGGCGAGACACCCTCGTCCGGCCTCATCGCATCCGGCTTCATTCCGACAACTTATATAGCAAGATGGCAACATTAGCTTGCTTTTAGCCCGTGGCGCCTTAAAATAGAGCCGATACGCGCAATTATTTCTTTCATCGCAAACGGTTTCAGCACATAATCGTCAGCTCCAAGGTCGAGCCCGTTGATAATCGCATTTTCATCATCGCACGACGAGCAGAAGATGAGCGGAATGTTGCAAGTGGTGCGATTTTGCTTCAAATATTTCGCAAGATCCATACCTCGCTTATTCTCCATCATCGCATCGATTATAAACATGGAATATCCAGTGAGTTCAGCGTTATATGCCGATCGCACATTCGGGAATGTTTCTACTGCGAATCCGTTCTCCTCCAAATTGAATCGCATCAATTCACAGAGCAGCGGATCGTCATCGACAATCATCAATTTCAACTTATTTTTAGATGAGTGCATTGGCAGTAGATGGTTAGTTATTTACACGCATTAATAAAATTGCATTGACAAATGTAAGAGATTGATGTTTCTCCCGCAATTTTAGTAACCACATTGTAGCGCGCGTGCTTGAAATGTCATCTTACCGCCATAACCGTCACCGGGTTGACATTGAGTTGTAAATTCAGGCTATGCCGCATGACGGCGGAAGTGGTCGCGTATCGTATCGACTACATTTATTATATAGTCGCCCATCTTTTCAAGATCGTTGATGATATCCATATAATAGATACCCGACTGATACTCGTAGACGCGGTTGTTGATATTTTCCACGTTGTTCGAGCGCAACTGATTACGCAAGTTGTTGATTTCACGCTCTTTATTGTAAGAGCGGATTATATCCACGTCACGCACTTTCTCAACGTCGCTCAGCAACACGAGCATATCGCTCATAGCCACTTTCACGTAGTCGAACATCGTGTCGACATTTTTATAGATCATCTCATCAAATGTCACACTGTTTTCAGACTTGCGTATCAAAATCTTGGCGCATCCGAAGCAACAGTCGGCGATGCTTTCTATCTCGCTGACAATATTTAGCATTGACGCAATATGAAGTTTTCCTTCGTTGGACAAACGTCCTTCCGCGCATCGATTCAGGTAATTTGCAATCTCAATCTCCATACGATCGGATATCTCCTCATATTTTTCAAGGCGCGAGTATAGCTTTGAGAATTCCTCGCTCTTTTCCGGAGTATGGACAAGCTGCTCCGACATATCAATCATTCGCTGCACGCGCTGAGCATACACATACATTTCCTTCTCAGCCTGAGCGATGTTAAGCTCTGACGCACTCAATAGACCGCCGGAAATAAACTTGAGTTGGAATTCCTCATCCTCTTTATGCTTCGCCGGAATAAGTTTTTCAACGATTTTCACATATAATCCGGTGAACCATATCATTATTCCAAGATTTATGAGGTTGAACACCGTGTGGAACATCGACATTCCGAATGACACGCTGAACTGCATCTGCCCTATCTGCGCGAGCACCGGATGCGTGGTCGGCAATGAACCGTCAAATAATTTATTGTATATGTCGGGATCGGTTTGTTCAAGATTATTCACGTAAGAATACAGCGACTCCGGATTTCCTTGCCCAAGCCACTCGGTAATGTCAACATTGAGCCTTACGAACGGGTAGAACACTAACAGCGTCCAAACCATTCCGAACAAGTTGAACAGTAGGTGGCCCATAGCGGTACGTTTCGCAGCCACGTTACCGCTCATAGAAGCGAGCAACGGGGTAATGGTCGTTCCGATATTACTGCCCAGAATTACAGCGCACCCGAGATCAAACGTAATCCATCCCTTTGTACACATGATAAGCACGATGGCAAACGTCGCCGCTGATGATTGTATTATAGCTGTCAAAACGATTCCCACCAGAAGGAATAGCAGCACGGAAATATAGCCCATCGACGCATATCGCTCAAGAAAAGCGAACATCTCCGGATTATTTTGCAAATCAGGCACATACTCGCTAATCATGCTCAACCCCATGAACAAGAATGCGAATCCTATCAGGAATTCACCAATCGACTTGGTGCGGCTCTTTTTAAAGAATAGCAACGGAACCGCGCACGCAATGACAGGAAGGACAAATACCGAAGTGTCAACCTTAAATCCGAACAATGCGATAACCCACGCCGTAAATGTCGTACCAACATTGGCTCCGAAAATAACCGCCATGGATTGCCCCAAGGTCATCAACCCGGCATTTACGAAACTGACGACCATTACAGTCGACGCGGAAGAACTCTGTATTAACGCTGTGATGGCAAAACCCGTGAGTGTTCCGGTAAAACGGTTGCGGGTCATGGCCGACAAGATATTGCGCAAGCGGTCGCCGGCGGCTTTTTGAAGGCCCTCGCTCATCACTTTCATACCGTAAAGGAACAAGCAAACAGAGCCGAGGAGAGCTAAAAAGTCAAAAAAACTATAATTCATTACCTGAGGGTAAATGGTGAAAAAATTCAGTCGCAAAGTTATAATAAATCTTTTAAATTTCTTAACTTTGCGCATGAAAAATCACCGAGTGCTTGCTACCTCGTTAAAAACAAGAATTATGAACAACATTTCACAACAGCGTTTCTCGCTTCCCTTTTTATTTCTTACGATTCTTTTCTGCGTGTGCCTTATCGTGGCTAATCTTGTTGAAATCAAGACTGTTTCGCTTGGTTTTCTGACCATAACAGCAGGGATGGTAGTGTTTCCGATCAGCTATATAATCAACGATTGCCTTGTTGAAGTCTACGGCTTCCGCAAAGCCCGGCTTGTAATATGGCTTGGCTTCATGATGAACCTTCTTGTCACTCTCCTTCTCCAACTCGCCATCCTACTCCCCGGCGATGCGTCATGGAGCGCGCAAGAGGCGATGATCTCAATCTATGGCGGCGTTCCACGCATCCTTTTAGCTTCATTCCTGGCATTTATATGCGGATCGTTGGTAAATGCTTGGGTCATGAGCCGAATGAAAGTATCATATCAAGGCCGTAATTTTTCACTGCGTGCCATAGTAAGCACCCTATGGGGCGAAGGCGTAGACTCGATTATCTTTTTTCCTATCGCATTCGGAGGAACGCTACCTTGGAGCGTCATTCTTCATTTAATCGTCGCACAGGCTCTGCTCAAAACCGCCTACGAAATTATAATTTTGCCCGCAACACTTATCATAGTCAAGCGCTTAAAGAGAATAGAATCACTTGACACTTACGACCACGGGCTTAAATTTTCTCTTTGGTAAAAACATCTCGTCGTCCTCAAGCCTTTAGGCCGGGTCAAAGTATGTGCTAATGAATTTTCTTTTATTTTCTCAACAAATGTTGAGAGTGAATAGCGGATGATTATGTATCTTTGCACATTAACACATTAACACATTCTCAAAATGGGCCGAAAATCAATCATAATCACAATAATAGCATTCTTTGCGATATTTGATGTATCGGCGAAAAAGGAATATCCTCGTGCTGAGATAAAGATTGGCTACAACTGCCATGAGACTTTCGTGCGAGGATCTGAAGGGATAGTACAGCGTGATATTCCATTTATTTTACTGGCTAACAAAGAACAGGCTAAGTTCTATAACACCAAAACTGAGTATAAGGATTCCCTCGAATCTACACCTCAGGGCAGAGCCATAAGTCATCAACTTTTTAATGAAGCGGTAAAACGTTATTCAGAGACAAAGGACGAAAGTGCCATGAAAAATGTGGTATATCAAACATTTCTATACATATTCCGCTCAGTCATAGACAATCAAATGACTGTCTATGACAGGGCTGGATCACTTGAATACGGTTATTATACCGAACCTCTCGGTGAAATCCAATGGGAAATTTCCGATTCGACAAAAAACGTGTTGGGCTATGACTGTGTGATGGCGACTGCAAACTATCACGGACGGGATTGGACGGCATGGTTTACACCTGATATTCCGTTGCAGGAAGGTTCGTGGAAACTGACCGGACTACCGGGGCTGATATTGGAAGCAAGCGAATCCACAGGGCAACATTCTTTCGTTGCTACCGGATTGGAGACTTCAAATCAGGAAATTGTTCCTGTTTATCCTTATCGTCAATACGATAAAATGACCCGTATTGAAATGCTGAGGCAGTTGCGCAACTACCGTGACCATGGAAGAGCCATCGATACTGCGGCCACAGGCATCAATTTCGGCTCCGACTATGACTATGAAAAAAAATAAAGAGGAAGCTAAAATAGATTATCTTGAAACGGATTACCATTGATTTTCAATCATCATGAAAAGCCTCAAAGAAATAATATCAGGATCTATTCTCTTGTCTATTGCCTTAACAGTTAAGGCGAATGGCAACGAGCCGGTATATCGTGCCGTTTACGAACTCAACGAGGTATATTCTTATATTGGTAATGGCTGGGAATAAATGATTACAGAGAGGAAAAATTTGTTGATATATCTATTTTTAATGTCGGCAACCATTGCCGCTTGCGCCAATGATTTCATTAAGGATGCTGAGCCGGCTATTCTTGAAGTCCGTTATACTCGTACTGAGGTTTATGATACTATCTATCGTGATTCCCTTTTCTTTAAGGATGAAATGATGTTGCGTATTGGTCAGACAAAGACCCTGTTTTGCAATATTAAACAATTTCATCAAGATTCTCTTTCAAGAGCCAATCCAGACGCCTACTGGGGATTGATGGCCGCTGAGATTGAGAAAGGCAATCCCCATGTCTTCACCACGCTTGGAGGGCATAAAAGATCATACCTTTATAAAGATTATGCAAAAGGCCAAATAATAGAGGAAGACTATTTCGATATGACTCCCTGGCGATACAGAGAGGACTTGGAATCGCCGGTATGGGAGATTGGAGATGAAACAAAAATAATATTAGGCTATGAATGTAATAAGGCCGAGACAGACTTTCGAGGCCGTAGATGGACGGTATGGTTCACACCTGACATACCGGTACAAGAGGGGCCATGGAAGCTATATGGACTCCCGGGATTGATCCTTGAAGCATACGACACAGGTAGGGATTACGTGTTTGAGGGCTATGGGTTAATGCAAAATGGTCTTGGCGAAGTTGGTTTTTGCATGAACAGGAAATCTGATGACTATTTCGATGTGACCCGCAACAAGTTTTTCAACAACTGGTGGAAATACAAACATTCCAATTTCACAGCTAAAATCCGTGCAGCCTATGGTGTTGGATCCGCACCTTCTCCTGATGAGAGTAAACCACGCATAGTCAACTACGATAAAGAGGAAACCAACTATCCCCACGATTTATGAACCGACTGATACTCATATTGGTATTTGTTTGGACTGCACTGACAGGCGCGGCTCAGGCAAATGTGTCGGGGGTGGTCGTGGGGGAAGGCTCGAATGAACCATTGTCGGGAGCATCAGTGATTCTGCGCAACGCAGAAGGGAAGATTAAGAAGTATGCCACATCGGATTCCAACGGCAAGTTTTCTATCTCAACGCCTGAAATCGAGGGCTATACTCTTGACGTGTCAATGATGAGTTTTGCAAAACAAACAGTCAAGCTTGACAGTGTTTCGCTGCCGGTAACCATTGCTATGCGCGCCTCATCGACAGTATTAAGGGAAGTAACAATTAAAGCTGACCGCATACGCGAACAGGGCGACACCATCACATACAATGTCGGGAGTTTCGCACAGGCTCAGGATCGAAGCATCGGCGATGTGCTTAAACGTATGCCGGGAATTGATGTGTCAAACACAGGCAAAATCCAGTATCAAGGCGAGGACATCAACAAATTCTACATAGAGGGTTCCGACCTATTGGGCGGGAAATACGGGATAGCCACCAACGGCATAAACCATGATGACGTGGGCGCTGTCGAGGTTATGGAAAACCACCAGCCCATGCAGGTGCTTTCAGGCATCAGTTTTTCCGACAAGGCAGCAATCAACCTCAAACTGAAGAACAAGGCGAAAGCCACTTGGACTTTTCACGGCGATGCCGGAGGCGGTTATAGTTGTCAACCGGAGGGTGTCGTGTGGGCCGGCGAACTGTTCGCAATGGCAGTCATGCCCGGATTCCAGAACATTACCACTTTCAAGACCAACAACATCGGTGATGACTTATCGGCAAGCGCCACCGATTTTTTCGCCTTACGACGAGAAACAGCACTTAGCCGCTATGTCAGCGTGTCGCTCCCGAGCGTTCCATCACTGGAAGAGAAACGCACGCTCTTCAACCGGTCGGCATTGGTATCGACCAACTCCCTTTGGGAAGTGAAGAATGGCGAGTTCAAGACACAGCTTGACTACTCATTCAACCGTGTCACGTCACAGGCAGTTAACATAACCACTTACTTCCTTGAAAGCGGCGACCGTGTGATTACCGAGAATCGTGATGGACGCGATCGCTCCCATTCTCTTTCCGGCAAGTTAATATATGAAGTTAACCAAAAAACGACATTCATCAACAACACACTCTCCACAAACATCGACTGGGATGATGTAAGGCTTGGCATGACCGGCTCCCTACCCAACGACCAGTCGGCAAAACTGCCTGACTACTATGTCGCCAACAAGTTCAAGATGATCAAACGCTTCAACGGCAGGCATTTGGTTACTTTCGAGAGCAACAATGAGTGGGAATCGCTCCCACAGACATTAAAAGTATCTTTGGATGAGAACAAAATCAGTCAACACATTGGCGACCATGTATTTTACACTCACGAAAGCGCAGCATACGCATTCTCAACGAAAGGAATAACGATAAGCCTTGAAGGCGGAATAAAAGGATATTTGCGTTCGATGAATTCTGATGATATGTCGGCAACTCCTTCAGATGCTTCGGAAACGATTAAAAATGACATCAACACAAATTATTTCAAAGTTTATGCCGCTCCCAAATTTGAATACTGGCTCAAGCGAGTGAATATAACTCTGGAAGTTCCTGTGAACTTCACGCAATACACGTTTGACAAGGCTCTTGCTGACCGCTCGGAAGTTTATGTTCAGCCGTCTCTGAGCATCAACTGGAAACCAAACAACCGCATATCTTTGAATGTGTACGGCTCTACAGAGCGTTATCCTATGAACCTTAACATGATACATTCAGGATATATAATGACCGACTATAGGACTTTCACGCAAGGTGTAGACGATTTCTACAACTACTCGTCCCAAAATCTAATGCTTAATATGTCAGCGAAGAACACCCAAAGAGGAATATTCGCAAACGCCTCGCTAATGCAATCATGGTCGCACACACCATATACTATGATTCAACAACTCTATGGCGATTACATAACTTATTCATATACCGACGCAAAAAGTGACGAGCGACAAATGATGGCCGTCGGAAGCATAGGCAAGACACTCGATTTCATGCGAGGGAGCGCCAACATCCATGGTCTATACTCACGCAACGAATCGCATCTTTTTTCAGAAAATAATGCCGTCAATTCAGTAAGATCTTCATGGAACATAAGGTTAAAAGTCAATGGCGCACCACTACGGTGGCTCAGTTTCGATTATTCTATTAACTTTTCTGACAGTCAGCTCAGAATGAATGGAATCAAAAACTCATGGCTTAGCGGCATGGAAAACTCTCTGCTCGCAAATATAATGCCTCATTCAAAATGGGAATGGCGAATAATGGGTGAGCATTACCGGAATGAACTGACGGAAGGAACATACAAAAATGCGTTCCTGCTCGACACAAAGTTGGTCTACAAACTCAACAACCGCATCGAACTCTCTGCGATGCTCAACAACATATTCAATCAACGCAAATATAATTACACAACCTACAGCCAACTCTCATCCTTAGAGTCTCAGCGATGGCTCCGAGGGCGCGAACTGCTGCTGACAATCTCCCTACGAAAATGAAAAAGTTAATCATCCTCACAATGATGTGCCTTGTGGCGACAGCCGCAATGGCACAAGAGAAAGCCGACATTTTGGTTAGCTATGAATGTGTCACACCCACTCCTCGCGGAAAATTTAACACCTCAAAGATGTCTTTACTTGCATCATCAGTAAGAGCGAAGTATTTCAATGACCTTAGTCTTTGGGTTGATTCACTCAAATCAACGCCGGAGGGGAAAGCTCAATACATGGAGATTATCAAAAAAGCTTGCATGACGGTTGAGCCTGACGGGTCTGTCAGTTTCGATTTGAGGAAAGGGCCATCAAAGAAGGTTCATACGTACGTTTTTACTAATCTAAATGATGGAACTCTTACATTATACGATAAGTTTGGAGAAGACAATGGTTATTATGACGAGCCTATAGGCGAAATAGAATGGAACATTGTTGAAGATTCAACTGCCACTGTGATCGGATATGAATGTATTATGGCGGAAACAGACTATCATGGCCGCCATTGGAAAGCTTGGTTTACGCCAGACGTTCCGGTTCCGTTTGGACCCTGGAAACTGCGCGGGCTTCCCGGCCTTATTCTAAAAGCCGAAGCCGATGGAGAGTTCTCGTTTACCGCAACAGGCATTGAACAGACCGATCGTGAAATGTCATCAATGTATTTCAAAGATGACTATGGCAAAGTTAATCGGAAAAAGGCTCTTGAAAGCGCGGAATACTTCAGGAATAATGAAGAAAGCATTTTGAACGCGCAGGGACAAAGCGTTAAGATATACTCGCTTGATGATAATGGGGATCGAATCGAAGTTCCAAAATATGACGGACTAAAACATAGCCTCGAACCCGATTATAAAATAAAAAAATAGGGTTCATAAAATAATTAGCCTCCCTTATATTATAATTCAATTAAACGTGAGATGAATAATATCAATCCGCATAAATCTAACACCTCATCGCTTAGGTATGCGATATTCGCGCCATTAGCATTGATGATTGCAGCGTTTGCGTCATGTTGTCATTCTTATTCATCGGCAAAACAGAACCTGACAGATGATTTGAACGACGCCATGATTGCGTTGGCGAATGAGAAAAGCGAACTTTGGACTCGCCAGGACACTATCACCGCACTGCGTCAGATGCACAAAACCACTCAGAAGCCACTCATATATCAGGCTTCTGATCTGAATTTCAGAAATGCGGCGCTAAAAGATAAAGCCTATTTCACTATCGCATTGGTCGATCGCAAAAACTATGCTCCAAAAATTCTTTCAAGGCACGCAGCAAGCCGATTTGTATCCGATTCAATTATGCTCATCCCTGAAAAAGCTATCGACGGACTTGTCATACAGGTGCAAGGTTTCGCTAACTGCTCAATGGCCTCAATTTTCGCAGCCTCCGATCAAACATTACCGGGAATCCTCTTTACCCTCTCTGTATTATCAATGGCAAGTATCTGTGTATGTCGAAGAAAAGAATCGGAAGTTTCTGATGCAATCTCATCAAACTCAACCACCATTTCATTTAACGGCATTAAACTTACTCCTATGCAGCGACAGTTTACGCAAATGCTGCTCAATGCTCCCAATCGAAAAGTGGATAAAGCTACATTGTGCGCCATCCCTTGGGACAACAAGAGTAATGCCAATGAAGCTTTTGCGCTTGCTTTGCGCACACAACAATCGCAACAAAATAAATATGGTGCAAAAAATAGTTTCATTCATTCTCATGTCGGCCATATCGGTATCGGCAATTTCAGCACAGACATCAGAATCCACCGATTCCCTTGCCCGAGAACTTCAAGAAATCGTAGTGACAGCCAACCAACCTGCCACAAAACTCGTTGGCACTACTCTCGTTTCAACAATCGCCGGATCCAATCTCCAGAATCTCGGCACAGCTCTCGATGTACTTGAGCAACTGCCTATGATAAAAATCAGCGATGGATCAGTGACAGTAATAGGCAAAGGCGCTCCGGAAATATTCATCGACGGGCGCCCAATGAATTCGGATGAGGAGCTAATCCGATTACAGTCATCCGGCATCAAAAAAGTAGAATTGGATATGGCGCCCGGAGCAATGTATGTTGCCGACACTCGCGCCGTGCTTAAAATCACCACACGTCGCAATTTTGTTAATGGGATTTCGCTCACCGACCGCGCCGAAGTCGTATCCCGCAGAAAATGGTCGGCAAATGACGCGCTCGACGCAAACTATCATATCGGGAGTTGGGATATATTCGCCTCCGGTTTAATCGCACGCAACAACAGCCGTATAAAAGGGACTACTACCAACTCGCTGATTTATGACGGCAAAGAAACAGTAGTAGGAAGTTCACAACGCAAGAATTACCCCTCCACCACCGGCACCGTAAAAGCCGGATTCAATTACTTGTCAGGAACGCAATCCTTTGGAGCATATTATCGCTATAATCCCGAACGAGGGCATTTCAGCAACATCGGTCAAGAATGGCTTGACAATGACACTCGCATAAATCGAGACATATTCACCGATATTCGGTCTCACAGCCACCTTGCATCGGCATACTACGACAACACTTTTCGGGAAAATACCTATTGCATTTTGATGGAGACTATCGAATTTCTCGTGTGGCCAACAATGAGGAAACGGGCTATCCGAATGACAATACAGCCGATGTTAATTCAGCCGACAAACGCCAATACTCACTTTGGGCAGGAAAATTATATCTATCCTTCCCCATGGCGAAAGGAAACCTCACTATAGGCACACAGGACTCCTATACCCACACCACGCTCAACTACATGATGCTCAATCAAGAGGTGAGCGAATATATATCCTCATCACACTCTGACGCGCACCAAACTTCGGCAGCGGCCTTCGCCTCATGGGATCGGATGTTCGGCAAACTCACTCTTTTGGCCGGACTTCGTTATGAATATGTTGACTATCTCTTTAAACTTAAGGCGAAAAAGACCACAACATAAGCCGCACTGACAATTTCTTAACTCCCGACATATCGTTAGGATACTCCATAAATCAAGAATCGCAGATAGGCCTGAGCTATAAAATGGCTACCGTCAAACCTCCGTATTCCCAACTCACCGGAAGCCTCAGCTACGTGGGGATGCACGAAATTGAGGGTGGAAATCCATCATTGAAAGATGAACGAATGCACGATATTCAACTTTTCGGTATGTGGAAAGGATTCATGATTCAAGCCGACTACACTCGAAGCATCGACACTTATGCGTTTGTAAAGCACATATACCCGGCGTCAACGCTGCAACTCCTTATGCAGCCCATAAATATCAATGTCACGGCGCTCAATCTATACCTCGTATGGAGTAAATCGATAAAAGCCTGGACTCCGAATATTACTCTTGGAATGTATAAACAATGGCTCTCCTTGAACGGGACGAACTATAACCGTCCCATACTCGCCTATTATTTCGACAACGTGATCTCTTTGGCTAAAGGGTTTACTATTA
>CAZELD010000068.1:0-11359 GCA_964512855.1 uncultured Muribaculum sp.
ATGCTAACCTTCTTGATGTTCGGGATAAACAATATGACGCGCTCTGATTCAAATACATCGGTAAACAAATCGATGTAGTTATCATCTCTGTCTTCATCGGTCAGAATTTCCTTATCTCGTGGTTGGAGAGCGAACTTTACTCTGAACTCTTCGTTAGGATGCTGACGGAATACAGACTTGATTTCATTATCGATCTCATTATGTTCCGTCCAGATTGGCAATATCTGCCACGGTGTATTGATTACATCCGTAGCAGACTTGTCGAACCTGAATGTGTAATTACCAGTATTGAGGAGAACATAGTCGTTATCAAGGAAAACGGTCTTAAAACCAATACCTTTGTAGCCGATGGCTTCGGTATTGTCAGACTTCTCGCCATCATTTATATCACAAATAGCTGCAATATTCTTCGGATTGAAATATTCACCTGTATGCTCGAATGTTAAGTAGTTCTCGGTAATATTGAACTCTACATCAACAGGCAAAGGTTGAATCTTACCATCAATTTTTGTACGACGAGGATAGTCGTTAGCATTCTGCAGCAACTCATAGATGAATACTTCCTTTCCGCTTTGTGTAAGTTGCTTTTTGAGAGTATCAAGCGAACGAGCAATCTTCTTTGCAGCACCTGCAGGGTAACGCATAATGCCCTCGTAAAGACTGCTCACAATGTCTTTGGGGTAAATTGGTGTTATTTCCTCATGCAAGTCAATACCGAACTTGAGAGGATCGGTTTCAAGCAATACCCAAGTGAACTTGTAGTATGCATAGCGGTTGAACTCCTTGTTGCTTCTGAATGAGATAGACAGATTCTTTATACCACGTTCCTTATCTTCAATCTTTGTAAAATCAGTATTACGGATATCTGTTATCGTAAACCAACCTTCATTTCTTTGAGGCGCAAACTGACCAATAAACTGATTGTTCTCAAGACGCAATCTGCGTTTGATTTTAACGACCTCCTCGAAATCTACGTATTGGGTTGCTGCACGATTGTATTGTGGTCTTCTTTGCTCTTCGTGAGATTTTGGCTTAGCTTTTTCAATTACATACCTTATAGGTTTTTCTCCCGAGAAATCTGTCCAGAATGAAAACAATCCAGAATCTGTTAAAAATTCATAGAAATGATCGTACCCCAGATTCTTATAATTAATACCTACTTTTTCCAACAGCACGTAAGAAATCATACTGGTTCACCCATCCATCACCCTTGTCAACCAGTTCAACCTTAGGCAAAGATTGATATATCTCACGTAATTTTTCTATTATTGATTTGCTGACCATATTCTATTAGATTTAGTTATTACAAGATCGTCATCATAATTTTCTGATTGTCTGTAGGTACGAGCAACTCCCGAATATCAACTTCAAGTATTCTTGCAGTTTCTACTAGAGTTTCAAGAGCGGGTTGAGTTGTGTTAGTACACCATTTGCTCACTGTAGCCTGATCTTTACCTATTTGGTCAGCAAGCCACTTGTTCGTTTTCTTCTTTTCTACGAGAACTACTTTGATACGATTAATGTTTTTATTTGTTGCCATATAATTACACTCTATTGTCTTATACCTTCAAAGATGCAAAATTATTTCGAAAAACAACAATATATTTTATTGTGACATAAAACTATTTACGTATTTACCTAATAATTTGATTTAGAATATAAAATTATAGTCAACAATACGGTAAATCAAGCTTAATCGTCTTGGTAGCCTCTTCCTTTTTAGCATCAACAACCTTTGCATACACTTGAGTTGTACGGACATTCGTATGACCAAGCATTTTGCTAACAGTATAAATGTCTGTTCCTCCGGCGAGTTGCAGGGTTGCATACGAGTGCCTAAAACAATGGTAGGTGATGTGCTTCGTTATTCCGGCTTCTGCAACCCATTTCTTTATCGGACGGTTAATCCATGACGGGTCTGGCAGTCCGCCAAAAACTAATTGTTCGCCGTCCTTCCTTTCACCACATAATTGAAATGCTTGTTCGGATATAGGCATATACTCAACGCCTTTGGTCTTTTGCTGAGTAAAGTTCAAACGGTAACCACCATTGAATACCTCTATCTCTGACCACTTCAACTTTTGAATGTCACAATGACGAAGCCCGGTAAGTGCAGAAAAGAGGGCGGCACGCTTCAACAACGAGTCGCATGGAGTTTGAGCCAAGCGGTTCAGTTCTTCAATGGTCAAGTATTCCCTACGGCTTTCTTGACCTTGAATACCCTTGATCTTTGCCCCAATATCAACCGGCAAATAGCCGTCAATGAAAGCCTGCTTCAATGCAGCCTTGAATATGGAGAAATAAGTGGATGCCGTATTTTGCGAGATGACACCTTTCTTGCCTCCTCCCTGTGGGGCGTTCAATAGGAACATACGGAATGATTCTATCAGCTTCAAGTCAATCTGTGAGAAAAGGATGGTATCTCCTTTCGCAAAGATTTTCAACAATTCATGTACACGC
Source organism: uncultured Muribaculum sp. (assembly GCA_964512855.1). Taxonomy (GTDB): domain Bacteria; phylum Bacteroidota; class Bacteroidia; order Bacteroidales; family Muribaculaceae; genus Muribaculum. The sequence continues at coordinate 2,461 of CAZELD010000068.1, forward strand.
TTCCAGTTGATGATAATGGAATCGGAGCTATGGGCGTGGCGTAACCGTTGCACATGGTCGAAGTGGTCTATGAAGTTGCAACGTGAACGCTCTAACTGCTCTGCCTGTTCTGCATCCGTTTCAGAATAAAGCGAAGCGTTATCGTATTCCTTTTGGCGCAGGCTCCTCACCTTGTCGGCATAGATACACGATTCTTGGTCTAATTGAGATTTGCATTGGATGATGCCGTTCAAGTCACGCTTTGGCTTATAAGTGGTCTTGCCGTCTTTGTCGGTTCGGGCATTCCGCGACTTATCCCATATGGGAGTGGTTATAGTACGGTTCAGATATTCACGCACTCTTTGGGGAGTGGGCTTGTCTGCTTGGAAAACCGGATAAGCTTCAACATACAGGTACCATTCCTCGCGGTATTCCGATTTGCGGAGTTTTACTGAAACTCGTGTATTGGCCAACGCTTTCTTCATTGCTTCATTCCTTTATATAGGTTATCAATTTCTTTCTTGGGCACATAAACGAAGTTACCTATCTGCCGGGTAGGGATAGAGTATTTACGGATATGTAGATAGACCGTACTGTCTTCTAAATGAAACTTCTTGGATATTTCGCCGATAGTATAACAGTCTTTAGGCTCCAAGCTATATAGTTTTGCAACGGGTTTGGGTTTTGTCAGAGCTTTCTTTCGTAGCGGATAGAGTTTCAGCAGTTCTTCTTTGCTGACACGGATTTGGTTAGTTCCAAGATTTATGTGCGAAATAGTCCCTTTATGTATCAGACGATACAGCGTATCTTTGCTGATGCCGAACAGGGCATAGGCTTCCGACACCTTGATGTAATCTTGGTGCTTCGGGATGCTCTTTACAATTTCTTCCAATCGCTGATTCCGCTTCTCTTCGTCTTTCCTGCGCTTATACGCAATGTTGGAACAGCGTTTGGAGCAATACCACGATTCTATGGTCTTGGCAATAAACTCCTGACCGCACACTTGGCATTTCCGTTTTATTTCAAACTTTGCTGCTGGCATAATGCTGATTTTTACTTGTTTGTATTCAATCCGTTTATATTTTGTCGCAGATTTCCTACTTTTTTATCGCGGCACAAATATGGTACAAATATACAATAAAGATTCGAGAAACAAGCAAATCTATCAGAAAATGTTAAAAACAAAGTAGGGTGTAACTCATTGAGCTACACCCTACTTTTCTATCTTTAGTTATCGTTGTTTATCGATACTTACTTCACTTCCTCGAAGTCTACGTCGGTCACATGGTCGTCACCGCCGTTGTTAGCGGAGCCTTGTTGTCCGGCTTGCTGCTGAGCGCCGGCCTGAGCCTGCTGCTGAGCATTGAGGATGTCCTGTTGAGCTTCACCAAACGCTTTCTGGATTTCGGTGATCGCAGAATCGATTCCGTCAATATTCTGAGCCTTGTGTGCCTCTTCAAGACGAGAAAGAGCTGATTCGATAGTAGCTTTCTTGTCGGCAGGAATTGCTGCTCCAAGTTCTTCAAGCTGTTTCTTAGTCTGGAAGATGACAGCGTCGGCGTGGTTGAGCTTGTCGATACGCTGTTTTTCAGCTTCATCGGAAGCAGCATTTGCAGCGGCCTCATCCTTCATTCTCTTAATTTCAGCATCGGTCAAACCGGAAGATGCCTCAATACGTATGCTCTGTTCCTTACCGGTAGCCTTATCCTTTGCCGATACATTAAGAATACCGTTGGCGTCGATTTCAAAAGTTACTTCAATCTGCGGGATGCCACGCGGAGCGGGAGCTATGCCGTCAAGGTGGAACTTACCAAGAGTTTTATCATCCTTAGCAAGAGGACGTTCGCCCTGAAGCACATGGATTTCAACAGAAGGCTGATTGTCGACAGCGGTAGAGAACACCTCGCTCTTTCGAGTAGGGATAGTAGTATTAGCGTCTATAAGCTTAGTCATCACGCCGCCGAGAGTCTCGATACCTACCGACAGAGGCACAACGTCAAGAAGAAGCACGTCTTTTACATCACCTGAAAGGACACCACCCTGAATAGCGGCTCCCACAGCGACAACTTCGTCAGGATTTACGCCCTTCGACGGAGTTTTGCCGAAGAACTTCTTAACTATTTCCTGAATTGCGGGGATACGGGTTGAACCACCCACAAGGATGACTTCATCAATATCCGATGCTGACAAACCGGCATCCTTAAGAGCCTGTTCGCAAGGCTTAACAGTAGCCTGGATAAGTTTGTCGGCGAGCTGCTCAAATTTTGCACGGGTAAGAGTCTTTACCAAGTGGCGAGGAACTCCATCAACCGGCATTATGTAAGGAAGGTTGATCTCAGTAGTAGTTGAACTTGAAAGCTCGATCTTAGCCTTTTCAGCAGCTTCTTTCAAACGCTGAAGAGCCATTGAATCCTTACGCAAGTCCACATTGTATTCCTGCCGGAAATCATCAGCAAGCCAGTCGATAATAACATGGTCGAAGTCATCACCACCAAGGTGGGTATCACCATTGGTTGATTTAACTTCAAACACGCCGTCGCCAAGTTCAAGAATAGAGATATCAAATGTACCTCCACCAAGGTCAAACACAGCTATCTTCTGGTCTTTATTGCTCTTGTCAAGACCATAGGCAAGCGCTGCTGCGGTAGGCTCGTTAACGATACGGCGCACTTTAAGTCCTGCGATTTCGCCGGCCTCCTTTGTAGCCTGACGCTGCGAATCGTTGAAGTATGCAGGCACGGTAATGACAGCTTCGTCAACCGACTGACCGAGATAATCTTCGGCGGTTTTCTTCATCTTTTGAAGAATCATAGCTGAAATCTCCTGTGGAGTATATTCACGACCGTCAACAAGCACGCGCACGCCGCCATTATCTGATTTGCCAACTTCGTAAGGCACACGCTTAATCTCTTCAGCCACTTCATTGTAATTCTCACCCATGAAACGCTTGATCGAGTAAATAGTGCCTTCCGGGTTAGTAATAGCCTGACGCTTGGCGGGATCTCCCACCTTACGCTCGCCTCCGGCGATAAATGCGACTATAGATGGTGTGGTGTTACGGCCTTCACTGTTAGGGATAACAACGGGGTCATTACCCTCAAGGACAGAAACGCAAGAATTGGTCGTTCCTAAGTCTATACCAATAATCTTTCCCATAATGATTTTACTTTTTTATTTTAGTTATTTATTTAAATATTCCATATCAATGCGTCGACGACTGCCCCACGGGGGCACTCCCGACATTCAAAAGAAAAACAAATCATGCGCCAAAAAGGTTGAGTTAGCACCTAAATAATTATATCCCAATCAAGTAGAGTATATTCTAAGACTGACAGCTATGTGACATTTTTTCACTAAAAATTCAAAAATTGTCAGTCGCCAAAACGACGGCATCCCCCAAAACGCCTATTTTTCCTTAACGCAACTTCACATCGGCAACGCGCGCGCCGTGATTATAGAGTTTGTTTAAAATAAACTCTAAGCTAAAATAGTCGATGCCAAAATGAAATTTATTCCATAATAATTATTAATTTTGCAAAGCATGGTGGAGTGTGCCGCTATGCTTAACAGTGCATTTTTCTTAATTTTAATAATTTAAAGTATGGACATTTCCCATATCGAACACGTCGGTATAGCTGTTCCGTCGCTCGACGAAGCTATCCCTTTTTACGAAAAAATCTTAGGTCTCAAATGTTTTGCTATTGAAGAAGTCGCTGACCAAAAAGTGCGCACGGCATTCTTCAAAGTCGGTCAAACCAAAATCGAACTCCTCGAAGGCACAAGCGAAGACAGCGCAATCTCTAAATTCATCGCCAACAACGGTGGCCGCGGAGGAATCCAGCACATTGCATTCGCCATCGAAGACGGAGTGGCAAACGCTCTGGCCGAAGCTGAAGCAAACGGATGCCGTCTCATCGACAAGGCGCCGCGCAAAGGAGCTGAAGGCCTCAACATCGCATTCCTCCACCCCAAATCCACTTGCGGCACTCTAATCGAGCTTTGCGAAGATCCAGCTAAAAAATAATATTACCCACACTTAGTTCAACATAATCAACAAAATGAGCAACCAACTTGAAAAAGTGCAGGAACTGATTGCGCTCCGCGAACAAGCCCGTATCGGCGGCGGTGAAAAAGCAATCCAAAAGCAACATGACAAAGGCAAATACACAGCCCGCGAGCGTATCGCGCAGCTTCTCGACGAAGGAAGTTTTGAAGAACTCGATATGTTTGTCCGCCATCGTTGCACAAACTTCGGACAGGAAAAGAAAAGCTATCTCGGCGACGGCGTAGTCACCGGCTATGGCACAATCGACGGACGTCTCGTTTACGTATTCGCCCAGGACTTCACAGTGTTTGGAGGTTCACTTTCCGAAACAATGGCGCAAAAAATATGCAAAGTCATGGATATGGCCATGAAAATGGGAGCGCCGGTTATCGGACTTAACGACTCAGGCGGCGCGCGAATCCAAGAGGGCATAAACGCTCTCGGAGGCTATGCGGAAATATTCCAACGCAACATCATGGCCTCGGGAGTAGTGCCTCAGATTTCAGCCATTCTCGGTCCATGCGCCGGCGGCGCCGTATATTCTCCGGCTCTTACCGACTTCACAATCATGGCAAAAGGAATTTCATATATGTTCCTTACCGGCCCGAAGGTTGTGAAGACTGTAACCGGTGAAGATGTAACTCAAGAAGCTCTTGGAGGAGCGCAAGTGCACGCTTGCAAGAGCGGTGTGGCCCACTTCGCCGCAGAGGACGGAGAAGACGCAATCCGCATCATCCGCAAGCTATTCAGCTTTATTCCGCAAAATAACCTTGAAGAGGCACCGTTGGTTGAATGTACCGATCCCGTTGACCGCATGGAAGATTCGCTCAACGAAATCATCCCCGACTCAGCCAATAAGCCCTACGATATGTATGGTGTTATCGGAGCGATTGTCGACAACGGCGAATTTCTCGAAATTCAGCGCGACTACGCAAAAAATATCATCGTTGGTTTCGCCCGCATGAACGGCCAGTCAGTCGGCATCGTAGCCAATCAGCCGAAATATCTCGCCGGAGTGCTTGACAGCAACGCTTCACGCAAGGGAGCGCGCTTCGTACGCTTCTGCGACGCATTCAACATCCCATTGGTTACCCTCGTCGACGTGCCGGGATTCCTACCCGGTACAGGCCAGGAGTACAACGGCGTCATCCTTCACGGAGCTAAGCTGCTTTACGCCTACGGCGAAGCCACCGTACCCAAGGTCACAGTCACCTTGCGCAAGAGCTACGGCGGCAGCCACATCGTGATGAGTTGCAAGCAACTGCGCGGCGACATGAACTACGCATGGCCTACCGCTGAAATCGCCGTAATGGGCGGTGCGGGAGCAGTTGAAGTGCTTTACGCCCGTGAAGCAAAAGAAGCCGAAGATCCTAAGAAAGTGCTCGCAGAAAAAGAAGAAGAATACAACAAGCTGTTCTGCAATCCTTACAACGCCGCGCGTTACGGATATATCGATGATGTGATCGAACCTCGCAACACACGCTTCCGCGTCATCCGCGCTCTTCAGCAATTGGCGACAAAGAAAGTTGTGAATCCGGCAAAAAAACACGGCAATATACCCCTTTAAAAGCCATCGAAAGCAATGAAAAAGAAATTATTGATATTGCTGATCGCCATTGTCTCATGTTGCACCGCCATGAACGCCCAGGGGCGCCGCGGACTGCGCATCAATGAGATAATGGTACAAAACGACAGCAACTATGTCGATGACTATGGTCGACACGGGGCATGGATCGAGCTTTTCAACTCAACCTACGCGCCGATGGAAATTTCAAGCGTGTATATCACCAACGACAGCCTTCAACCTAAAAAGTATCCGGTGCCGCTTGGCGATGTCAATACTGAAATTCCACCTCGCCAGCACATATTATTTTGGGCCGATTCCGAGCCAAAGAAAGGCACGTTCCACTTGAGTTTCCCGCTTACTCCGGGACAAGACAACTGGATCGGCGTTTACGATGCCAATGGAATTACCCTCATTGACTCAATCACCGTGCCGGCGTCACTGCAGCCCAACACCACCTATGCCCGCATAATCGATGGCGTAGGCACCGGAAGGGAGGCTTGGGAAGTGCGCGAAGGCACCGATGATTCTTACATCACTCCGAGCAGCGCCAATAAAATTATTGACACAAATAGAAAAGTCGACCGCTTCGCTGAGGAAGACTCAAACGGCTTCGGACTTACGATTATGGCAATGTGCATCGTATTTTCAGCTTTATTGTTGCTGAGCCTTTCGTTCTATGCCATCAACCGCATAGGAGCGCGCATAAGCAGCCGCAACAAGATGCGTTCGCAAGGCGTAGACATCAAAACTGTGGCTAAGGAAGAACGCCCAGAGCATGATTCAGGAGAAGAGATCGCAGCAATCGTCATGGCTCTTAATGAGCATTTGAACGCCCACGACCTTGAAAGCACGATTTTGACCATCAACAAGGTTAGAAAGAGCTATTCTCCCTGGAGTTCAAAAATATACGGGCTTCGAGAACTTCCCCGCCGTTAACAAACGACATTGACCAGTCAACAACAGAACAAACAACCACAACTAAAAATGAAAGAGTACAAATACAAAATCAACGGTAACACTTACAATGTGGCTATCGGCGACATCGTTGACAACATTGCCGATGTTCATGTCAACGGCACACCCTACAAGGTTGAAATCGAAAAAAGCAAACCGGTAAGCGTCGTATCAGCTCCGCGTCCGTCGGCTGCACCGCGCACCGCATCGGGTGAAAAAGTAGTTGCTAAAGCACCCATACAGGCATCAGCATACAAAGTAACTGCGCCGCTGCCCGGCACAGTGCTTTCAGTCAACTGCAAAGTCGGCGACACTGTTTCAGCGTCTGACACCATCGTAGTGCTCGAGGCAATGAAAATGGAAAACGCTATCCACGCCGGCCGCGACGGCAAGATCGCAGCAATCAACGTAGCCGCAGGCGATTCAGTGCTCGAAGGCACAGTGTTAGTGATTTTCGAATAATTCATAACGTGATTATTGGCAAATAGAAACAACCTAAAAACGTAATCAAGTTTATGAATACCGAAAGTTTCATGGCGTCCAATTTTCAACAGTTCTGGGAGCTAACCGGATTTGCCAATGCGACATGGCAACATCTTGTGATGCTTATCGTGGGACTATTCTTCCTTTGGCTCGCCATCAAAAAGAATTTTGAGCCGATGCTCCTTGTGCCGATCGGCTTTGGTATATTGATCGGAAATATTCCCTTCAACGCCACAGCCGGGCTTGAAATAGGCATCTACGAGGAGGGATCCGTATTGAATATCCTTTATAATGGAGTTAGCGCCGGATGGTATCCTCCTCTTATATTCTTAGGTATAGGCGCGATGACCGACTTCTCCGCACTTATCGCCAACCCAAAATTGATGTTGGTGGGAGCCGCCGCGCAGTTTGGTATATTCGGAGCCTACATGGTAGCCTTGGCGCTCGGGTTCTCCCCTGACCAAGCAGGAGCGATCGCCATCATCGGCGGCGCCGACGGCCCTACCGCAATCTTCCTTTCGTCAAAACTCGCGCCCAACTTGATGGGAGCTATCGCAGTGTCGGCTTACTCTTATATGGCGCTTGTGCCGCTCATTCAGCCGCCAATCATGCGCCTGCTCACCACCAAACACGAGCGACTTATCAAGATGAAGCCTGCCCGCGCCGTATCGCAGAACGAAAAGATTATTTTCCCGATAATCGGATTGTTGCTCACTTGCTTCGTGGTTCCATCAGGTATACCCCTGTTAGGTATGCTATTCTTCGGAAATTTGCTCCGTGAATGTGGCGTCACCAACCGTCTTGCAAAGACAGCGAGCAACGCGCTCACCGATATCGTCACCATTCTTTTAGGTATGACCGTCGGAGCATCCACTCAGGCTACCGAGTTCTTGACGCTCAACACGATTTTCATTTTCGCTCTCGGCTTCATGGCGTTTATCATTGCGTCTGCGTCGGGTGTGATTTTCGTGAAGCTGTTCAACCTATTTCTTCCGAAAGCCAAAAAACTCAATCCGCTTATCGGAAATGCAGGTGTTTCGGCTGTGCCGATGTCCGCGCGCATTTCCAATAATCTCGGACTTGAGTATGACCCGAGCAACTACCTGCTCATGCACGCCATGGGGCCGAATGTTGCCGGTGTGATAGGCTCGGCAGTAGCAGCCGGTGTCCTCCTCGGATTCCTTGCTTAAATACATTGAAGGTGTATCATTCCAATAGGATTTGGTACACCTTCTTCCCTCTTTGACAATAGCCGAAATTAAAGTGATATTCCTTTATATTAGTGAATGTCTATATCCATTGAATTTAATTTTTGTGCGGCTTGTAGAATGCGAATCTAAAAGAATTAAATATAAAATAGCCTTTGTTCAAACATTTTTGCATCCATTGATGTTTATTAAACAACGGTGACCCTTAATTCATCGCACGCAGGCAAAATCAGAGAAAAATTATGATTACAAAAAAAGTTATAGATGAACTTTACGCCCGATACCGTAAACCTCCCCATGGAATTGAAAATCTAGATATCGATCTGCTTTTCGAATATGCCTCCGACCATCATAACATCACTATTGACGAAAACGGATCCCCCGTAATCAGCAGCATTGATTCACGCTCTTCTTTCCATAAATTTCCGCTCGCTAATATACATGGATTGACCCATTTTGAAGATGTCGTGGCGATCGTGCTTCATAGCAGCATCATCTTCCTGAACAAGCATGGCCATGGTGTGAATGTGCACTTGAAGCTTGAAAGCCCCACGCTTTGGGAACGCATGAAGCTGAAATTAGGGATGAACTAAACTTATCAAATAATAAATGATAGTCCGTAATTATACCTAAAAATATTTGGTGGGATGGACTGGAATTTGT
>CAZELD010000069.1:0-11323 GCA_964512855.1 uncultured Muribaculum sp.
AAATTTTTGCTTCTCCTGATGCTAATGTGCTGGGGGGAGCAGTTACGCATCTGCAGATGAACTTGTGCTTTACCATCCGACTTCAGATAAAGCAAACAAGTTGGAGGGTAGCCAATTGAACCCCACCGGTGCTACCGGATGGTCTCTTGAACTGACAGGTAATGCTTCAAAAACGCTTGACCAGTCAAGTAAATTAACAATTAATGGTACACAATACGCCACAATAAAGATTTCCAATGGCGCACAGTGCACACTGACGGCACCGGAAGGTGTTTTGATTACCAAACTAACTATTTATGACTTCATAAATGCAAATGAGGCAGATGCAACATCTCCTTCTTATTGGAAAGAAGTAAATGGCGTATCTTACGACATCACTGCCGACAATGACATTGAAGATACCGTGGAGCTTACCGGATTTAAAGATAATACCTTCCCGCCAACGGCGTTGTCATTTCGGAACTCGAAGGGTTGGTTTACACCAATCAGAAGAGGGACCGATCGCTCGCCATTGCTGTAAATTATAAAACTGCGGATGCCGATAACGACTTCGGCCCATACGAAGGAGCGTCTTACCTGTGGTTAGGCGGATCCGGTCTGGATTACTTCGTTATACCCAATGTGGCCAAGGGAGCCACTATAAAGATGGGCGTGGAATCTCACAAAATCACCGACAAGCGCGGCGTGCAGCTTTACGTTGGAGCCGGACACGAAGGTGAAATGCTTTATGGCAAAGACGGCTCGCCCGTTGAAGTACCCACGACTTACACAGTACAGGAATGGGTGGTGCCCGCAAACGCCTCTTCAACCGACATCCAGGTGTACAACACCAACGGTTGTCACATCTACTTTATCGCCGTGAGCGATATCGCAGGAACTGAGGAGCAGCCGACGTGGTTTCAGCCGAGAATGGCTCTACTGTGCAGCTTACCGCCACAGTCGAGCCTGACAACGCCGATGACAAAAGAGTCGTATGGTCAAGCACCGATGAAAGCGTTGCCACTGTAAGCTCTACCGGATTGGTTACCATCGTTTCAAACGGCACTGCAGCCATCAGAGCTACAGCTATTGACGGCAGCGGCGTATTCGGTATATGCACAGTATCCGGATTCTCAGGAATTGACAACATTTCGGATAATCTCATTGACGAGTTGATCGATCAAGACATCTACAATATCGTAGGACAACTCATCAAGCGGTCAGCGACATACGATGACATCAAGTCGCTTGAACCGGGCATCTATATCATTGGTAATCGTAAATTCATTATCCGATAATAAAGGTCCTAATCTATTCATAGAAACACCGGAGGTTGCGTCGCTTGGCGCAACCTCTTTTTTGTATTCTCGCTTGTCAATTAACAAAAAATATTTATATTTGCTATCTAATCGTATCTATTCACAAAATGGCTCCACTATTTACAATAATTACCGTCACGTACAATGCGCAGAACACATTGCAGCCAACGCTGAAAAGCGTTGCGGAACAATCATGCCGGCTGTTTGAATATATCATAATGGATGGAGCTTCTACCGACAAAACGCTAAAAATGGCGATTGACGCCGCAATACCCGAAGCGCGCATATATTCCGACCCCGACAAAGGGATATACGATGCAATGAACAAAGCTTGGCAAATAGCCAAAGGGGATTATCTGATATTTCTGAATGCTGGAGATTCATTCCATAGCCCCGACACTCTTGAAACAATAGCCCGGGCAATAATAGACAACGATTATCCGGGAATAGTGTACGGGCATACGGATCTCGTCGACAGCTCCAGGCGCTTTATCGCGCACAGGCATCTCACCGCCCCGGAAGTGTTGACGCTTAAAAGCTTCGCAGAAGGGATGACTGTGTGCCATCAAGCATTTATCGCCAACCGGAAGCTCATACAACCGTACAATCTGAAATACCGTTATTCGGCCGATTATGATTGGTGCATAAGATGCTTACAGCGTTCGCGCCGCAACTACTATATACCCCAAGTGTTGATCGACTATCTTGTGGAGGGAGAAACCACACGCCATCGCCGGGAATCTCTTCGTGAAAGGTTCCGAATTATGTCATACTATTACGGATTCTTCCCTACTCTGCTACGGCACTTGAAGTTCATCCCACGCTATCTGAAACATAAAAAAGAATTAAAACAAAACAGTAACCGGATATGAAATTTTACATCGTTGAAAATCAAAAACCGCTTGGCCCGTTTGACGTGCCGCAATTGCTCCAACACGGAATAAAAGGCTCTGATCTCGTATGGGCCGAAGGTATGAAAGATTGGGCTCCGGCCGAGTCAGTGGATGAGATACGCGAAGCCCTCTACTCAACGCCATCTGACAGTTCAATCCCCAACATTCCCCCACTTCCTCCGGAAACAGGGTATCCCGAGCCGCCTGTTCCGCCAGCCACTCCGTCCTACAATCAAGAAGCGCGCCAACAGCAATACGCCAATGGAGCGCAACAACAGCATTACGGGAATGAAATTCCACCCAAAACATGGCTCGCCGAATCCATATTAGTAACTATTCTTTGTTGTCTCCCTTTCGGAATTGTAGGAATCATAAAAGCATCCAATGTAAGCGGCCTATGGCAAGCAGGACGTTATGAAGAAGCCCGAGCCGCATCAGCGTCAGCGAAAAAGTGGACTATAATAGGATTTTTCTCAAGTATAGCAATTTCCGTCATATACATAATCATAGTAGCGATCGCCACATTCGTAGGCCATGGCTTTGACAATATCTAAACTCGAAATGATAGTTAACACCACATTTTGCGTAGAGGAGCCTTTGGTCAGCGAATTTATTGAATGGGGCAAATGCGTGTACATTGAAACAGCGCGCCGCGATTGCGCCATGCGCGACACAATTATAATGCGCATATTGGCGCCGTCAGAAGGCAATACAGTCAATTTCGCCATCCAATTCCGATGTGACGGCAATGAACGCCTCGTTGAGTGGATCGACTCTTACCAACCGGTGTTGCTTGATTCCGCAGCAAAAAAATGGGAGCAACGTGTCCTCCATTTTACCACGCTAATGGAAGAAATGTAGCAGGTATCCGACAATGGAACGCAACGAAGCTGTGAAAGACTGGGACCGCATCATTATCGGCGTGGATCCTGGAACGAATGTAATGGGATATGGGATTCTCGGCGTAAAGAGCGGAAAGCCGGCTATGATTGCGATGGGTGTAATAAAATTAAGCCGGCTCGACACCCATTACAAAAGACTTGGCCATATATTCAACCGCATCACAGGAATCATCGAACAATATCTGCCCGATGAAATGGCTATCGAAGCCCCATTTTTCGGCAAAAATGTGCAGTCGATGCTAAAACTTGGACGGGCGCAGGGCGTGGCGATCGCCGCGGCAATAAGCCGAGACATTCCAATAGCGGAATATGAGCCGCGAAAAATAAAAATGGCGATAACCGGCAACGGCGCCGCGGCGAAAGAACAAGTTCAGGAAATGCTGAAACGTATCCTGAATATTTCACGTGAAAATATTCTACCGGAGCTTGACGCAACCGACGCGCTCGGAGCCGCCTTATGCCATTTCTATGAATCATCCAAACCGGAAACAGCCAAAGACCCGCGCACGTGGAAAGAATTCATCGCAAAGAATCCCACACGCATCAAATCATAATCCAATCATTCCCACTGATACCTCGCACACATATAAAAGCACATACGCAAAAAAGGAACAAAAGATATTCTATCCTAATGTTAGGAAATATCTTTTGTTTCTCGTTTTCTTTTGACCTTTTGTGCCAACACATTTTTGACACAAAGCTTTCGCAAGCTTACCGGCTTGTTTATCCTAAGTATGTCTTGAGCAATTTGCTCTTTTGTCCCTTAAGACGGCGTATAGCTTTTTCCTTAATCTGACGAACACGCTCGCGTGTAAGGTCAAATTTAGCTCCGATCTCCTCAAGTGTCATCTCCTGGCAACCGATGCCAAAGAACATTTTCAATATTTCACGTTCGCGTTCATGTAGTTGACGCAAAGCGCGCTCCACTTCTTTCGAGAGAGATTCTTGAGTTAGGGTTGCATCAGCCATTGGAGAGTCGTCATTTGTAAGCACATCAAGAAGACTGTTGTCCTCCCCCTCTACAAATGGTGCGTCAACCGAAATGTGGCGGCCTTGCACTTTCAACGTGTCGGCTATCTTATCGACCGGAACGTCAAGAGCGTCAGCAAGTTCTTCTGCCGACGGACGGCGCTCATTCTCCTGCTCGAATTTTGACAGGGCTTTGCTGATTTTATTTAGCGACCCCACTTGATTGAGCGGCAAACGGACTATACGCGATTGTTCGGCAAGGGCTTGCAGAATTGATTGACGAATCCACCACACGGCGTATGAAATAAATTTAAAACCGCGGGTTTCATCAAATTTCTGAGCAGCTTTGATCAGTCCCAAATTTCCTTCATTAATCAAGTCGGGCAATGACAACCCTTGATTCTGATACTGTTTTGCTACAGAAACCACGAATCTCAGATTGGCGCGAGTCAGTTTTTCAAGAGCAGCCTGATCACCTTGACGAATACGTTGAGCCAATTCGACTTCTTCCTCCACTGAGATAAGATCCTCACGACCAATCTCTTGCAGATATTTATCGAGTGACGCGCTCTCTCTGTTGGTGATTGACTTAGTAATTTTTAATTGTCTCATCTGTTATCACACATGAATTTTAATGTACAAAGTTACAATATTTTTTGCAAACTTACATTAGGTATAACGCATAATCTTGAATTTTACCTATCCATGCGCTCATTTTTACATATTTTCTGCATGAATTAACAATTAATATTGTTCATACCGCTTGGTGGAAATAAGCTGCGTGAGCCAACCCATTCCAAAAACGACTGTTTGTAACTGTCGCTAACTGGAATGTAGTGCTTTCCAAAGACAATGCGGTTGCGTTCAATAACTCGAATTTTCGACTTGTTGACGATATATGAACGATGGACACGCATAAATTCAGTCGAAGGAAGATAATTTTCAAGAGCCTTTATGCTCATAAGCGACATAATGGAGTTGCTCTCCCCCTCAACATATATCTTAACATAGTCTTTAAGGCCTTCAATGAACACAATGTCTTTCACCGGAATCTGAATCTGCTTATACTCGCTCCTTACTATGAGATAATTATTTTCATGTGAGTTGTCATCTGCGCGCTTGCGAACATCGGTCCATTCAAGGGCGCGGTTAGCCGCTCCCACAAACTCTTCATAGCTCACAGGCTTCATCAGATAGTCAAGAGCATTCACCTTATACCCGTCCACGGCATAGCGGTCGTAGGCCGTTGTAAATATTATACGGCACGAGGGTGGAATGATTCTGGCAAATTCAAGCCCGTTCAACTGCGGCATTTGAATGTCAAGAAACACAACATCGATATTTTCTTCAAGAATCATTTTAATAGCCTCCTGGGCTGACGAGAATTTGCCCACAAGCTCCATATAAGGGGTCTTATCTATATAAGAAGCTATCAAATCCCGAGCAAGAGGTTCGTCATCAACCACACAACAGCGCAATATTATCATAGTCTAAAGTCTTATTATTAATTCTACAATATAAATTCCATTTTCTGCAACAGTTTCGAGAGTGGCGCGCTTTCCATAGATCAAATCAAGGCGCCGACGGAGATTAGCATTGCCGATACCGGAATCCACTGATGACGGGCCGGCGACAAAGCGATTTTTTATGCGGCAGGTAACCACTCCGTCGCGCGCGACGATCGACACCGATATTTCAGCGTCGGGAGCGCCGATTATGCCGTATTTAAACGCATTCTCAACCGGAGATATAAACAGCAACGGAGCTATTTGACAATTCCCGCAGTCACCGGCGTCAAGCTCCACATGAACCGGAAACGTGTCGTTTAAACGAAGCTTCATCAACTTGATGTAGTTATTCACAAACTCCAGTTCATCTTTAAGCACCACAGTGGGCGCGTTCTCATAAAGGACATATCTCAACAAGCGGCTAAGTTCATGTACTGCATTCTGGGCTTTGGAAGGGCTTATCGCAATAAGTGCGTAAATAGAGTTGAGCGTATTAAAAAGAAAATGTGGATTCAACTGGCTTTTTAGGCTCGCAAGCTCCTCCCTATGCTGCTCGGCCTCCATCTCCTTATTCTGCGCGCTTAGCCTTACCCAGTAATCGCTCAATTTCATAGCCACCGACAGCGCGATTGTCAACACGCTCATGACGATATCGCGAAAAACGCCGGTAAACACGGGCATAACGCCGATATGCTCATCCATTCGATGCGGAGGATCGTGGCGAAACAGCGTCATCACTCCGGCTGCGAAGAGAACTATGCATATATTTATCAGCACAAGCTTCAGCGCCCAATTCTTCCTCGCAAGACAATAGTCTATGATAATGTAGTAATTGATGTAAAACAGAGCAACGAAAACAACCGACTTCACATAAAAACGCCAAGCACCGGATATGTCAGGGATATTACGGCTCATCAATATTTCCGGCAGGATAAATATTATGCACAAAAACAGAAGATGGGTGAAAAATTTCACCCACTTCTGCGTTGATTGCGATGGTTGTCCAATAATTTTATTACTCATATCTGATAGCTTCTATCGGATCCAGATTAGCGGCCTTCTGTGCCGGATACCATCCGAAGAAGATTCCGGTCACGGTACATACGGCAAACGATAAGATTACGGAATAAATCTGAATATACACCGGCCAATGAGCTATAAGGTTAACGAGCCAAGAAGCAAGCACGCCCACAAGCACTCCGATGATTCCGCCGGTAACGCTTATTATAACTGCTTCAATCAAGAACTGCGACAATATATCGATGCCCCTTGCCCCAATCGACATCCTAAGACCGATTTCACGGGTACGTTCAGTTACCGAAACATACATGATATTCATAATTCCAATACCGCCCACAAGGAGTGAGATCCCGGCGATACACGCCAATAGCACGGTCATCATGTCGCTTGTAGAGTTCATCATTTCGCTCAACTCCTGTTGGCTTCTTATTGTGAAGTCATCGTCAGCATCCTCCTTCAAGCGATGCTGTTCCCGAAGTATGGCGGTGATCTCATCGATAGCCTGATCAGTGAACTGTTCGTCGAGCGCGCTCGCGAAAAGCCCCTGTATATAGTCGATCGCAAGAACCCTTTTCATTATGGTCGTGTAAGGAGCAAGAACCACATCATCTTGATCCATGCCCATTGAGTTCGTACCCTTTTCCTCCAAAGTTCCTATTACAGTAAATGGAATCTTATTGAACCTCACAACCTTGCCTATAGGATCCTCTCCATTAGGGAAAAGATTATCTATAACCGTCTTACCTAAAAGACACACCTTGGCGGCCGATTTAATATCGGCGTCCGAAAATATAGTGCCATCTTTAACCTTTACCTTGCGAATGTCAAGATAATCGGGAGTGACGCCATAGATGGTCGACGGATAGTTGTTATTACCGTTTATGAACTGCCCGCCACTATTCACCTGAGGAGAGATCGCCGATATATATGCCGCTCTGTCGCGTATCGCTTCGTAATCCGCGACCTCAAGCGTCTGCATATCGTCAGCGCTTTGTCTCACACCGCCGCGTTGCATATTTCCCGGATGGATCATAATCATATTGGAACCCATTTCGGAAATTTGAGCCTTAATGCTATTTTTGGATCCTTGCCCGATTGCAAGCATCGTTATAACTGAAGCGACTCCGATAATGATGCCAAGCATCGTTAGAAAGCAACGAAGTTTGTTATTATTCAGCGCCTTTAACGCAATTTTCAATAGATTGGCTAACTTCATACTAATCATTCTCTTTTGGTAAAGCCTCAAAAGCCTCTTTCGCTGACGCCATCGTTGGATTGCTCACGTCCGACAGCACCTTTCCGTCACGCAAAACAATGTTTCGCGAAGAGTAAGCCGCAAGCTCCGGGTTATGGGTAACAAATATTATCGTTCTCCCCCGGGCATGAAGCTCCTGAAAAAGCATCAGTATACTGAACGAAGTTCTCGTGTCAAGATTTCCCGTCGCCTCATCCGCAAGAATGATAACAGGATCATTTACCAACGCGCGGGCGATAGCTACACGCTGTTGCTGTCCTCCCGACATCTGATTGCTTTTGTGATAAAGCCTGTCTTGCAGCCCCACCGCCTCCAATGCGGCGATAGCTCTCGTTCTACGTTCCTTAGAAGAAACCGAAGAATTATATAACAAAGGCAACTCAACATTTTCAACAGCCGTTGTCTTTGGCAATAGATTGTAATTCTGGAAGACAAATCCGATTTTACGGTTACGAGTTACCGCGCGTTCATTCTTGCTCATCGATTGCACCGAAATGCCGTCAAGATTATATTCGCCTTTCGTGGGTGTGTCAAGGCATCCCAACAGATTGAGCAATGTAGATTTTCCGGAGCCGGATGTTCCCATTATTGTCACAAACTCTCCTTCATAGATGGAGAAACTCACGCCTCTGAGAGCATGAACCTCCTCTCCTCCAACGGTAAAATGACGCCGCAGATTTTCAACTCGTATTATCTCTCTTTTATCACTCATCCGATAAAATTGTTAGATTAGAGCTTATTTAACAATGGACGTTAATTATTTCTTCTTGTTTCGGTCCGGTGGCTGTGGCGCGAACGGACTGGTCTCCTGAGTGTCCTGAGCGCTCTCCTTTTTGGTGCTTACTTCATAATCGACTGCAATCTCCGCGCCGGCAGAAAGCCCTGAAATAATCTGAGTGCGCGTACCGTCAGACACGCCTACTTTCACTTGTGTTGGAACAAGCTTATCACCCTCAACTACCCAAACATTACGTTCATCGGCATCATTCGAAGTAAAGGCCTTGGCATCAGGAGCGGCTTGTGGAAGCCCTTTGACATCCTTATATTCATGCGGTGTAAAATGGAATGCCGATGTCGGAATCAAATCTATATCAGTTTCACGGGTAGTGTAAATCGTAAGATTTGCAGTAAGCCCGGGTATCAACTTATGATCCGGATTAGGAGCGTCAACAACCACTTCGTAGGTAACGACATTGCTTTCCACCGTTGGATTAAGACGCACTTGCGTCACCTTCCCATGGAATTTATCGTCGGGATAAGCATCAACGGAAAATTCAACTTCCTGTCCCACTTTAACTTGACCTATGTCGGCTTCATCAACATCACCGATGACTTGCATATTGTCAAGATCGGCAATGACATAGAGGTTCGCAACATTCATGTTGGATACCACTGTCTGACCTACCTCAACTTCACGTGATATGACAACTCCGTCAATAGGTGAATATATCTCCGCATAGTTAAGATTTTTGGCAGCCCTCACCCTATCGGCGCGAGCTTTATCATAAGCTTGACGCGACACCTCATAGTCCTTCATCGTGGTTTGGAACTCATAGTCACTTATAAGCTGCTTGTCATGAAGCGCTTTGTCTCGCTCATAGTTGGTTTTATTATATTCATAGGTTAATCGTGCCGATTCCATATTTGCGTCAGCGCTCTTTAAGTCACTTTCGAGAAGAGTTTTTTCTATCTCTGCGATAAGTTGGCCTTTTGACACAACCGAGTTATAGTCGACATAGAGCTTGTCAATTATACCTGTTACTTGGGTACCGACATCAACTTGCGTCACTGACTCCACTGTACCGGTGGCAGTCACCGAACGGCTAATGTCTCCTCGCTCGACCCTGGCAGTTTCAAGAGTGATCTTGCTCTCATTGGAACACCCGGCAGCCAAAAGGGCCAAGGCTAAAAATCCTAAATTTTTCACACTCATTTTATTATGGCATATTTATATTTAACGTACGGTAATACTCAATCATCTTGTGCCCAAGCATCGCCATATATTTGGCTTGCAGAAGAGAATGACGGGCCTCAAGCATATTATTGTGCGCTGTCATCAACTCAATCGTATTCACCAATCCAAGATTGAACTGCTCATTCACAAGTTCATTGCTTAACTCAGTGGAGCTTACTTGCTGCTCACCGGCGATATAACGCGATTGCGCGGAACGAAGATCTATATACCATGACTCCACTTGCTGCGCAAGTTCCGTTTCACGAGCCGCCTTATCAAGTTCGGCATTAATCCGTTGATAATTGGCGCGCGCAACAGCCGATTTCGTTTTCTTGTTGTCAAGAATCGGGATAGACAGCGTAAGACCCACCGACTCATTGACGCTGCGTTTAATTTGAGTTCCAAATGCGTCACCGGGAGCGTAATATCCGGTTCCGACTCCGGCGGTTAAAGAAATATCCGGCATACGCCCGGCTTTAGCCACTTTCACATCAAGATCGGCATCCTCAATTTCCAAATCATTAATATGAAGTGGCACATCAACCGAAGCCGCCATTCTGTAACTTTCGTCCATCGGGGGAGCCATAGCTAAAACCTCGTCTCGAGTCCACACCACATTCTTTACCGAAATAGTGTCATTAATCCCGAGTTCAAGTAGCTGTTTAAGTTCCATACGGCGTGTATCGTAGGTAGTCAATGCATTAACGAGCGCGTATCGGTCTTGCTCATATTGAGATGCAAGCTGAGCATAATCTACACGCGACAATCTGCCGGCCTCCATCAACTGCTTCGCGCGATCAGCCTGAGCCTTGCTCAGCACTACAGCTTCTTCATAGATCGAGATAGCCTCTTTCGCATAAAGCAAATTTATGTATACACCGAGCATATCAACCTCTATAGACTGCAGCTTGTTGGTAGTGTTCAATTTACTGATAGCCACTTGCAATTCGGATTTTTTAATATTATTCTCACGCACCCCTCCGTTCCACACGGTCCAACGAGCGTTTAACCCGTAATTACTTGTATAATTGTTTTTATTTCCTTCTCCCCAAGGAGCGTTCGACAGGCCGTGTGTTGTCGCAAAATCGAGCGAAGGCTGCCACGCCGCTTTTGCCTCTTCCTCATCAACATCGGCAATTTGCTCATTGAGAATACTCTGCTTTAAGGAAATATTGTGTTCCTTAGCCCATTCAACGCAGTCATTGTAAGACCATTCCCGGGCATTGAGAACCAAAGAACAGCCGATCAACACAGATGATGCCAACAGTATATTCTTCATTTATCTAAATTTTTATACTGCAAAAATAACTCCATCTATCCTAATATCAAAAATTAATAGATATTATCGCACCCTTCTGACAGTTTAAACCCTAATATATGGACAATCTCAAACAATTCGACCCAATTGTTAACAAAAATAAAAAACAGCAAATATGCCAAAAGTGTGACCTCTTGGCAGATTCTTTCTTAACTCGTTGGTTGAATTAAAAAATTAATTATTTATAAATGAAAAAGTTGCTCATA
>CAZELD010000070.1:0-11001 GCA_964512855.1 uncultured Muribaculum sp.
AATCTTAAATGAAAGAGCCGTGGTCTATTGAAGCGATTATTTGTTTATCTGCATTAAAGTCTTTAACTTTGCACCGAATTAATAGAATATTATGAGCTATAACTTATTGAAAGGTAAGCGCGGTATAATATTTGGCGCGCTTAACGACAAGAGTATCGCATGGAAAGTTGCGGAAAAGGCTGTTGCTGAAGGAGCTACAATTACTCTTTCCAACACCCCGGTAGCAGTGAGAATGGGAGAAGTGAGCCAACTTGGCGAAAAACTTAACGCTGAAGTAATCCCCGCTGATGCTACCAATGTAGAGGATTTGGAGATGGTTTTCACAAAGTCGATGGAAATACTTGGTGGTAAAATCGATTTCGTTTTACACTCAATTGGAATGTCACCAAATGTGCGTAAGAAAAAACTTTACGATGACATTGACTACGATTTGCTGAATAAAACGCTTGACATCTCGGCAATATCTTTCCATAAAATGATTCAGTCCGCTAAAAAACTTGACGCAATAAACGAACACGGCAGTATCGTAGCTCTCAGCTATATAGCAGCACAGCGCACTATGTTTGGATATAACGATATGGCCGATGCTAAAGCGCTGCTTGAATCAATAGCGCGCAGTTTCGGCTATATTTATGGACGAGAGAAAAATGTACGCATAAACACAATCTCCCAATCCCCAACCCCGACCACGGCAGGCAGCGG
The DNA here is from genome assembly GCA_964512855.1 of uncultured Muribaculum sp. Taxonomy (GTDB): domain Bacteria; phylum Bacteroidota; class Bacteroidia; order Bacteroidales; family Muribaculaceae; genus Muribaculum. The sequence continues at coordinate 703 of CAZELD010000070.1, forward strand.
TGTAAAAGGCATGGATTCGCTTATGGACTTCGCCAATAGGATGTCTCCTCTTGGAAATGCGACAGCCGACGAATGTGCCGATTACTGTATCGTAATGTTCAGCGACCTCACCAAGAAAGTGACTATGCAGAATCTGTATCACGATGGAGGATTCTCAAGCATGGGTATGAGTTTACGCGCGATGGATCAATATGAAAAGAGTTTCGACCAGTATCGTAACGCTGACGGAACAATACAATATGGTTAATCTCTCTTTTCTCTAAAAATAGGATTGTAGGAGAGTTGATACAATTGTCAAAAGAAAACAAGAAACAAATGATAATTAACAGTAAAAATTATCATTTGTTTCTTGTTTGTTTCTATCCGAATTATGCATTTTAAATTTATTAATCCCCAGTAAGTCGTGACGGAAAAGCTTTCTTCAACCGGTCATACTCCTCTGAAGTGATTGACATTATTGTTCCGTGACGAGGATGAAAATCCATCACCACATTGACATCGGGCAATGTAAAACTATCAAGATCTTTGGATTCCACAAATTGATACTCTTTATTTTTATACACATCATACATCAAAATGTATTTCTCCGAATCGTTCAGTTTAAACACCCCCGAACCTTCAACCGCTTTTGTCGTTAGATTTTTATAATCAGGCGATTCCAACCAAATTCCAGCCGTCAACTTTTCGGCTGTGGCTTTCTTTATTCCATTTCCATGCCCTTCAGTCTTATAGAATAAATGATACAGGCCATCCTTATATATGATATCGCCATCGATGCATGATTTTCCATTTTCCGGAATAAACAATGGCTTCGGCTCAGAAATAAAATCAGTGAAATCACTGTTCACGTATGCATAATAGATAATATCCGGACCCTCACCGTGTTTCATTGACCAATATATCATATATTTATTCGCATCACGATCATAGATTGTCTGTGGAGCCCACGCTCTCAAAAGCTCGTCATTCCCGGGAAAACGCTTCTGGATATTTATCACTGACGAAGTCCAATTTATCAAATCGGTTGACATCAGCAATGTTATTCCACGGTTTGAATCCCAACCATTAGCCGCCACCATATCGGTTGCGACCATATAAAAACCGGAGCCATCCTCCATTCGTAAAATGTGTGGATCACGGACGCCTCCGGTTTCACTTATATCTTTTGAATCTATGACCGGAGCATTATCATTAAGAGCTGCGAAATTCAAATCATTATCACTTATAGCAAATCTTATCGCCTCTCCGTTCTTGTCGCCACCGGTAAAATATACAAATAAGTACCCCGCATATTGCGTTGATTCATCGTTTTGCGAGGCTGTCAATGGAAGATTCAGCGCCGCAGAAATGGCAATCATCAAAATTTTTGTTTTCATTAGACCGACACTTATATGTTATTACTTTTTTGAAACGACAATCACCCGGAATGTTTTTGACGGAATCTCATCGGTAAACGAAGTTCCGCTGACTGATTCCATCGTTTCAACGGGCTGAACCGCATCAGGCTTGTCAAGAGTATTGTCAGACAATTCATCATCCGAATGAAGCGAGATTTTACGTATGGATGTCAACGATTGATTCTTTTTAAGACCCTTAAAATTAAACTCCACCTTCTGAGAACTGCCGGAAGTGTTCGCAATTTTAATAATGACATCTCCTGTGGCGTCGTCGATCACCGATGAAGCAAACAAACCGTTTTGACCGTCAAGTCCCGCAACCACGGAGCCATTCATTGTCAATGGCAATAAACGCGACCCTTTATTATTTCCGTATAGCTTTTGGACATAGTAGCTCGCCGTAGGCGCCGAACGCAGATTGTCATACCAAATCATGTCAGGACGCCATTGCCACCCTTCTATGTGAGCGAAAAGCGGAGCATAGGTAGCCATACGCACAATATCGGCATTACGTTCAAGGCCGGTCATGAACGCTGCTTCACATAAAGCCGCATTGAAATTATTCCGTTTATAATCCTTACGGTGGCAAGCATATTCACCCGCAAAAACTTTAGGTCCTTTACGGTCATAACTGTCATAGTGCAATCCCTGGCTTAAAAACCAATCCTCCGGCTTATAATAATGCTCATCAACGAGATCCACCCCTACTTTTTCCATTTGCGGCCACAGATAATCAAATTTATCACCGTCAGGCGAAGGCCCTGATGAACCTACTATTTGAATTTCCGGATGCACTTTGCGCAAAATGTCAACAAAGGCGCTAAGCCGTTCAACATATTCCTCACCCCACTGCTCATTGCCTATCGCAATGTATTTAAGGCCGAAAGGTTCGGGATGCCCCATTTGTGCTCTCAGCGAACCCCATACTGTCGCAGTGTCGCCGTTAGCAAATTCAATCAAGTCTACAGCATCCTGTATATATGGCGATAGCTCATCCACAGGAACATGAGCCTCAATCGTTTTATTCTGATATTGACACGCCATTCCCACATTCAAAACCGGAAGAGGCTCTGCGCCTATTTCCTCCGAAAGGAGAAAATATTCATAAAATCCAAGCCCGTTGCTCTGGTAATAATCGGGAAAATATCGGTGATGGAATGTATAATGCCATCTATTTTCATTTATCGGACGATTTTCCACAGGGCCTACTGTGTTTTTCCATTGATAGCGTGAGGCAAGATCCGTGCCTTCAACAATACATCCACCCGGAAAACGGAACACCCCGGGCTTTATATCAGCAAGCAATTCCACTAAGTCACGCCGCAAGCCATTCTCGCGTCCATTATAAGTGTCTTTAGGAAACAACGAAATATGCTCTAAATCAACAGGGCTACTTGAATCAAGAAATATTCGCAAGCGCCCTTTCCCTACCGTTTTATCCGGCACAAGATCGGCCGTATATTTAACCCACTCATCAGTTAGCACATCGACCTTAGCTGAGGCGCAGACTTGTGTTTCTCCATCAGCCGAAGGATCGATAATTTCTACTATAACACGCCCTTTCTTCCCTTTAGTAGTTCGAGCATATACACTAAATCGGTATGTCGCATCTTTACAAAATGATATTCCAAAATATCCCTCATTATCGATACCGGTTCTCTTTTCACGATGTCCCGGATTCTCAAGCGTCACATAATGAGGATTTCGATTAAACGGCCCGTCACTTTTAACCGACACTTTCCCAAAAGAATACCAACCCATTAATGGATTAGGAAACTCAAAAGAGCGATTTTTAACCATTTCGGCATATAAGCCTCCGTCGGCGCCAAAATTTATATCCTCAAAAAATAACCCGTACATTGTCGGGGCTATATCCGCACCGGGACGATTTACCTGTATGTCGATCTTATTATAGCAATAAGCGGCAAGAGCCGTAACGATTGAAACAGTCAGGATTGCAAACTTCTTTTTCATTATTTAAGATTAACTGATTATCGGCAGCAAAATATGTATGTCCTGAATCAAACATATATAACAGATGCGAATTTACAAAAAAGTCAATCAATTAATTCATAAAATAGAGACAAATTCGCCTAAAGCGAATACCGGCACTCCCTCTTTGCTTATTCTGAATAATCTTCGTATATTTGCACCGATTAATACGACTTATGACAGGGTACACTATCTTTCGGCTTTTATGCCTCGCCGCTCTTTGGTTGATACTCTGCTATCTCATGATAGCAGGACGCGGATTTACGGCGTGGACACTGTTTATTATTGTAATTTCAGGAGGAGTAGTGTTTATACCGCTGTACAAAAAATATATCCGTGACAGCAATGGAAAACGAAGACAATAGACATAATGACAAATACCCTCTCCTAAATAATATTGATTCTCCTGCGGATCTTCGCAAACTTTCTTCAGAACAACTACCGGAAGTCTGCGCCGAGATTCGTAATTTCCTTATTGCTTCACTGTCAAATAATCCCGGACATTTCGCTTCAAGTATGGGCGCGGTTGAACTCACGGTAGCTCTACATTATGTGTTCAACACTCCATACGACCGCATAGTGTGGGATGTAGGACATCAAGCATACGGACACAAACTTCTAACCGGCCGTCGAGACCGTTTCAACACCAATCGACAACTTGGCGGTATCAGCGGCTTTCCTAATCCGGAAGAGAGTGAATATGACACATTCACAGCCGGACACGCATCCAATTCTATCTCAGCAGCATTAGGAATGTCGGTAGCATCAAGCCTCAATAACGAGACCCTGCGCCGCAATGTTGTGGCGGTGATCGGCGATGCCTCAATTAGCGGCGGTCTCGCATTTGAAGGGCTAAATAACGCAAGCACTACGCCAAACAATCTTCTTATCATACTTAACGACAATGATATGTCGATTGACCATAATGTAGGCGCCCTCAATTCATATCTTACCAACATAAATACTACTAAAGGATATAATAAATTCAGGCTCAATCTGTATAAAACGCTAAAAAAACTGCATTTGGTCACCGAGAGGCACCGAGATTTCATCCTACGCTTCAACAACAGCCTAAAATCATTGCTTGGCCGACATCAGAATATATTTGAAGGATTGAACATCCGTTATTTCGGTCCGTTTGACGGCCATGATGTAGAAAAAATAGTGAGAGTGCTCAATGACATTAAAGATATGTCAGGACCAAGACTGCTGCATCTGCGCACCGTAAAAGGGAAAGGTTTCGTTCCGGCGGAAAATGACCCGGCTCAATGGCACGCTCCCGGCAAATTCAATCCGCTCACAGGCGAACGGAAAAGCGAACCCGCCGACGGGCGCGCTAAATACCAAGATGTTTTTGGCGAAACGCTTCTTGAACTTGCACATCAAAATGACAAGATTATCGGGATAACAGCAGCGATGCCTTCAGGTACATCCATGAGTATATTGCAGTCCAATATGCCGGAAAGAGTTTTCGATGTAGGAATCTCTGAAGGTCATGCGATCACATTTGCCGGAGGATTAGCGAAAGAAGGTTTTCTTCCCTACTGCGCGATATACTCTTCATTTTTTCAACGCGCATACGACCAAATCATTCATGATGCCGCAATAATGAATCTACCGGTAACATTGTGTATAGATCGCGCCGGCATTGTGGGCGAAGATGGGGTTACGCACCATGGCGTATTCGATCTTGGTTACCTGCGCATAATACCCAATATTTGTATAGCAGCTCCTCGAGATGAAGAAACGCTTCGCAATTTGCTTTACACATCACAAGCGACAAATCACGGGCCTATGGCAATCAGATATCCACGCGGTAAAGGCAATAATCCACATTGGCGCACCCCTATGAAAGAGATTCCAATAGGTAAGGGAGTTAAAATGCGCGACGGAAATGATATCGTAGTTCTTTCATTAGGCACAATTGGAAATATGGCGGAAAAGGCCATATTGAAAGCGGCTGATGAAGGAATAAGCGCGGCATGGTATGATATGGTGTTCCTAAAACCTCTTGACGCCACATTGCTCAAAGACGCAGCCGAAAAAAATACGCTGATAATAACCGTGGAAGATGGCGTTAAGAACGGAGGATTAGGTTCCGCTGTAAGTGAATGGCTTAATGATAACGGTTATAATAATCGTGTTATCCGAATCGGAGTTCCCGACCAATTCATCGCACACGGCAAAGTGCCGGAACTTATGAGCCAATGTTATATGGATGAAGCGGCGATTTATCAAACAATAATTGAAACGATCCAAAACGGCGGAAAATGAAAATTGTAATCGCAGGAGCCGGAGAAGTAGGCACTCACTTGGCAAAGCTTTTGTCTCGCGAAGAGCAAGATATAATCGTATTAGATCCCGACAATTATCGTCTTGCCAACCTTGATGCGAACTACAACCTAATGACCTTGAAAGGCAACCCGATATCCTTCAGGAATTTACGTCAAGCAGGAGTGGAAAAATGCGACCTGTTCATTGCTGTAACGCCCGAAGAGACTCAAAACATTCTCTCCTGCTCCATTGCTCGAAGTATTGGCGCGCAACGCACAGTAGCCCGTATTGATAATTTTGAATTCATGTCGGAAGAACATAAGGAATACTTCACTCGCATGGGCGTAAATTCATTGATTTATCCGGAATTGCTTGCGGCTCAAGAAATATATACCGCACTACATCGCACATGGGTGCGTCAATGGTTTGAACTTCATGATGGCGAAATTATAATTCTCGGAGTGAAACTCAGGGACAACGCCCAAATTATCGGAATGCAACTGAAAGAGTTCGCACAAATAAGACATAATTTCCATGTCGCAGCAATAAAACGTCGTCATGAAACAATCATTCCGCGAGGCGACGATATAATAAAAGAAAGCGATATCCTATATTTCGCAACCCGTAAAGATAATGTAGACGAGCTAATTGAATTATGCGGCAAAAAAGCGCGCAAGATAAAGAAAATAATCATTATGGGCGGTAGCCGAATAGCAATGAGATTAAGCGCGCTTGCAGGCAATGAATTTGATATAAAGATAATCGACAGCAACCTTGACACGTGTCGTATTCTACCTGAACGGTGCCCTAATTGCGACATAATACATGGTGACGCACGCGACATAGATGTGCTTCGAGAAGAAGGCATAGCAGATACTGACGCATTTATAGCGTTGAGCAACAGCAGCGAGACAAATATTCTGGCCTGCTTGACGGCGAAAGAACTTGGAGTGGCAAAGAGCATCGCTGAAGTTGAGGATCTACAATTCATATCAGAAGCTGAAGGGCTGAATATCGGCACTATCATAAACAAAAAATTGCTTGCGTCAAGCAAAATATTCCAATTATTGCTTGATGCAGATTCCACGACTTCAAAATGTCTCGCGCTTGCTGATGCTGAAGTTGCGGAAATAGAAGCGAAAGAGGGCAGCAAAATTACTCGAGCAATGGTAAAAGACCTATCTTTACCTCGCGGCATGACAATCGCAGCCCTTATACGTAACGGCAAAGGGATGCTTGTGAGCGGAAATACTCAAGTTGAGGCTGGAGACCATGTTGTCGTTTTCTGCCTTTCAGGCTCTATACACAAGGTTGAAAAGCTGTTTAATTGATTATGGCTCTGTTTTCAAACACACGTCGCATCAACTTTCCAATGCTCCTAAAGGTTTTGGGATGGCTGCTTATTATAGAATCCATATTCATGACTGTGCCGCTCTTAACGTGCGTCATATACGAAGAGAATGATTTTTGGTCTTTCTTGGTCGCAATAGCCGTCACCCTGACCAGCGGAGTTATAATGACTTCTTGCATTCGTCCAGAATCCTCAGTGATGGCGAAACGAGAAGGTTTTCTCCTCACGACATTGGTGTGGGTTGTATTTTCTCTATTCGGTCTTATTCCATTCATGTTGTGCGAAAAGCCCCTTGATTTTTCCGATGCTTTTTTTGAAACCATGTCAGGTTTTTCCACTACCGGGGCGAGCATATACACCGACATTGACTCACTGTCGCACGGAATTAACCTATGGAGATGTCTCACGCAATGGATTGGCGGCATGGGAATAATTCTATTCACATTAGCCGTTCTCCCAATGCTCAATCATTCAGGAGGGATGCAGATGTTCAATGCCGAAGTGACAGGAATAACCCACGAAAAATTAAGGCCTCGTATTAGCCAAACGGCAAAAAGCCTGTGGATGATATATTTCATACTAACGGCTATTGTAGGAATCCTGTTGTGGATCGGGCCTATGGATTTTTATGACAGTATATGCCATGCATTTTCCACAATGTCAACAGGTGGATTTTCTACCCGCACTTACAGCATTGCAGCTTGGGACAGCGATTATGTGAAAATCGTTGTTACTATTTTTATGTTTTTGGGTGGAGTAAATTTCGCGCTGATTTATAAAACATTTCATGGCGACTGGAAAAGTTTGCTAAAGAACGACACCTTCATGGCATATATAAAGATAATAGTAGTCGCATACTTTATAGTGCTTGCAGTGATCTTGTATCATACAGATGCCGATTTCAGCTTTTCAAAATTAGTGATTAACCCCCTCTTTCAAATAGTTACCACTATAACATCTACCGGACTAACTGTTGACGATTTGGAAAAATGGGGTTCATTTGTGATTTCAATATTATTCATCCTAATGTTTTTTGGAGCGTGCGCAGGCTCTACAAGCGGTGGGGCTAAAATCGACAGGCTTCTATTCCTCCTCAAAAACACGAATAATGAACTATATAGATCACTTCATCCTAATGCGATAAGATCAGTAAGAATAAACGGGGCTATAATTTCGCCCGATGTTGTCGAAAAAGTAATCGCATTTTTGTGCATATATGTAATGATAATAACTGTGGGTGGAATCGCCCTGTCAGCGTGTGGAATGACGCTTGTCGACGCATTCTTTAACTCTTTCTCTTGCGTTTCCAATATTGGGCTTGTCTCCGATACCGGAAATACTGGAGGGCTTTCTGTTATTCCGGATATATGCAAGTGGATCCTTTCAATGCTCATGCTTATCGGGCGTCTTGAACTGTTTACAGTACTTATATTATTTACACGAGCCTTTTGGAACAAATAATTAGTGGTTGAGGCAAAAATACGGTTCACTTCTCAGCCTAACCCTTCAGATGCAATAGAAGCCATGCTTTCATTTCCCCCCAATCCCGCTTTACGGATACGGATGAAAGCATGGCCTCCTACGTTCTACAAACTAAATCTACTTATTGTCTTTATTTATTGTGATCGGCATTGTGAACCACACATTAACCGGTTTTCCGTTCATTTTTCCCGGTTCAAAAACCAATGGTTTCACCGCTTTGATTGCAGCTTGAACTAATTCCGGCGACACGCCCTGTTTTACCATCACGGGACCTACCTTTCCGTCTGATTTTACAACGAATCTAAGTATCACCCTTCCGGCTTCACCATCTTCAGGATATTTAAGATTAGCTTTGACGGCTTTCATCAATTTAGCCATTCCACCGGGATATTGCGGCATATCTTCAACTACATCAAATGTTTTTTCAGCCTTCGTCAAGCGATGGATGTACACCTCTGACGACCTCAATATCACCTATTGACCCATCTGATTTGACTACAAAATTTAAAATCACGCGCCCTTGAATCGAGTCGGCCAATGCGCCCTTAGGATAACTCAAATTTTCACGAATAAATTTCATTAATTCAGCTTCTCCACCAGGATATTGTGGCATCTGTTCAACTGCATCGAAAACCTTATCTGCTAGTATTTCAAGTTGGCTTACTGATTGTTTCTCTGCGGCTTTTTGAGATTCAGGAGTCTCTGCATCATCAGCTTTTATAATACTATCTGATACAATCGACGCCGTCGGTAAATCTTCAGAAACAGAAAGCTCGGACTCTGTCGTTTCAATTTTTTTCCGGAATCAGAGCTTCAGATGTAGTCACAACTTGCTCATTAACGGAAAAATCAGTAATTTTGGCTTCTGAAATCTCAGAGATTGTTGAAGCAACACTGTTGGTTGACAACATCACGGCTGTCAGAGCGACTGCCGGAAAGGCTGCGGCTGCAATCCAGCGGCGCCTTGGGGAAGTTTGTTTTCGTAACATCATTTTAATACGTTTAGATAAGTTAGAATGATCAAGACTGTTGGCTATGGACGGGAATCTGGAGCCAACAGCCTTTTTTATTAGCAATAATTGATAATCACGAGCATTGAATCCCTGGCGCAACACAGCTTCATCAGTTTCATACTCATGCACGGTGCACAGTTCATCACGCATAAGCCATGATGCCGGATTATACCAGGTGAGAATTGTCAGCATTTCTGCAATAAACAGATCAATGGAATGATAACGATCCAAGTGAGCCGCCTCATGAGCGATAATAGCATCCCTCCCTTCCGAAAAGTCTTTATGGGAAATGACAATGCGGTCAGTCCAACTAAATGGAGCCACATCGTTACAATTATGAACTAAAATTTTCCATCGGGAATTTATACCGACTGTTTCACACTGCGAAAAGAGCCTGAACATACGAAATAGGATAATTGCATCTCTAATAACAAAAAACAGCAACCCTGCCGCATAGACAGCTATCGCAACTTTTATCCATAATGCCGGTTCTACAGATGATATAACCGCCGATACTCCCGGAGAATCATCATCAACAATTTCAGCAAATACCGGCAAATCTATTGAAACTTCTGATAATTCGCTTGAATGAAGGGGATCAATATCATATAGAAATGGTATAACAACAGCTATGCCGTAGCAAGCCAATATAATCTTCCGAGTGAACGAATGGAACGTAGTCCCACTAAGTCCGAGTTTAACCAAGAAATATAGTGGAATCAACAAGAAACTTACTATGATGGAATATGCCAACAATGCGCCCATACTCATTTCTATTTTTCATTATTTT
>CAZELD010000071.1:0-10804 GCA_964512855.1 uncultured Muribaculum sp.
CAGAGCATCTGCCTTACAAGCAGAGGGTCGGGGGTTCGAATCCCTCAACGCCCACAAAATAAAGACAATGTTCTTTCGCAAGCAACCGACTTTCGGGCGTTTAGCTCAGCTGGTTCAGAGCATCTGCCTTACAAGCAGAGGGTCGGGGGTTCGAATCCCTCAACGCCCACGAAGCTTCCTTTTGGGGAAGCTTTTTTGTTTTTTAACTCTTCGAGCCGCTCTGCTTGCATTGTCATTATAAACATCAGAGCCTCCGTCACTATTCACTACAAAAATATCGGGTTTAACCTTATCAACAATCTCCTCGAAGTCAATTTTCCCCGAGCCGGTGTTTATGTATGCGTCAGTAACATAGCGTATAGCCTTAACCATATACAGTCGTTCACGCTCGGAATATACAGGTTTACGATCCTTCAATTCCATGACAGTGGCATCGGAACCGATGCCAACATAGAGATCTCCGTATTGAGAAGCTTTTTTGAAAAACGCCACGTGCCCGCTGTGAAGCATATCGTAGCATCCCGAAACAAATACTCGCTTTTTGCCATATTATCGAAATTTTTATTCAGTAACGGGGGTGATGTCGATGCAATCTATGCGGCATCTCATTTTCCCTCCGGTCAAAAAATCTATGCGTATCTCATCGCCGGTTTTTAAACGTACAGTGGAGGGCAATTTATGCACTGTAATTTCGTCAACTTCTTCCGACGCCACCCAGCGGTCGAGCAATTCATCGTTCACTGAAACTGCGATCGTGGCAGCCCCTTTCTTCTCGTTAAAGAATGTCACACTCATAGAACATTCCGCATCATCAGGGCCACCCCAAACTCCAGTCAACGCGCCCGGGCCGTCATCGCCTACGCTAACACGTCCTTCAGAGGCCGAAAACCATGACCCATCTTCAGTAAAAGCGATTCCTGAAAGAGCCATCTTTTCAGCTTCATTGCGTTCCGGAAGAAGTTGCGATGTTGACGTAGTAAAATGCCACACATCGCCTTTCGCCACACTGCCGTCACGTCTCACTGCGTCAACACGCCATGAATAATCAACGCCTGACAAAAGTTTTTCAGGTATGAATTGCGGTTCATACACCTCACCGATTAATTTGAGGGAATCACCATCCGCACCCATAGATACCCGATAGCTTGCGGCATCGAACGCACGATCCCACCTCAAAATCAACGGACAACAGAATTGATCGGCAGCAAAGCTCTCATATATTGCGGCATCGCGCTCCCCGTTGGAAGGGAATGGATGAAAAGGGACGGGCGCCGCAGTTGTGAAACTATATAATGGAGACACACTCTCCTCTCCATCATTAAATTTCGTCGCCAATTTCCAATAATAGGTAGTAGATGGCGACAAGTCATATATGCCGTTAAAAGTTTCCGGCATCTCCGTCATCTCTTCCGGGGAGGAACCAATATACGCCTTTACTAACTTCACATCTTCACGAGGGCTCCATTTCAGTTTAACATCATCAGTCACTCCTATCGCGCCGTTTCCGGGATAAAGAATCGCTTCACGCTCTATCCCCGGCAAAGGCCCTGCGACGCTATGCAGCAATGCAGGCAATGCGACAGCGTCATCCACAGCGAAATAGTAGTTATAATGTCCTTCCGGAGCGAAATCGGTGCCAGTGAGCCGATGTTTCCCTTTGTCATCAGGTGACTTTGCGAAATAGCTTCCACGGTCGGCCAACTCCCCAAAATAGGCATTAGTAGGATCATCGGAATACATCTGATTAAATGGGCGCTTCACGGCATCGGTAAAGTAATTGTTTTCCGACAGCACCTTAGCTCGGCTATGGGCACCAATACAGTATCCTGAGATGCTGTCATAATAATTGTTGAACACATGGCCTCTCCCATAACCCACACGAGGGTTGCGCTGCGTGACACTCTCAAACATATTATGATGGTAAGTGACACGCATCTTTCCGTTGTCTTCAAAATGCTGTGTTCCGCTGTTGCATATCGACACCTTGTCATGGTCATGAAACCGATTGTAAGAAGCCGTCAGATAACTGCTTCCAATAGTGAAATCAAGTAGGCCGTCCCAATCCTCCCGCTCATTATCATGCTCGCTGCCAAGATCGCAATGGTCGACCCATATATGATGTGAGTTGCGGCAGGCAATGGCATCGGGCGATCCGTCAAATATAGTTAGGTTGCGGATTATTATATTTTCTTTGTTGTTGATATTCAGCCCTATTCCATAAAGAATCGCACCGTCACCTGCTCCTGTTATAGTCTTATTAGACCCGATATTGACTACATCTTTCTTGCGGTTAACTCCATTGCCGTTAAGCCGCCCTTCAATGATTACCGTGCGAGGAGCGTCATCACATACCGCAGTCTCAAACGCTTGCCGATCAGCGACTCTAATAATTTCACCGTCCATTCCTCCGGTGATACCGCCTTCGCAGTTTACAAAACCCACAGGCCCGTAGGAGACAGGCGCGTCGGCAAACGCATAAGAAGCGAAGAGAGTAGAGGAAACCGCCGCAGCGGCCAATACATTTTTAATCATCCTATTTCTACGATTATAAAGTTGATATCATTATTTGCAAAATCTCTTTATCAAGCGCGCCAATGCTTTTCACATCTTCAGAATCGACAATAGATCCTTCGGCAATATATCTCTTTCCCGACACTTGTTGATACCAGGATAAAATACGGTCGATAACAGGCATCGAAACACCCGTCAACTCTCCCACCATTTTTATCATCAACAATCCGTAGGTAAAATCCTCTGTAAAATAGCGCGATGAAAAATCGGGATAGAAACTCCCGGGCGAAACCTCCACCATCGGCGCAGGCAACCCCTTAAACGCACCGATTGAGCGGATCTTACGGCTCAACGATACAGCATCATGGGAATCATAGTAATCTATGAGGGGAGGAATATCGCTGTCATCAAGCCTTAATTCATGCAACAAGGCCTGAAATTCGGAATCGGCGGCAATAAGAATCTCGCTACTACTGTCGGTCCACTCTTCATAAAACATGGGTATACGCGGCATGGTATTCTCTCCTAACCCGGAAAACATATCATATAGCCGAGATGTGTGCAAAATTGGATTGCTGTTCGTTAGCGTAGCCTGAAGAGGATGTCGAAGAGCCTCCAATGGCGTCAAGAGCATATCCTCAAGCACGGCGCTCAATGCAAGAACCTCATTATCGTCCATTCCCCAGAAACCTACACGCATAATTTTTCGGTAACCCAAAAGCGACGCAGATTCTCCATATCGGTTCACTCTTGCGATGAAAGGCGGCCGTTGAAATCCAAATAGGGCTGCATCAACGCCAAGCTCCCTGAGAGCCATAACAAAAAAGCCTGTACAACAGAACACGCTACCAACACAAGCATCATTTCCAAGATGGGGTTTTATGCGGCGCAACTCCTCTGACATTGCTGTCGCCGGCAAGCATATAAGCACTATGTCCGCCCCAGGGATAGCCTCTGCCGGATTAGAACTCACGACATTCAATTCTCCGGAGAAACATACACCATTTGGATCCGTGACAGTAATGCTGCGGCTCCACTTTTCCGGCCGTCTCGTAAGCATATTGACGTTATATCCGCGGGAAGCAGCCGCACCGGCAATCACAGTACCGAGATTACCACCGCCGCATATACATAATTTCTTTTTCCCGGATTCCATCACTTCTTGAATTTAGATTGATACAAACTCAGTAAAGCATTGACGAGTTTCTCATTGTCTTCACTGTTACGCACGGCGATTCGCACATACTGAGCACCTTCCGGGAATCCCTTCTTCGATGAGCAATCCTTGACGTATATGTTATAATCGGCCAAAAGCGAAAGCGTTAAATCGTATGAGGTAATGCCATCTTTAAGCTCGCATAAGAAATAATTGGCTTGCGATGGTATAACACGTAGGAAGGGAATTCGCTTAAGTTCCATTTCAAATGCCGAACGCGCCGCTCTGAATTTTTCACAAGCCCTTAAGTAGTCTTTTTCATATTTGCCGAAAATCTGCATATAAAATTCGGCAAAGGAATTTATATTCCATATCGCCACGCCGCTCCTAAGTTTTTTTATGAGTTCGGTGTCGGCAGAGGCGAGCACACCAAGACGCAAACCGGGAACTCCATAGGACTTTGATATGCTCTTCATCACACACATCGAAGGATAGGACTGCAATATATCGTCATGGAGCAACGAATTGCCTTCTCCTCCCGAACTGAAATCCACAAACGATTCATCAACGATCAGTCTCAATCCTCTTGCTTCACATTGAGTGGCAAGCTTCAATATTTCACCTTTGGAAATAAAATTACCGGAAGGGTTGTCGGGGTTTACAAGAAGCAGGCTCGATATATCTTTATCTCCGAAAAAGTCAATAAGATCATCGGCTGTATATGAAAAATTGCAGTTGCCGGGATAAAATTTGACGATATCTTCCTCATTAACTCTATTGGGATATTCTTCAAATGTGGGATATGCAACCCCCATTTTCCCTGACAAATGCTCCATCAAGGCTTTAATAAGCTCGGCTGCACCATTACCGATGCAGACATACGCTTGCTTTATTCCAAAATACTTACCGGCGAGAAGCGAATTTACTCCCATTCCGGATGGGTATTCACGAAGTAACACATCAAAATTGGCTTTCATTTCGTCACTAAGACGCTTGCTCGGAAAATATGGATTCACCAGATAGCAGAAATCAAGCAATCCCGGATAACGCCAGTATCCGCCGTAACTATGCTGAATTTTTTCCAAACGCTCCGCCGGCGATGCAAACATCGTTTCAGCAATGCGCAGATCCTGCACATCATCAATTTCATACCATTTCATGCCCGATACAGGAAGCGCTTTCAGCCCGGCTCCATCAATGAGAGTGATCACCCGCAGCACCTGCTCATAATATTCATTGTTGCCAAGCACGTTGAGATATGCCTCTAAAAACGGCAAATAATGATTGACAATAAAATCACGGCTGAATTTATACATGTTGACCGTTTTATAATAAAATTCCGTGTCGGCATAGTTAAACGCTTTTTTTGATATGAAATTCACGATATTATTGTCATCATCGATCGTCACCATAGTGCCGTCATTCCATGATTCATATTTAGACACAAGCGCAAGCGTAGGATAATCGCTTTCAACGGCCGCTGAAAGTATTCCATCGTCAAAGATCAAATCGCTTTCCAACAGAAGCGTGTCCTCCTCCATGAGGTAATCGCGAGCAAGCCATAGCGAGTATATGTTATTAGTCTTGTCATACACGCGATTCTCCACGAAAAGTATGCCAAGCTCCGGGTAACGCTCTGAAACGTAGTCCTTCAACTTCTTCCCCTCATATCCGACGACTATCACAATCCGCGACAGGTCATGTTGCGACAATTGCCTTAGCATACGGTCGATGAGCCTTTCACCATTAACCTCCACCATGCATTTGGTATTATTAGCGGTAAATTCACCAAGTCTGCGCCCCATTCCGGCGGCAAGGATAACTGCTTGCATATATGTTATGTATTAGGAGCCTGTTTATATCACACAAAGATAAGAAAACTTTCGCTATTGTCGTGGATAATTACTAACTTTGCGTTGTAATCATATATGGCAAAGACTAATAACATATCATCATCCCACCGGGAAATGCTACCCGAGCCTACGGTGAGACGCTTGCCGTGGTATTTGGCGTATGTCAGCCTACTCAAAGCCGCCGGGGTAGAGTATGTTTCATCGACCCAGATTTCAAAACAACTCCATGTGGATGCGTCGATGATTGCTAAGGACTTGTCATTCCTCAATATAAAAGGTAAAACCCGCATAGGTTATGAAGTTACGAGACTTGAGCACGAACTTCAGGACTTCCTGCGCTTTAAGGTGCCTCATAATGCGATAATGATAGGAGTGGGAAGTCTCGGAAGCGCGCTCATAAGCGACTCCGGACTTGACAATTACGGGCTTCACATAGTGGCCGGATTTGATGTCGACCCTCAGCGCACGGGACAGACAGTGTGCGGTGTGCCTGTTTACGATGTATCAGAGCTTGAATCACGAATGCCTGAGCTGAATGCTGAAATTGCGATAATCGCGGTTCCTGTCGACCATGCACAGGAGATGTGCGACAAAGTTGTTTCCGCAGGAATAAAGGCGCTGTGGAACTTTACTCCTTTCCGTATCACCGCTCCCGACGGTATTGTGATTCAAAACACTTCGATTTACGCGCATTTAGCGGTGATGTATGACCGCCTTGACGCAAACAATAGCAGCAAAAAATGAAAGTATTGGTTTTCGACAGGTGTTCAGCCGACGTTTTTGATGAAAACGCAATCGCCGAAATAATCCCCGACTCCGCAATTATTAAGGACGGTAAGCCTTTTTTCATCCCCGACGATGCCAAACGATGGAAATATTCATGCGGTGTGGCTGTTCGTATATGCCGCCTCGGGAAAAACATTTCCGAGAAATTCGCTTCGCGCTATATTGACGCATACGCGCCATGTATAACAACATTTCCGGCCGACAGCAAGGGTTTCAACGCGCTCAACCGTTGTCATGAAGGCGCTGTGATTATCGGAGAATGGGGAATGTCAGAAGCGCAAGGGTGTGCCGGATTTAAATTTTCCACATCATCAGGAGAGAACGCGACTGTCACTATCGACACCGATATTGTGACGGAAATGGTGGCTCTTGCCGGGCAAAAAGGGGTTATGAAAATTGGAGACATAATCGTGATGAATGAGGATTATCTTGCCGAAAATCTCGCTATCGACACCCGCATAACAGCAATTGACACGGTAAACGGAGAGACACGTCTCTCATTTTCCGTAAAATAATATCATTTACGGATCTTATATGGCTCCGTAACATATAACACATTTAACACCCAATCCTGTGAAATACCGCATATTGATTCTTTTTATCCTCTTTATGTGTTGTCGGCTTCATGCGACTGACACAGCACGCCGTATGCTGATTGTGGCCGATTCAGATTTTGTGGCTGAGGCAGAGGCTCTTGCTGATATTCACCGCATACGACAAGGAATGACCGTAGAAGTTGTGGCAATGAGCCGGGATGCGACATCGGAGGCTGTGCGGCTCAAAGTGAAAGAAGCATACGACGCATCAAACGGGTCACTTGGATATGTAACGCTGTATGGTGTCGGATGGACTAATGGTGGAGGCGATGCATATCATGGCATGGTGAAAGGGACGTTTTCAGCGGCACGTGTTCCATTCACCCCTCCGGCAGTGGCGGTGGGACGCATACCGGTTTCTTCGACTATGCAATGCATGGAATATAATGATAAAATAATCCGTTACCTTGACTCGACGGATGGCGCCGCAAGAAGCCGCAGAATAGTATTAGCGGCTGATGACGGCGACAATCTGTCACATCAGAATGACGCGGAGGAAGCGGCATTAACATTATCGGCTGATTCTGCGGCTTTGATTCATAAAATCTATGTCGGTGAATACTCTTTGGAAGAGGGGAAATCATCGGAAGCAAAGCGGCAATTGATCGACCGGATCGAAACAGGCGTCGGTTTATGGGTGTACATAGGACATGGAGATGAAGTGTCAATAACCGGCGAAGGATTGATGGACAGTTATGCCGCCAATACTTTATGCAATGAAATTTTACCTTGGGGATTTTTCAGTTCTTGCCGTATCGGTAAGTTTGGGGGGAGCACAATGTCATTCACAGAGGCATTGCTGTTTAACGGCACCGGAGGGGTAATAGGCTGCGTTAGCTCCCCTCAAGAGGTGTATGCATCGTATAATCGACCGATAGTGTTAGCTTTCGCGCGACGTTGGGCAACAAAAACAAACACCGACAATTTTGGAGATTTATGGCTTGACGCGCAGTGCGAATGTATGCTCATGGCGTCATCGCAGGTAAACAAGACACTGGGATTGAACACCCTTTCGTTTAATTTAATAGGCGACCCCGCTCTGCCCCTTAGATTCTGCGAAGGAATAATCGGCTGTGAATACATCGACAACTCCGGGGTAATCGTAGGAGAACTCGACGGAGCTGCTGACGGAACGGTTGTCGAAGCGGAAATATATTCAACCGACAATATTTTTATCGGCAAATCAATCGCGACGGTTAATGATGACAAATTTGAAATTCCAATCAATCTTTCCACAAATTTTGACAAATCGGAATGTCGGGCATTTATAACAGCAATCGATCATCTGTCGGGAACAGTCTGTACAAGCGATTTGAAATTCGCCTACGTTCATCCGGAATATGAGTCGCACTATCCTCCAATAATTCTGCGGTCAGAAGCTAAACGCGGTGAGATTATAGTCGAAGTAATCACTGATGGCTGCGGTATCAGCCAAAATAAGGGAGAACTTGGAGCATATTCGCGCTGCGTGATTGACGGACGAATCATAGCGCCCCTTTCCTTATCCAATGTTTTAGGCAATCGACTTATTTTAAGCGCCCGATATAAGACGCTTATTACCGGACGCCACAATGCGACGATTATCATTGAGGGAACCAACGGACTTTCTTCACGCGCCGACTTTTCTTTTATTCATGACACAACAGAACCGTTGGAGTTATATTGCGAAAGAGCCATCGTCAGAGAGCGGGCTGAACTATATTGGAACGAAGCGCCGGAGGATGCGGATTTAATATTGAAGGTCTCTGATTCCTCCGGAAAGATTGTACACAGGCAAGAACTCGGCGATGCAACTTCGACGGCATGGAATCTCATTAATGATGATTCCGAGAGAGTGCCGCCGGGCACATATTATTGCCATCTTGTATCACGAATTCCCGGCATAGCATACTCCCAAAAACTACGCCTTACCGTCCTACCCCTATAATCCTTTAATTAGAAGAGGGTTAGTCGGTCGTCAACAAGGCGGAATGTCATGCGGTGATAGGGCGATGGGCCGTGCTTGGATATTGCGTCGCGATGAACTTTTGTCGGATATCCCTTATTTACGTTCCAGCCATACATGGGATATTGCTCATGTAGAAATTTCATGAATTGGTCTCGGTGAGTTTTTGCGAGAATTGATGCGGCTGCGATGTTGCCATATTTACCATCGCCTTTCACAAATGTTTTCCATGGAATATCAGCGTATGGCGTGAAGCGGTTTCCATCGTTATTCCAGCTTCCCGAACCCATTACATCCCAATCGCCGGTTCCGCTGTATTCGCCGCCGGTGGAGTAGTCAGTGTCATAAAAATCCATAGCTCCAAGCGCATGGCATATCTCATGACACGGAGGGCCGATGGTGGTGATTGTCTCGCCCTTATTGTCTCGAAGTTCAGGTGAACACGAGTAGCGGTCGATACTCAGATTCTCATAGACTGCGACATCTTTAAATGATGATTCATGGGGCCATATGGCATTTGCCGAGGCTCCTGCTTCTTCGCCGTAACCGGCATAAATAATATGGATGTTGTCGATTAATCCATCGTCGTAGCAATCATATTCTCTTAAATCCACTTGTGATTTTGCGAATTCCAACGCCTCTTGGAACATAGCATACGGATTGGCGTCATTGCTGCTAAGACCGGTATTTCGTCCATAATATGACATGGGGTTGGCAGTCGTGAATGGTCCGATGATGGATGATGAAATCGCAAGTTGCCCTTCCGACACTTCATGAAAAAAGTCAAACACGCTTCCCGTGGCTCCGTTTTCGCGATATCCGGCCTGATTGAACAGATGGTTGAGCTGTTCATTTGAACACACGAATTGGCGATCAGGGAACTGGACGAGAATAATCAAAACTTTTCTTTCGCCGATGACATTTTTCTCCGTGCGTGTAATCTCGGCAATTGTCCGAGACCGCTTCACGGAACTATGCTCCTTTAGCGGAATCAAGTTCTTAGGCGTAGATGATATGAATTTTTGGATTGCACAGGTATCGGATGATAAAATATCAATGTCTGATATTATAGGCTCATTTGTTAAACTGTCATGCGTTAAATATCGCCACACGCCGTCGCAATCCTGTACGGCGGAACGTCCGTTATTTCCCACTATCGCATATTTCAAATTTTCATCCCCTTTGAGTGACAGCCTTATGATTTCCCCGGGTTGCGATTTCAGTGAGATAGGGCGGGGATCGGCAGGCATTACTTGCGTCTTCAAGAACGCAATTACGAAGAGTGCTGAAATAGAGAAAAAACGTGACATTATTATGTGCATGGTGATATAGGTTAATGTATGTAGGGCAGTTCCGCCAGATGCTTTTTGCCGCTGAGAGAACTGCCCCGAATTGAAGTTGTAAAGGTTTGGATGCTGACGCTCGATTATTATCTGCGGACAAATCTCAAGCCGCCAAACGACAGGTCGTCTCCAATGAGGGATAGCGGATAATAACCATCTTTTATAAGGTCATCTCCGCTTGTTTTAAGGATTTCAACGTAGTTGAACCCGTCGCTATCGCTACCGGTATCCCATTTGAAATCTTCAGAATAAGTGACTCTTCCCGTAGGCGTGTAAGAAACAGAACCTGTTTGGTTCGCATAGAATACCAAGATGTACGGTGACTCATCGGAGTCAAGATTTGTTTCTTGCCATGTGCCTACGAGCTGCTCGTTCAAGGTCTTGGGTGTTTCAGGTTCGTCATCTTTCTTGTCATCATCGCTACAAGCTGCGAAGGTGAATGTCATTAGCAAAACTGCTACAATCGATGAGAAATGTTTAATGAAGTGTTTCATTTAAAAATTTGGAAGAGTATTGGAGTGATACAAGGCAATCGCCGATACTCTTATTGCAACGAGCGCCAGGTTCTTCAAAAACTCTCCAAAGAAGAAGCAATACGATAAAAAAAAAGCGTG
>CAZELD010000072.1:0-10690 GCA_964512855.1 uncultured Muribaculum sp.
ATTCATGCTGCAAAGTTAATAATTTTACAGCTGACGGAGGATACCTGAAGGGGGGGGGAGCTACCAACCGCCCCTGTCCGCTGACCCAGTTTTAAGAGCAGGGTGTATAACAGCAACATAGCGACCCTTAGGTGCTAATGCGGACTATCATTTGTCAATTGATATGTGCAAAAGTACAAATTCCAGTCCATCCCACCAAATATTTTTAGGTGTAATTACGGACTATCATAAAATCGAACTTAGACATTACATCTTTTAGCATAGAATCGAAAGAAAACAAATCAGCAATCTCACACTGAATGGCAACTGTATTATCCGGATTCTCTTTGATTTGTTGCTCAAGTATTTCTTTTCTTCGGCTCGTTATTGCTACATTATCGCCTGATAAGGCATAATATCTCCATAACTGATAACCGATACCGTAGGTTGCGCCAATAATAAGAATGTTCATAACATTCTATCGCTGATATAATTTGCAAATTTACAGCCAATAAAAATAACGACTCTCAACAAATGTTGAGAGTCGCGATTTTTTCCTTTTTTCCCCGTTATTTGTGTCGAATTTTCTAAGTCGGCTGAGGTGGGGCAGAAGTGATATTGAGGATCAGCAATTCGATATAAGCTTTAATCAGAATGTTTGGTCGTGTCAGACCAAACCGAGCCGACCTTTTTCAGAAATGGACGTTGATTTTATTTCTGTTTTTTGCGTTTTTTACCGATGAAATCGGCGGGGTGTGACACATTATTGATTATTTCACCATTTCGCAGTCTTACCCAGGTGTCGATAGCGCGTTCGCCCTCTTTGAGATGTATTACACGGGCACCGTTCTCCCCTATATGATTGTAGACTGTGTTACCGCCGGAATAACGGCCGTAACCGAGCAACACGTCATAAAAGTCCACCACAAAATCGTTGTCATGGTCATGTCCGCAAAATATGCCCATCACATCGCCCCGCTCTTTTACGGCGGTGAACATTCCGGAATTCAATGCCGGGCAGCTAACTTTTTCGCCTCTTTTCCCATAGCCCATATTCTCATTGTCGGCCCATGCGGTCGCATATTCCGGTATAGGTATGTGGAAAAACATCAGCGAAGGGATGATTTTGCCGTCGTTCTTCACTTGATAAGCCCAACTTAAATCCTTGTACCACATAACTTGTTCAGGCTTAATCCAGGCGTATCTCCCTATCCCTTTTATCGGAGTTTTGGTATGTGAATCGAGACAGTAGAACACGCTCGCCACGCTGTCGCTCGTTGATGACAACACTTCGATCGTATAGTCGGGACTTTCAATGCCCGGACTGCGTTGCGGCATGACTGAATAGGGGAGCGGCTGCAAGAAATCATATATTTGAGCGTGATCCAGTTCAAACTGGGTGTCATGGTTGCCAAAAACGAACGCGAATGGAATTTTACGCTGCAAAATGGGACGCAGCACGGCCTTGAATCCTTCAATAACAGAATCTGAATACACTTGGTCGCCGGTAAAGATCACGAAGTCGGGCTGCTCAACGGCAAGCACCGCTTCGATGCACTCAACCGATTTTTCCGACGCGCTTTTGCCAACTTTTATGTGGTTGTCGGCAAACTGTACGATTTTAAATTCCCCGTTTTGGTTGAATCGGAGTTCTGTTTTCGCAAACATGGCAGTCCCCGCGAGGACTGCCATACACAATAATATCTTTCGCAACATACGTTCGTTATTATTCAGTTTCCATGACTATACGAAGCCCGGTATTGCGGGCAGGTTTATCAAGGGGCATACGACGACGGAACGCAACACGAAGCTCTTTAGCGCTCTCGCTGTCCCATGCGCCGCCTCGGCGTACTCTGTCGACTCCTTTTTTCACTACCACAGGATCATCAACTGCTTTTGAGGGGTATTTATCTTTAGCGTCTTGACATATTTCAAACACATTGCCGCTCATATTATACAACCCGAGCGCATTGGGGGATTTTGACTTCACTTCATGGGTTTTATTAAGGCAGTTTCCATAGTGCCATGCCACGGCGTTTGCGTCATTGCTTCCGCTATATATGGTCTGATCAGATGCTTTATTGCCACCGCGCGCCGCATATTCCCATTCTGCTTCGGTTGGCAGGCGGAATTTGGCTCCCGTCTGGGCGCTAAGGCGCTTCACGAAATCTTCCGCTTCAGCCACTGATATGCTTTCAACCGGTAGATCGCCCCCTTTAAATTTAGAAGGATTATCGCCCATGATGTGTTCCCAAAGGTCTTGCGATACTTCAGTTTCGCCGATATAGAACGGCTTTGAGATAGTCACCCAATGGGCGGGCTTTTCATCGTCATCGGCCCCTGTTTGCTCGGCCGTTGCACCCATCTTGAACATTCCCGCAGGCACGAGAATGAGGTCGAATACTACCGGTTTAGACTCTTTGGTCGTACGGCCGCCTATCGACACGCTGCTTGCGGTCGGTTGGATTGTTACGGAAAGGCGTTCCTGAAGCACAGAACCGTCAGCTTCCGAAACCTGCATGATATATGTGGTGTTTTTAGCGAGTGGATCAAAATCGTAACGTAGTGGGATACAGTCATCCGACTTTATATTCATATAACGCGCTCCATCGACCATATACACCCAATATTCGCCATTCTTATCTTCAGTCTTTATTATATCACCTTCAAATATCGGATTTTTGGCTTTGATGCCGACTTTCACCAATGCGCACGGATCTCCGTTGCCGTCAAGAACCTGATGCGACACGGCGCTGATGTCGCTCGGGTCGGCAGAAAATTTTGTGACCATTAATTCCTGGCTGTTTGCTGCCATTGCTACCAGAAATGCGATAATTGATAAACACAGATGTTTCATTGTGATTATTGTTATAAGGTTTAGATTTTAAAATCGGTGGCTTTAAATGAACATTCTATTCCCGGTTCCCAAGTACGGACGTGGATTTTTGGGTGATCTTCATCAGTGAAATCCCATAGTAGGAACACGCTTCCCTGATCGCTGTAACTGTCGGAATTCCAATCTTGTTTCAATGTCACGCCATAATAGTCGGGTTTAGCGGGATGACGCACCACGCGGTATTCGTCAAATTTAACTTTAAGCCTCTGATTGTTTGCAAACACTCTTTTCAGCGAAGAGATGTATTCTTTTTTCCCTTTTGGCTCAAACACGACGCCATTCTGCGGCATTATATCATTTTTTACCCTTTGGGTAACGAGCTTGCCGGTGATGATGAGAGCGTCGTCGCTGAACACATCCTCAATGAATCGGATATTCTTGTCGCAATAGGCTTTTTCAAACTGCTGGCACCAGCCGATGATCATCATGCGGCGATCCTCGTCTTTAAGTCGCAGACCCTCCTTCATGATGTTCACATAATTAGTCTTGTCCATCGTGAAGTTGAAATCGATGATTTTTCCGGCTGAGTTGAAGTCGATACACAGCTCCTTGCGCATAGGGCCGCCGTATGTCTCGTTGATCGGCAGCATATTCACGCCGATATTTCTCACTTGATAGCCCGTTACGCGTCCGCCCGACTTGATGGTAAGGCAGTGGTCCACGATAAAGTCTTCCTCGGTGGTGAAGTGTACGTTGTTCCAAGTCATGCCGATAGTCTGTGATGCGAGATTGTCGATGTCTAGGCCGGCATAGTTCACATCTGAGTTATTGTAGGCGGCCTTGTTAAGATTGGTCAGGAGCTGGCTGAGCTGTTGCTCCATTTTCGCTTTGAGTTGCGGCGATGCTATGCCGTCGGAAAATTGGAATGTTACATCTTTTCCGTAATCT
This sequence comes from uncultured Muribaculum sp., assembly GCA_964512855.1. Lineage (GTDB taxonomy): Bacteria > Bacteroidota > Bacteroidia > Bacteroidales > Muribaculaceae > Muribaculum. The sequence continues at coordinate 3,764 of CAZELD010000072.1, forward strand.
TCAGTGGGGAGCGGATCGCCGTATAGAAACGACAGCCCCATAAGGAAGCCAAAAAATGTGAGTGCAGCATCCACATCGTAGTCACTATTGTCGGGAGCGGCGTATGCCGTAAAGCTCCTTGACAGAGACAATATTAATATCAACGATATTGATAGAAACTTTTTCATTGCTATATAATTGATTGTTATTTACTTAAGATAAACCATATTGCTGTGTTTCCCGAATAGTTGCCGAGACCGTCGGATGAGCCGGTTTTAAAATTGTGTCGCACATCGTTGTCTCCGTTACTTAAAACGGTAATAGTGTTCAAGTTATTGTCAAATACCACCCAAAAACATTTCGATGCGTCGGGACATTCTTTGGGGCTTCCGAATGCAAGAACTTTGTGGGCGCTACGGAATTCGTTGAGCAGTTGCGCGGCATTGTTAAGATTGCCGGAATTGAGCAGATCCTCGATCGCTTCGTTTTGCCAAGCCGACAGGCCGGCTGCTGCCGAGGCGCTCTTGGGCGGCATCTGTGCCGGGGGTGCGGCAGGCTTTGGCGCGGCTTGAGGGGATGGAGCCGATGCTTGGCTTGGAGCGGGCTTGGGAGCGGCTTGTGCCCGAGGCTCGGATGCCTTAGCCGGTGCGGGGGCCGGAATTGGTTTGGGTTGTGCCGCCGGTTGCGCAGGCGCTTCGGCCATCGCCGCATTTTGCGATGCCGCCGCAGGAATGCCGTAGACGCTGCACTCCACGTAGGCGAATACTCGTATGTTGGCCCCTCTCTTTACAGTTATATATTGGGTTTGCTCAAGACCGTCAAGACCGAGGCGACGGTCTATATGGTGTTCCTTGAGCTTGTCGTTGATGTAGTTGATCAGCGTTATATCGGCAGCCTCTTTCGCTTCCGCTTCTGTGGGCATTGTAGCTTCGCCATACAGGTAGCGGCCGTCAAGCTTGATCATATTGATCTGTTTCGCTTCGGTCTTTTGGGCTGACATGGAGCCGATACCGGCTGTGATGAGTAATAATGCTATGATAAGTCTTAGTTTCATATCATTTAATCGTCAAATAATGACAAAATCCGTGAGATGGGTATGTAGGCCGTGATGCGTGCTGTTATCTCACCGTTTTCAATATCGATTATCGAGGTTGGAGCTGTGATCCTGATGTTGTGGCAATAGCCCTCCTTCTCGTTTTTCATTGTGAGCAAAGCCGTTATTTTCTTTTCGTCGGCCTCGATCACTCCGAAGTAGGGCTTGCAACCCTTATCTATGAAATAATCCACAAACTCACTTAACGGCATTGTAAAATACCGGTCAGAATAATCGTATCCCACCAATCGCACACGCACCTTGTAGTTGTTCACTATCTCGGTGCTCGTCACCAAATTGGCAAGGCTGTAAAGCGGATGATCGTCGCTGCACACGAGTTTGAACATACCGGAATCCACCGGCACATAGTAGCGGTTGGAATTGTTTTCGGGGAAATAATATTGATCTCCTTCAAGAACCATTATAGCTGAGTCGGGCGACTCGATAAGCATCGACGCATCGACTTTCAGAGTGTCGCGATGCACAATAGAATGTTGCGACAGCTCTTCCCACAGCCTTCGTTCATTCTCCTTCATCTCGGTTCCATGCAGAAGGTCGTAGAAGATAGGGAATGTGATGGCGTATGCCACATCACCGTTGCCGTCAGTCCAACGCAACAGATAGTTCCGCCCATCGGGGCACTCGATGGCGAGCGACAGCGTCGTGTCGGAAGCGACTTTCAACAAAGAATGTAAGTTGCCGTTCGCATATCTTACTCCATCCTCTTCAAGGGAGCGTTCGACCGTCACATCTTTCAATATTCCCGGTATGTCGGCTTCAAGCGCGGAACGCTCAAGAAAATCAAAAACCGGTAGGTCAAACCACTTTCTTTCTCCATTGACAAACAGTCGGTAGCCTATATGATCCACTGTCGTGCCGCGCATTATCACGTGCACAGGCAGTGATTTGTGAAAAAATGCCGTATCACCGCGCTCGATACCTTGCTTTATGTTGAGCATTGTAGCTATGCGTTCAAGCCGGTCGGTGGCATATTCCACATTAGGAAGCATCGTTGCGGGCAGCATAACCGCCCACAACGATGTAAGTGCCAATAATATTTTACGGCAATCAACGGCCATTAGAAGCTCCTAAAGTAATCCACTTGCGGTCGCCGTTGGTGCGATGGATTTCACCCTGCACAAGGCGTCCGTTCTGGAACTTGGTGTTTTCGAGCGTGTCGCCTGCGGCCACACTGGTAGTAGTTCCGTCGTTAAGATCGAAAGTGTAGCTGCTATTCACTGCCACGCTGCCGCCCACTCCGTGAGGCTTACCGCCGCTCATCGGGCCGGTGTACTTACCGTAGGGTAATGCGCTTACGGTAGGCGCGGGCGCTTTTGGCCCTGCTGCCGGAGGGTCAGCTTTGGGTTCTTCCTTTGGTTCTTCAACCACGGTTACAGTGTCAACGGTAGCTATGGTATCAACCGGCTCTACTACGGGTCCTTCGACTGCAACAGGGTCTACTACTGTGTCACCTTCTGGTCCTGAGGAGCCACCTGCCTGAGAAAGCAGATAAACAACAACTGCGGCCGCGATGACGACAGCGCCCACCCACATTTTCTTTTGGGGCTTATCGCCGCCTTTGATGGGAACAAGTGTTTTTCCACACTCAGGACATACGAACTCGCCGCGATCAACGGTAATTTTCTTTTGATAATCTTTGCACTCTCTGTTCACGCACATTCCGGTTTTTCCAGCGGCGCGTGAACTGCGTCTTGATGGTTCAGCCATTTTTATTTAACATTTATAAGATTAGACATAATCAGTTACGACGATTTCCTACATTGTAGGGGGCATCGGCGGGTTTTGCGGCATTGGAGGAGGAGTGGAGCCGGTCTGGGGCATAGGGGGAGGCGTAGGCATTGCCGGAGCAAACAGTCCTTTCAGCTTCTCCACCTGACCTGCAGGAATCCATGCTGCCATACCCTGTTCCCACACCATGGTTTCCGGAGTCAATTGCCCGGTAGTGGTGAACTGGCGACAAGTAGCATAGTCGTATGGGCCATACTGGGCGCCGCCTACGAAGAGAAACATCTGTACTACGGGGTCGGCCGCCGGCATGGGGGGCGGAACAGCGGCTCCGGGCATTGGGGGAGGCACGGGAGCGCCCGGCATAGCCGGGGCGGAAGCTGTCTGCTGAGCTGCCTGCGGCTGCTGACGCTGAGGTTTCTTGGCATCAAGTTCGCGGCACTCTTTGTCGGAAAGGGCAAAGATGTCGGGCAGATTCTCGCCTTCGCCCTCGCTGTGGAGCATGATGGCGTTGGTTTGGTCGGTCACCGCATTTCCTGAGTGCATGAAGCGGTCATATTTCTTCTTGTCCTGAGTGAGCCACTTGATAGCGCGCATCGGATAACCTGAGTTGATGGAAATGATAAACATTTCATTGTCGCGGCTTCCTCCGAGATGTATTTTCGGCGCTTTTACCCCCTGCGGCGCCATATCGCGGAACGCCTTTCCGAGCATCTTTGCAAAGTCCTCAAGTTCGGGATTCTTTTCCGGGTCAGGAAGCGCGATATAGGTTTCCTTGAGGTTACGGTTCACGCCCTCCTTGGCTATGTCGTTGTTGCGCACCTGGAAGCTTAGCTGTCCTGCGTCAAGATTCACGTATGGACCGGTCTGACGGATAATGCTATGGGCAAATTCGTTGATTTTCTGCTGGGTGTCGAGCTTCTGCTTCAATTGTGTTAAGATATTAAGCCCAAGCACCTTGGTGGCTGATACTGGAAGCTCCTCATGACGGGCGATAATCTTCTTGGAGAGCTGCACGTCGAAAGCATGGAGGAAGTCATCTATGGTGAGACGTGATTTCAAATCGGCGAAATCGATGAAATCCTTATCGCCTACAAGAGCTTCGCGCAATTGTTGCGAGGCCTCACGCATCATCTTCTTGTCGATACGGGCGTCTTTCTCGAAGTCAAGCATTGCAGAGTCTTCGCTCACCTCGATTATAGAACCTTTTGGATTTTCAAGTCCCGGATTTTTCTTCTTTTGAGCTGCGAGTTGTTCATCGGTTTTCTCAATTGCTTCGTTGATGAGGGCATTGAAACCGTTGACAGCTTCCACAAACTTGCCAAATTCCATATTGAGTAATTGCTGCAAGTCTTTGGCGAAGTCAAGGGCTGCTTTAAGTGTGCGGGCAGTCATAAGGTATGACAACTCAGTTCTCGCTTCAACGTAATAATCGTTTTTCTTTCCAAGGATCTTGCCGCGTAGGAATCCGGAGTTGGCCCAGTCATCAATAATCGCATCAAGATTTTGTGAACTGCTGTTAAGCTCTTCGTCATTCTTGACGATAGCTTCATCGATTTTCTTTTTCAGGTCATCGCTTACATATTCAGCTAATATCGAAACAATCTTCACGAGATCAGCCATTGAGAGATCTCCGTTACGCCATTCTGAGAATAGTTCATGTTCTACTGTGCGGCGTATCTCCTTAGCAATCTCTTTGATTGACTTGGCTTTAATTTTATAATAAGTTTCCACGCCGTTGCCGCGGAATGTCTCATTATAAATCTGGTTCATGCTGCTGCGGATGGCGGCTGGAGGACAACTGTCTTCTTGACAAGAAGTAGCTAAGTTTTCTATGTTTTCAGTCCAGTCTTCTTTAAATGGCAGGTATTCTTTGTCGAGAGGAAGCACTTTCTTCTCCAAAGTAAGGTGTTCGAGGTCGAGCATCCAACGCTGAAGATACTTATCGGTCAGATATACGCTGCGATAGTCTTTGTTCTGCGGCTCGTTGAGGAAGCCGTGGTTATCGCTCCAATGATTGTAGCGGAGCTGATTGAGCACATCCTCGCCGGTAGAATAGGTGATGTGCTTGAGCACGCGCATCTCAGGATAGATGATGCGCTTGATCGAGAATGAACTGATTTTGCAAGTGCGTGTTTTGGGGAATTCCTCGTCCTTGTCAACCTCATCGGGCAGAAGACGTTCGTCATTCTCCATTTCAAATCCGTCGAGGTTCTCAAAGTTATAGGCGCGGAGTATGTCGCCGCACTCCTCAACATCGGGGCGTATTTGGAATATGCGTGAATAAGCGAAGTCGCTCACTATGCGCGGAAGCTCGGTGAATGAATTTACGGTACATTCGTTTTCATTCAAATTGCTGTAGACCGAAATTCCGTCGGCGACACCCTTGGCCGATGGTTTCATCGACAGATAGTCGAGAGGCTCACCATCGCCGGTCACGTCGTAAGGCTGGAATTTACCTACTTGGAGCGCGTTGAGTTCGCGCATTGCGGCGTAAGCGTTGGGGTAGTAGCGGCCTTTGTCCATGTCGGGTTTCGGAAGATCTCGTTCAGGCAACATGGCGTAAACTAAAATTTTGGCGTCGTTCCACAATTTGCGGGCCTGGGCGATCGCATCGATAATAGCCCCTGAGCCGGTGCCTCCGGAAAGGCCGGCGAAGATATGTACGGTCTTAGTCGCCTCGCCGGATGCATTTGCCGCATGACAACGTGAATAAGCATCCTGAAGCGCCATAACGTAGCGGTCGGCGTTGACGGCGAAGAGCAAGCGCCCTGCGCGGCGCTTCTGACCGGCGGCTTCGCCAAGATTACCGATGGCCGATCGTACACCCTTCACGTTGTCCACGATACCGCGGAGCTTGGGGTAATTGTCTATTTCATCGATAATTTTTGTTACATCAATGCTTTTTACATTCAAAAACTCATTTTCAGCGAATCCGGCATCTTGCCCGAGCACATTGAAATCCTCTCTGCCAAGACCCATCATCTCGCGGGTGGTATCTACGTAAAGAAGCGCTACGGGAATTTTCGCGCGTTCGTTTGCGTCAGGATACTCTTCAAACATTCGCATCTTGAACTCGCGGAGAATTTTACCTCCGGTTCCTCCAAGACCGACAAGAATGTGATTTATCATATTGATTATTATTAAATTAAATTTTTCCAAATCTGTAGTTAACGCCTTCGTGAATTTCTTATGCCGCTTGAAGCTATGCGGCGAGAACTTCCCGATGAAGGCGCTCTGCGCGCCCCGCCGCTTGCCATAACGATGTTTCGGCGAGAACTTTCCGCACGGAATCCCATCGTTTTATAGATTATAATCGAAGCGATAAGAAGCCCGGCAAGGCTCCACAGCGCCGATTTCCACACAAATGAATCGAGCGTAGAGCGTATTTCCCCTGCTATAGTCGATGTGACAGCCGAAGCTCTCATGCCCGCAAGCTGAAGATCATTGACGTAATTGCCTACAAGCGGCACATTATCAATGAGAGCGTCGACAACTTCACGGCTTTCTTCAGGGGTGAGGTCAGAAATGTCGTCGGAATTCAGCCGGCTTATGACGTTATGGTTGAGCCACTGCTCGATCTCATCGCATTTCCATCGCAAAGACACCGCCCCGCAAGCCGGAATTACATGGTAGCCAAGAAACAGGAATAGCGCCGCTCCCATGGCGTAGCCGGCAAGCGAGAAGGATCCGCGCTCAGCGATTATCTTTATTGCAAAAAACACCAGCCCTACAAGCAAAGCTGTAATTAAAACCCCCGTAGCAAGGGCGCCGGCGGCTTGGCTTATGAGTCCGCTAAATATGAAGGACAATGTATGCACAATAAGTCGTCTAAGGTTTATTCTCTAATAAATTTAAGGTTATAGAAGTTTAGGCTATAACCAAGTGCAAATTAACGAGAAAAATATGACATTTTCTACCCCCCCCATTATTTAACATTTGTTTACATTTCTTTGCATAAGAAATGTGCGTAAATTTAAGAAAGGTTTAACATAGTGCGTGGATGGGAGGTATAGGTATTATGTGGGATATGTGCTGATAAAGGTAATCAAAATAAAATAAGAAACAGATGATATGGTTAACTTTAAGGAATTAGATCAGTTAACGAT